>JALSTI010000178.1 GCA_026983795.1 Melioribacteraceae bacterium
TATAAGCAATTAATACAGAGACGGGTGTTTCACCAGATAAAACCGCAAGTGAATCGATTGAGTAAATACTGTAATTTCCTTTGTCGAAAACGCTGTAAATTAATTTTTTAGTGTTTTTTGCGACTGAAATAGCCGGACTTAAATGAGTAATTCCCGTTACCCCGCCATACAGATTAGTAATTTGGTATATTCTGTTATTTGTTAGATCAATTCTATATATGTTACTGATGCCGTAAGGATTTGCAATAAAAAAAATACTTTTACCGTCAGGAGACCATTGCGGATTTATATTTTTAGCTCCGGCAAAACCGGGTAATTCAATCATTTTATTTTGATTAAGATTAAGTAGTGCAAGTTCAAAATTTCCGGTTTTTAAGTTTTCTAATTGTGTAGAAAATTTATCTGTAACAAATACCAGACTTTTTCCATCGGGCGACCAAGCAGGTTGAAGTTCGGCGTAAACATCATCGGTAAGTTTAGAAAGTTTTTTATTAACCAAATCATATAGGAATAAGTTAGAAAAACCGCCTTCAATTGCCGAGAAAGCTATATATTTTCCGTCGGGCGACCAAGCAGGCGTAAAAATTTCGGCAAGTTTAGGAAAACGTACAGTTTGAACGATATCTCCGCTCTCAACGTTTATAATTGTGAGCGCAGGTCTTCCATTTTCAACTGCGGCAAACCCAAACCTTTTACTATCGGGCGACCAAGTACCCGTTGAATTAATAAACTCCAAATTTTGCAAATGCGTATTAAGCTCTTTACGAAAAATATTCTTTTCAATTTCACCGGTTTTTGCATTTGCCAAATATAGATCAACCGCAAAAAGGTCGCGGGAGGAAAAAAACACAAACTTTTTACCGTCGGGACTAAGAGACGGCGAGACATTTAACGACTGCTCCCCTTCTTTTCCTTCTATTAATTCTTTACCATACTCTTCCGGTTTTGACGTAATGCTAAGTAAAGGATCAAACTGAGCATGAATAGCGGCATGCCATTTTTCGGATAGCGAATCAGGCGAAATATGTAAAACGCTGTCTATTGCCGCATTCACGCTTCCTAATTTTGCTGCGCTTCTTAATATTTTTTGTATTGATTGTTCGCCGTAAGTTCCGCTGATATACGCAAGCAAAGATTGACCAAACCGGTATGGAAAATATTTGGGATTATTTAAATCGGAAATTGCAGGTAATTTAGATAATGCCGCTTCCCTCATCCACATGGAAGTGAACGGATCGTCAGGACCGAGCGATAAATATTCCGCCATTCCTTCTATAAACCAAAGCGGCATTCTCGCTGCCGCAGGCAATCCCGCATTCGATAAGTTGTTTTTACTTGTTATATCAAATTGAAAAGCATGAACCAATTCATGTCCCACAACATGATCGGTTTCGGAAAGCGGACCTGCAAACGGAAGCACAACCCTTCTCATAAACGGTTCAGTAAAACCGCCGGTTCCTTGTCCAATAAAACCTTGACTAACATTAGTTTCTGAAAATTGAGAGAATCCATCATATAGAATTATAGCTTGCTTACCGGAAAGAGTATCGTTCAATACTTCCGAATGACGCGCAAACCATCTCTCCGCCATTGCGGCAACATATTTTACCGCCCTGGCTTCCTCGTTGTAATAATATATATCAAAATGTTCCGTATGATAAACTTTAAATTCCGGGGATTCGTATCGAACTTTATTTCTGCCAAAATATTGAGCGGTTGTTTGGGATGGATAAAAAAGTATTAAAACTATCAATACTGTTGTTAATAAAAAAATCCAGTAATTTACCTTTTTCATAATCTCACCGTATTTCGTTCGTCATAAACCCTTCAGAAAAACATATATTTTACAACTGAAAATAAAAAATGTTACAAGCATAACAGGAATTTTAACTTGAAATTAATTCATAAAAGGATGTATTATATTTTTATATAATAAAATTTATAGAAGAGCAATTAAAGATTGTTGTCAACCGGTTTTAATAAAAGTCAACAGAGCGCTAAAATAGTTTGCATTTGCATTCTCACACTCTTTATCCGGTTTGGAAAGTTATATTAATGTTTATATTATTAAATATTTTATTATTTTAATGAAACTTAGTTGTCAGCTCAGGGTAATAGTATTATTAGATTAAAAGTAAGATGATAATTGCAAAAATTGTGACAATTCTTAAAAAAGAATAAAATTTTTACCGCATCATCTATCTTTGTTGAATAAGCTATGCTTTTTGAATTGATTTATACATATCGTCAATCAGGTTTGCGTATCTTTCTTCAATCACTTTCCTTCTGATTTTAAGTGAAGGCGTAACCTCTCCGTTTTCAATAGTAAACGGTTTTTCGAGCAAGGTAAATTTCCGTATTCTCTCGTAATTAGCCAAGTTTTTTTGGAACTCACCAAATTCTTTATTCAATAATTCATTTATCTGTTTCATTTTCACAAGTTCTTCTTCGTTTTTATACGCAATACGATGAGAATCGGCATATTCTTTCAAAGCTTCAAAATCGGGAACAATTAATGCAGTTAAAAACATTCTTCTATCGCCAATTAAAACAAATTGATCAATATATTTACTTGCGAGAAACATATTCTCTATTGGAGTAGGGGCTACATATTTTCCGCCTGAAGTTTTAAATAGATGTTTTTTTCGATCGGTAATAATTAAAAATCCCTCGGCATCAAAAACCCCAATATCGCCTGTATGCAACCAACCGTTTTTCAGAACTTCGTCGGTTTCCTTTTTATTTTTATAATAACCTTGCATAATATTCGGACCGCTAGCCAAAATTTCACCGTCCTGCGCTATTTTAACTTCAACTCCCGGCAACGGTTTACCCACGGTTCCAAATTTATAATCGTTAAGTCTGTTTGCCGCAATAACAGGCGAAGATTCCGTTAAACCGTAACCTTCAATAATTAAAATTCCGATGGCTTCGAAAAATTGACCGAGTTCACGGGATAAGGCTGCGCCTCCGGAAATAAAAAATCTAAGTCTCCCGCCGGTTTTTTCACGGATTTTAGCAAAGACTAATTTATCTGCCAATTTATGTTTTACATTTAATAAAACGGGAACCGATTCGTGATATCTTTTCGCTTCGGCATATTCTTTTCCAATTTCAATTGCCCATTGAAATATTTTCTGTTTTTTCGGAGATTCTTTATCGATATTCCTTTTTATACGCGAATAAATTCTTTCGAAAAGTCTTGGAACTGCAGTCATTAACGTTGGTTTTATTTCCACCATGTTAGTAGCAACTTTTTCAATTCCTTCCGCATAAGCAACAGTTGCCCCGCCGGCTAAAGCGGTATAATACCCGGCCATTCTTTCAAACACATGACTCAAAGGAAGAAACGAAAGAAAAACATCGCTTTCACCTATATCAAATATTTTATGCGCTGCATTTACATTGGAAATAATATTTTTGTGGGTCAATAAAACGCCTTTAGGTTCCCCGGTTGTTCCCGATGTATATATAATTGTGCAAATATCGTCTTCGCGCGCAAGGTTCAAATTATCATTAAATAAGTTTTCGTTTTCCCTTTTAAATTCTTTTCCCAACTCCTGAACTTCATTAAACATATAAGTATGATCCGGTTTTTGTTGTTTAATTTCGTTCATAACTACAATAAATTTTAAATATTTTAATTTCGATTTAACTTTTAGAACTTTATTCAATTGAAATTCGGTAGAAACAATTACTCCTTTTGCTTCGGAATTATTAAGAATGAATTGTACGGTATCGGCTGTAGAAATTGGATAAAGAGGTACGTTAATTGCGCCGAGTCCTAAAATTGCATTATCCGAATATGCCCATTCCACTCTGTTTTCAGAAATTAATGCGACCTTATCTCCTCTTTTAATTCCTAATTTTGCAAGACCGAACGCAAAATTTTCGGTTTCCTCCCGGAACTGTTTATAGCTTACATCAACATATTTACCTTTTATTTTATGTTTGAAAACAGGTTTGTTTTTACCGTTCTTTTCAGCATAAGTTTCGGTTAAATACTTAAAAATATCTGGAATGGTTTTAAATTCAGACAGCGTTGGCATTTTATTCTCCCGGATAATTTAAAATAACTAAAATTTTCTAGTATAAAGTGAAAGACCATTTAAAATAATAAAATTATTCAAAAAATAGACTAAAATATTTATCAATAAACACTTCCGGAAAATTAAAAATTAATGCCCGGTTATTTAAGCGGAACCGGGATTCCTGTGAAAAATCATGAATATCCGACTGTTTACCGGCGAAGCAGATTTTTAGTTACGTTACATCTTTAATCTTTCGCTGCTCTCCCGTATATTAAATGTGATTTATACATTTGCATTAATAAAAATTTTCTTCATATTAGGTTTTTATTTTTAGAATTTTACCAAACTTCAAATTAAAAATAATTTATTGCTTAGAAACCGATGAAATGGGTTAGACAAATATACGATTGGGTACTGCATTGGGCGGAAACGCCGTACGGACCAATAGCATTATTTTTATTAGGGTTTGCAGAAGCTTCTTTTTTCCCCGTTCCACCCGATGCATTACTGATTGCGTTAGTTTTGGGCGCAAGAAAAAAAGCATTTAATTTTGCTTTCCTTTGCACTTTAGCTTCCGTTACGGGCGCTTTGTTAGGCTATTCCATAGGTCATTTTGTTTGGTGGAGCGCTCCGGGTCAATTTTCTTCAATTGCACAATTTTTTTATCATAACATTCCGGGTTTTGATCAAAAAATATTTTACGACGTTAAAGCTTTATACGATAAATGGAATTTTTGGATAATTTTTACTGCGGGATTTACACCTATTCCATATAAAGTTTTTACTATTTCAGCCGGTGCTTTTGATATTAATCTGTTTTTATTTATTCTCGCATCGGTTATTAGCAGAGCCGGAAGATTTTTTCTTGTTTCGTTTTTAATTTGGAAATTCGGCGAGCAAATAAAAACCTTTATAGACAAATATTTTGACTGGTTGGCACTGGCTTTTACGGTTTTGCTTATTGGCGGATTTTTTGCTATAAATTACCTCTTATAACAAATTTCAATTCAAATAATTATAATTTTAATCATTTTTTTAGTTGGATAATAGGAAACTTAATTCCACTAACTTCAAAACCGGATATTATAAAAGATTTTATCCTTTACTTTTCACTCTTCTAACTATTTCATCCGCGGTAAATCCGTATTTCTCGAACAAAGTTTTGCCGGGCGCGCTTGCTCCGTATTTACCGTCAATCGCAATGCTAATTCCGTCTTCGCCAATATACTTTTCCCAACCTTGGGAAACTCCGGCTTCGATAGAAATTTTGGTTTTTACGTTTTTGGGAAGCACTGAATTTTTATACTCTTCGGATTGTAATTCGAATAATTCCCAGCTGGGAAAACTAACAACTCTAACATTTTTCCCTTCTGCTTCTAACTTTTCGGCTGTTTTTAGAGCGAGATAAACTTCAGATCCGCTTGCCATTAAAATTACACCGGGATTTTCTTTTGATTCTTTAATAATATAAGCTCCCTTTTTTAAATTTTCCGCAGCGGTATATTTTGTACGGTCTAATATAGGAAGTTTTTGACGGGTTAAAACAAGTGCAACCGGTCCGCCTTTGTGATTAATTGCATACTTCCAAGCGGCAACGGTTTCATTTGCATCTGCGGGACGTATAACCACAAAATTCGGAATTGCGCGCAACGAAGCAAGATGCTCCACCGGTTGATGCGTAGGTCCGTCCTCGCCAAGACCAATGCTGTCATGTGTAAAAACATAAACCGGTCGTATTTTTGAAATTGCCGCCAGTCTTATTGAAGGTCGCAAATAGTCGGAGAACACCAAGAAAGTTGCCCCGTAAGGAATTACACCACTAAACAAAGCCATTCCGTTAAGAATACCCGCCATTCCGTGCTCACGAATTCCGAAATGAAAATTTCTCCCGGCAAAATTAGTTTTTCCAAATGCATCCTCGTTATCCATTAATGTGTTAGTTGATGGTGCAAGATCAGCCGAGCCACCAATAAGAGTTGGCAAATAATCTTTTATTGCATTTATAACTTTGCCCGAAGCAGCCCGGGTAGCTATTACTTCATTGTAGTTTTCGAAAACCGGTAAATGAGACAACCATACGTTTCCGAAATTGCCATTCATAATTTTTATTAATAATCCGGCTTCTCCCGGAAATTTTGATTTATAATTTTCGAATACACTATTCCATTCTCTCTCATAATTTTCACCTTTTACCTTAACTTCGTTAAAATGCGCGTAAACCTCATCCGGCACATAAAATTCTTTACCGGGATCCCATCCCAAATTTTCTTTTGTTAATTTTACTTCCTCTTCTCCCAAAGGCGAGCCATGAACTTTAGCTGTGTTATGCTTGTTTGGACTACCATAACCGATAACGGTATTTGTAATAATTAAGGTGGGTTTGTTTTTTTCATTTTGCGCATTATGTATTGCCGTTTCCAATTCATCAAGATTATTTACATCATTTACATGCAAAACATTCCAGTTTAATGATTCGAATCTTTTCTTAACATCGTCCGAATATGCAAGAGATGTTTTTCCTTCGATTGTTATATGATTGTTATCATAAAATATAATCAAATTATCTAAACCGTTATGCCCTGCAAAAGAAGCCGCTTCTTGTGAAATTCCTTCCATTAAATCACCGTCGCCCGCAATTGCATAAATTGTATTATTAAAAATCTTGAAATCATTTTTATTAAATTTGGCCGCAAGAAACTTTGAAGCCGCAGCCATTCCAATTGCGTTGGAAAATCCTTGACCCAACGGACCCGTAGTAGTTTCAACGCCGGGAGTCAATCCATATTCAGGGTGACCCGGAGTAATACTTCCCCATTGTCTAAAATTTTTAATATCATCCATAGATACTTGGTAACCTGAAAGATGAAGCAAAGAATAGAGTAACATACTGCCATGTCCGGCTGAAAGAACAAATCGATCGCGACCAATCCAGTCCGGATTAGCAGGATTATGTTTCATAATTTTTTTATAAAGCAAATAACCAATCGGCGCGCAGCCCATCGGCATACCCGGATGCCCGGAATTTGCTTTTTGAATTGCGTCAACCGCAAGTAATCTTATTGTATTGATACTTTTTAACTCAATATTACTTTCATTATTGCTCATATTTTAACCCTTTTTCACTTTCAGAAAAAATAATTTTATGACATGCAATTTAGAAATTTTGCAGGATAATAATTGGAGTTTATACGACAATTTAAATCGAAAAAATAATAGACTTTATTATAACAATTAACTAAAACAAATTTATGATTTGACTCCGTGTAAATTTCCGGATTTATTTTTAAGGATAAAATATGTAATGAATAGCGCAAGTATGAAAGCAAATTTACATAAAATACTTTCCACGGCTTCCAGCATTCCCGGGACCAATCTTGTGATTAACACACCGGGAACAAAAGCTATTAAATATCCCCATAATAAAATTTTACTTAAGTAAACTTTATTACTCTTTTTTTTCTTTGAAACTTTAATTGTAAGAAAAATTATAAGTATTAGAATAGGCAAATAATAAAAGATTCCGTATAAAAATCCGAGCGGATAATTATATGCCGCATAGGTAACGGTACACTTTGTTACTACAAATTTATCTATAATTGCCGGATAATAAATAACAAAAGAAAGAGCCGGTAAAAATAGAAGCAAATTAACTTTGTGGTTTAAACCCCAATACTCCAGAACCGTATAAAGGGCTAACGGCGGTAAAAAACTGATATCGAAAAATGCCAGATAAACAACAAACGAGGAAGTTAATCCCACCCCACATATTAAAAATTCAATTGCTTGATAAATGAATAACAATATCAATAAAATCAAAGAGAGATTATTTACGCGGTTACGGGCGGCTTTAATTCTAATTACAATAATAAAAATTAATTCTATGATTGCAAAAAGAAGCGAGACCGAACCGTTTAAGTTAAACATCCGGTCCGCTTTTGAGAATTAAAAAGATTTATTAAAACACTCATAATGAGCTGTGGGTTCCATCGCAGAAAGGTTTGTTGTTGGAATGTTTACAACCACACCAAGCAACAGTTTTCTCTTCGGCAATTTCAACAATTACCGGAGAAAATTCACTTCCTTTATGTGAACCGTCGCAAAACGGTTGGTTTGAAGATTTACCGCATGCACACCACGCATACTTGCCCGGTTTTACATTTTGAACAAACGGTGATTTTTGAGCAATAACAGGATCTGACATAACAACCCCCTATATAATAAATGATATAATAAGATAATTGATTCAAATTAATATTTTTATTTTTATAAATCAAACCACAAAAAAGCGGAAGGAAAAATTCAAATAGTTAAAAACCGCAATTAAATTAATAATTAAAACGATAAACCATTTAGAAAAGTAAAAAATCTAAAGGGAAAAACACTGCCGGATTAGGTTTTTCCGGCAGTATTAATTTTATTAATCTTCTTTCGGACCAATCATCTTTTCAGGCCGGACATACTCGTCAAATTGTTCGGCGGTGAGAATTCCCAATTCAACTGCAGCTTCCTTCAATGATTGATTATCCTTATATGCTTTCTTAGCGATTTTAGCGGCATTGTCATATCCCACATAAGGATTAAGAGCGGTTACTAACATTAAAGAATTTTTCAGCAATTGGTCAATTCGTTCTCTGTTGGGAACTATGCCTGCAACCATGTGGTCGCAAAAACTGCTTGATGCATCGGCAAGAAGTCTTATTGATTGCAGCAAATTATAAATCATAACCGGTTTGTAAACATTCAATTCAAAATTTCCACTTGCGCCGGCAAAAGTAATAGTAGTGTGGTTACCCATTACTTGAGTGCAAACCATAGTCATTGCTTCGGCTTGAGTAGGATTAACTTTACCGGGCATAATTGAACTGCCGGGTTCGTTTGCGGGAAGAATTAATTCGCCTATTCCACTTCTGGGACCTGAACCCATCCAACGAATATCGTTTGCAATTTTGAAAAGAGAACCGGCGATGGTATTTAAAACCCCGCTAAATTCAACTATCGCATCGTGAGCGGCAAGGGCTTCAAATTTGTTTGGCGCCGAAGTAAATTTGAGTCCGGTTAATTCCGATATAATCTTTGCCGAAAGTTCTGCGAAATCTTTGTGAGTATTTAATCCGGTTCCAACGGCAGTTCCACCGAGCGCTAACTCTGAAAGCCTTGGTAAAGCAGCATTTATTCTTGCCAAACCGTTATTTAACTTTTGCACGTAACCTGAAAATTCCTGACCCAAAGTAAGAGGAGTTGCATCCATTAAATGGGTTCTTCCGTTTTTAATAATGTCGCTAAATTCTTTCGATTTGGCTTCGAGAGTATCGCGAAGTTTGGTTAACATAGGAATTAATCTGTGATTAACTTGTTCAACAGCCGCTATATACATTGCGGTAGGAAAAGTATCGTTAGATGATTGTCCTCTGTTAACATGATCGTTCGGATGAATAGGATCTTTGCTGCCCATTTTACCGCCGGCCATTTCAATAGCGCGGTTAGAAATTACCTCATTAGTATTCATATTAGTTTGGGTTCCGCTTCCGGTTTGCCAAACGACAAGCGGGAAATGATCGTCGAGTTTACCTTCAATTACTTCATCGGCAGCTTTAATAATTAAATCTGCTTTATCAGCCGGCAGCATACCCAATTGTTTGTTTGCCATTGCAGCGGCTTTTTTTAGTATTCCTAAAGCTCTTATTATTTCCCTTGGAAATTTTTCACCGCCGATTTTAAAATTTTCTTTCGATCTTTGGGTCTGTGCACCCCAATATTTATCGGCAGGCACCTTAACTTCTCCCATGGTATCGGTCTCAATTCGGTATTCCATTTTTACCTCCGGATTTTTTTAATTTGTAATAAAATAAAAATAAGTTAAATCGACACTAATATCAATTTTAGTAAATTTTTCATCCCGCAAATAAAAATAATTTTATAATGTAAACTAAATTAATTATGGCGAGAAAAAGAAATTTTTATTTTCAAAAATTATAAAGGAAGAAATGAGATTAGTTACCGAGAGTTTTATTTATACGGTTTGCCCCAACAAAATGATCTTTATAATATTTTGCAGTTAAAGAAGATACGGTAACTCCTTGAGATGAGCTGGCGTGGGCAAAAAGGGAATCTCCCAAATAAATTCCAACATGTCCGGGAAAAACTCCTCTTTGGGTATCAAAATAAACCAAATCGCCAAACTTAAGTCTAGATACTTTCCTGCCAATTTTATATTGTTGTCTTGCCGTTCTAGGCAATTTAATTCCCAATGATTTTTGATATACGTTTTGAGTAAAAGCCGAACAATCAATTCCTTTCCGGCTTTCTCCGCCGTATTTATATGGTGTATCCAAATAATGAACTATTTCAAATAAAACTTTTTCGCGGGGAGTTAAAGCACGGCTAAGTTTTTTTATTTTGTCGTATTTTTTAACGAATTCAGTTGTTGTAATTGCAGGATCTACCGGCAAATTTTCTTTTGAAGGTAAATTTCCCGGATCGCGGTAAACGTCTTTACCCGCCGTAGCGGATTTATGTTCAGTCTCATCGTTAGATGTAAATCTGATTACCGGACTTTCTTTTTGCCGGGTGTTTGATACCGGTTTGTTATACCTTTGGGTTGAAGTTGACGGGGAACATCCGGTCAAAAGATAAACAAAAAATAAAACTGTCAAATATTTAATCGGAAACTTATTTGACAAAATTTACCCCAAATAAGTTCGTAGATATCTGCTTCTTGACGTATGCCGTAATCTTCTTATGGCTTTTTCCTTAATTTGACGCACTCTTTCTCTAGTTAAATTAAACTTCTCTCCTATTTCTTCAAGTGTTAAAGCGTGATCCGTATCCAGACCGAAATACAATTTAATAACTTCGGCTTCCCTTTCCGTTAAAGTGGAAAGCGCTCTTTCAATTTCCCTTCGCAGGGAATCGGACATTAAAGTTGTATCCGGCGACGGATCTTCTTCATTCGAGAGAACATCAATCAATCTGTTATCTTCTCCTTGATTAAACGGTGCGTCCATCGATAAACTTCTTCCGGCAACTTTAAGAGTATCCGAAATTTCATCTAAATCCATATCTAATTCCTGCGCTAATTCCGTAGCGCTTGGTTCCCTTTCGTACTCTTGTTCCAAACTGCTGTAAGCCTTTCCGATTTTATTCAAAGTTCCTACTCTATTAAGCGGAAGTCTAACTATACGCGATTGTTCGGCAAGGGCTTGGAGAATGGATTGCCGTATCCACCAAACCGCATAGGAAATAAATTTAAATCCTCTTGTCTCATCGAACCGTTTGGCAGCTTTAATAAGACCTAAGTTTCCCTCATTAATCAAATCGCCGAGAGAGAGACCTTGATTTTGATATTGTTTAGCAACACTTACAACAAATCTTAGATTAGATTTAACTAATTTTTCCAAAGCTTTGGAATCGCCTTTTTTTATTCTTATAGCCAATTCAATTTCTTCTTCCGGT
>JALSTI010000179.1 GCA_026983795.1 Melioribacteraceae bacterium
AAAGTCGTGATCATCTCCTGCTAACCAAAAAACAGGTACAAATTTATATTTATCATATTGTTCGTTTAAATGGGCGGCTAATTTTATTGCCGTAATTGTTTTATAAAATGTGTAAAGAGGTCCGCCGAAAACGCCTAATTGCTGCCCCGTTAAAATTGCAACTGTGTTTCCGGATTTTAATGATTCAATATTGGTTTTTGTTTGCTTTGATAATTTCAGGTCGCGATATTGTTTGGCAATGATATCGGCTAATAAATCTTTATGTTTGCGATTGTAGCTAACTATGTTTTGAAAGGTATCATCGTAGCGGTTTTTATCGCGTACATTTTTTCTAAAATATTTTTCAACATTTTCAAATTCGTATAAATAATCTAAAAATAAATTTTGATGATTCGGAAGATCGGAAAAGTTTAAGAACATGTTTACTCCAATTTTAGTATTATCAAAAATAAACAATAAGAAATTATTTTACACTTATGGAGAAATTGTTTATTAAATTTCTTCCTAATTTAATATTTATTTTTAATTGTTATAGCCGGGCTTATGAAATACAAAATTATATTTGTTGTATCTATAATTATTTTTTGCAATATAAATATCTATTCCCAAAATAAAGTTGTATTTAACTTTCTTCCTGAAACGTATAATTTTCTTCCGTTAAGGGCAAATTTTGAAGAGGGAAGAATAGGTTTACTGTATTTTACCGATAACGGCAATCTAAAAGTGGATTTGGGTGGTACGACGGATATATTTGAATTTAACATCCCGGAATCTCAAATTAAAATATCGGTTGGATTGGAATTTATGGCTTATGCTTTGGCAACAAGCTTTAAGGAGCGCAGACTTCAAATTGATGCAACAGACGGATTCTTCGGCGGGCATATTTCCTACTCGAAAAAAATTAAAAACGGCAGAATATTGGGAAGGTTCAGAATTATACATAACAGCGCTCATCTTGTAGACGGACATTATGATTTAAGTACGGGTATGTGGATTGACAACTTTGAACCGATCCCTTTTACGAGGGATTTTGGTGAATTTACTATTGCCAAAGAAAAGTATATAAATAAATTTTTGGTTAAACTTTATTGGGGACTTGCTTATTCCGCTTTTATTCGCCCCGATATTATTAAGAGATATTCGTTTGCTGCCGGATTTGAACTTTCATCCGATAAGATTTTTGGTAAAACATTTAACAGTAATACAAATTTATTTTTGGCTTATCAGTTCGGTTTAAGAGGAATACCTTCGTATGTTGGAAATAATTATCTTATGCTCGGTTTTAAATTCGGAGATTGGTTTAAAAAAGGCGTGCTGATGTACATCTCATATTATTCGGGAAGAAATATGTTCAGTGAGTATTTTCTTAGAACTATTAAGAAATTCGGACTTGGTTTTTACGTGGATATTTTTTAGTAAGAACTTTTGACTTATAACTGAATGGTTCATCTTTCATTTCTCAAAGGATAAAATTGGAAATAAACTTAATTAAATATTTTTCCTTTAAAAGATTTGCAAATGTAATACAAATAATAACATCTTTTCAGATATCAAAAATATTACGCAGGCCTGTTGTATGGGGAACACCGTTATCTTACTCAATTGAACCGACTAATTTTTGTAACTTGAAGTGCCCGGAATGCCCGTCGGGAACGGGAGCTCTTACACGCCCGCTTGGATTAATGAATTTTAATACATTTAAATCAATTATCGATGAGATAAAAGAAACCGGATTTTATGTTCAACTTTATTTTCAAGGGGAACCGTTTATTAATAAAGAACTGCCGCAAATGCTTGAGTATGCCAGAAAAAACAGAGTATATACATCTATAAGTACTAACGGAATTTTGCTGAAAGAATCATTAATAAAAATTATTTTGGATAATCCGCCTGATAAACTTATTTTTTCAATCGATGGTCTTGATGAAGATACTTATCAAAATTATAGATACGGCGGAACGTTTAAAGAAGCTGAAGAGGGTTTGAAAAAATTTTTGAGTGAGAGAAAAATTAGAAAAATGAAAATTCCTTTCGTGGAATTTCAATTTATTGTAATGAAACAAAATGAACATCAAATTAACGATGTTATTAAATACGGAAAAAGTTTGGGTATTGATAAGGTTACTTTGAAAACCATGCAAGTAACGTCGGTTGAAAGCGCAAAACACTTTTTACCGGAAAATCCTGAATACTCGAGATACATAGTTGATAATAATAATTTAATTTTAAAAAGTAAGTTAAAAAATCACTGTTTTGCTCTTTGGAGGACAGCTGTAATTACTTGGGACGGTAAAGTTGTTCCGTGTTGTTTCGATAAAGACGCCAAACATAATTTAGGTGAATTAAACGGAACCGGTTTCAAAGAAATTTGGAAAAACGAGAAATATCAAGGTTTTAGAAAACAAGTCTTAAAAAACAGAAAGTCTATTGATATTTGCAGAAATTGTACCGAAGGAATAAAAACAAATATTTTAGAAATATAAATGAAAATATTAAACGCATTGTTTTTGGAATTTTCCAAAGCACATCGTAACGTTATTGTTACGACGTTAAAAATTACAATTGCGGTTTTTTTAATTTTTTATTTGGTAACTCATCTTAATCCGTATCAAATTTGGCAAGATTTTATTTCAGCCAATATTTGGGGAATAGGAATCGCGGTTTTGCTTTTAATTCCGAATCTTTTTCTGCAATATAAAAAATGGGAAATCGTTTGCAAAGCGCTGCTAAAGGAAAAAAGCAAAAGAAATATTTTGCTTTCTTTGTTTTACGGATTTAGCGCGGGATTGTCCACTCCAATGCGTTTGGGAGAATATGTTGGAAGGGCAATACCGTTCAGTAACAAAAACATTGTTGAATTAACCGTTGCCACTTTTATAGACAAACTTTTCCCGATTCTTATTGTATTGTTTCTCGGTTCAGTAAGCTCAATTATTTTTATCCGGGTATTCTATCATGTTAGTAATTTTATCACAATCGGTTTGTTTTTAGTGCTCTTTGCGGCATTCTATTTCATATTTATGATTTTCAACGATAGTGATTTCTGGAAAAATTATTTGTTTAACAAAATGAAGAAAATTAAAGTATTAGAGAAATATGCCAATCAATTTTCTACAGTCAATAAATTAAGTTCGGTTACTATCGGAAAAATCACTACAATATCTTTTGTTTTTTATTTTACATATATCTTGCAGTTTGCTTTTCTTTTGTTTGCGTTTAACAATTCATTTTCGATATTAAACTATATCTGGATCGGAATAATGGTGATGTTCGCTAAAAAGTTCATTTCGTTTCTTTCGATTGGCGATTTGGGCGTACGGGAGGCGACGGCGGTCTATTTTGCCGGATCGCTCGGCGTTCCTGAAGTTTCTGCATTTAACGCTTCCATTTTTATTTTTATTATTAATTTGGTAATCCCTTCTTTAATCGGTTTAATTCTTTTGTTAAAGAGGAATTAATGAATATACCGTTAATAATAATTTTTCTGCTTACTCTTTTTTATTTCACTTTCTTAATGAAAATATACGCCGGTCTTGGCAAATTAAAATTTTCTGAAAATATTTTCCCTTATAATTTTAACTATGTTTCGGTTATTATACCTTTTAGAAACGAAGAAAAGAATATAGAGTTGAATATAAAAAGCATTCAAAAACAAAGATTTGATGAAAATAAATTTGAAGTGATTTATGTGAACGATAATTCGGATGATAATTCCGTTTCAATTCTAAAAGAGAAAATAAAAAATAAAAATATTAGAATTTTAAATATATCAAATTCCGGTGCGTTAACCGGACATAAAAAAAGAGCTATTAATTATGGTATAAATAATTCCCGGGGTGATATAATAGTTACAACGGATGCAGATTGCACGTATACGCCGGAATGGTTAACAACTTTGGTATCATGTTTTGAAAAAGATACGGGATTTGTTTCCGGACCTGTTGAATTTATTTCCGGTTCAGGCTTTTGGAATAAAATTCAACGGTTGGAATTTGCCGGTTTAATTATTACCGGAGCGGGACTAATCGGTGCAAATAAACCCGTAATTTGTAATGCAGCCAATTTGGCTTTTCGTAAAGACGCTTTCTTAAAAGTCAATGGTTATAAAGATAATTTAAATATCTCTTCGGGCGACGATGAATTCCTAATGCAAAAAATACACAAGTTGACCGGTTATAAAATTAAATTTTGTGCCAGTAAACGTGCCAAAGTATATACAAACGCAGCAGATTCTCTAACGGAATTTTATAATCAACGGAAAAGATGGGCGAGTAAAGGAATTTTTTACTTCGATAAATTATTGGTTGTAAAGCTTGTTTTAATTTATCTCTTTTATTTATGTTTGTTTGTCCAACCCGTTTTGGGTTTCTTTAACCCGGTTTTTTTTGTAACCTTTGCCGTGAGCTTTCTTATTAAATTTATTACGGAATATTTAATAATCCGGAAGGGGAACAAATTACTTTACGATTATAAATTTACCGGTGATTTTTTTATTGCCGAAATTTTGCACGTCCCATATATTTTATTAGCGGGTTTTGCCGGGTTGTTCGGAAATTATAACTGGAAAAACAGAAAAGTCAAAAGATGATTAAGTATAAATATCAACCGCCTGGATTCATCGCCAAGTTTTACGGTAATACAATTTGGAAATCAACTTCCGGAAAAATATTAATTACTTTTGACGACGGGCCGAATGAAAAAACTACATTACGTATTTTGGAACTGCTTAATAAAGTTTCGGTTAAATCGGTTTTTTTCTGCGTTGGTAATAATATCGAAAAATTTCCCGGACTTTCCAATGAAATTGTAAAAAGCGGACATCAAATTGGAAACCATACTTTTAACCATTCCGGATTAACGGGATTAAATAAAAACGAACTTAAAAATGAATTGGTTCATTTTAATAAAATATCTGAAAACATTTTGGGATTTGTACCGGAATATTTCAGACCGCCGTACGGAAGAATTTTTCCGTGGCATGTTAAATTGCTTAACGGGAATGGATTAACCAACGTAATGTGGTCGCTGTTACCTTATGATTACAAAAATGACTTAAATATTGTTAAATTTGCATTAAATAATTATTTGCAAAGTAATTCTATTATTGTATTTCACGATAGCAACAAATCCGCCGGAATAATAATAGAATCTATTAATTATTTGCTTGAGTTAGTTGATAAAAAAGGATTTACAATCGGAACTCCCTCGGAATGTTTGAAATAATTTTTTTAGTTGTTGTTTCAGTTTATTTTATTCAGACTATAATATTTTCTATAGGCGCCAATAAAAAATTTAATAAACTAAAAGAAAACGAACTGCCGTTTGCCACCATAATTGTTGCCGCCAGAAATGAGGAAGAAAATATTTTAGAATGCATGAAATCGTTGAATAATTCAATTTATCCCGAAGGTAAATTGGAAATTATTATTGTGGACGATCATTCCGAGGATAACACAGGTAAAATAATTGATGAATTTATTCAAGATAAGCCGATCTTTAAAAAAGTTATACCTCACAAACAAATTGGAGAAGTTAAAGGAAAAGCAAATGCCATTGCCAATGCAATTGAGCTGGCAAAAGGCGAAGTTATTTTAACAACGGATGCCGATTGTACAGTTTCACCTTCCTGGGCAAAAACCATAGCTTCTTATTATACAAAAGATGTTGCAATTGTTTGCGGTTATACAAATCAAACTGCCGACGGCATGTTTACCGGAATGCAAGATATGGACTTTATTTATTTGTTAACCGTAGCCGGCGGTACAATGAATTTGGGCAAACCTCTTAGCGCAATCGGTAATAACATGTCTTACAGCAAAAAAGCTTATGATGAAGTCGGCGGTTATGCTGCAATCCCTTTTTCGGTTACGGAAGATTTTAAACTTCTGATGGCTATTTATAATTTGAAAAAATATAAACTGATTTATCCTTTGGACAAAGATGCACTTGTTACTTCCAAACCTTGCGAAACTCCACAAAAATTATATTGGCAAAAGAAAAGATGGGGTGTTGGAGGACTGGATAGTGATTTTACCGGATTTTTTGTAATGATTACCGCTTGGTTAAGCCATTTTTGTATTTTGCTTGCACCGTTTTATTTTTCCGTTAACGTTTTATTAATTATGCTTTTCAAAATTCTTACGGATTACTTTTTCCTTTGGTCGGTTTACAAAAAGTTAAATCTGAAAATAAAACTAACGCATTTTATTGCTTTTGAAATTTATTTCGTACTTTATGTCCTCGTTTTGCCTGTTCTTGTTGTCTTTTCGAGAAATATTAAATGGAAAGGTAGAAAATTTTAATGCTGCTTCTTTGTAATTATTATGTAACATATAAATGCAACGCTTATTGCGAGTTTTGTCATTTTGCCGATCACAAAAGGTATAAGTCAACACCCAATGCATCGTTGGAGGATTTTAAAAAGAATGTTGAGGAGTTAGTAAAACTCGGAGTTAAATTTATCGATTTAACCGGCGGCGAACCTTTGCTTAACCCTGATATTGCGGAGATGGCTAAATTTGCCAACCGGTTGAAAATGCAAACCAGTATTACCACAAACACATTGCTTTATCCTAAATTTGCCGATTCGTTAAAAGGTAACGTTAACTTATTACACTTTTCGTTGGATTCGCCGGACGAGGAAGAACATAATAAAATCAGAAAGGTTAATTGTTTTAATAAAGTTTTCGAAAGTATAGAAATTGCCAAATCGTTGGGCGAATTTCCGGATATCCTTTTCACGGTTACTAATGATACATACAAAAAACTGCCGCGTATGCACCGGCTTGCACAAAAGCATGATCTGGTTTTAATTGTAAATCCGGTTTTTTCGTATTTCGGAAATCCGGGATTATCTGAAGAAGCCCTTGATTTTATTGAGGAATATTCTACCGGTTACTCCGATATCTACTTAAATAAGGGATTTATTAAATTACGGCGCGATGGCGGAAATAATATCGAAAATCCGAGTTGTAAAGCGGTTTCAAGAGTTATTGTTATTTCACCGTATAACGAGATTGTTTTGCCGTGTTATCATTTTAAAAAAGAAACGGTAAAAATAAACAGACCAATAAGCGAATTGAGAAAATCGGAGAAAATACGGTACTATCAGTCCATGGAAGGTAAATTTGATTTTTGTAAAGGTTGTACCGTTAATTGTTATTTTGAACCTTCCTTTGCATTTCCGTTTAATCAATATTCATTAGCCGCTCTTCCTTCCAAGGTAAAATACAGTTACAACAAGTTGATAAAACAAAAAGTTAAAAAGATTTCAATTTTTACGAATGGAAAGTAAATGAAAAGAGTTTTAGCGTTGTTATTTTTAATTCATGTAAATGTATTTTGCCAAACAGCGGTGGAAACATTTCCCGACGATTTAAGTTTTCAACCTTTTGCAGCTAATGTTTTAGAACCGAAACTCGGATTCAATTTTCAAACCGGCGGTAACGAACTTAGTCTGAATATAGGAAATTCGTTGGATATATTCAGGTATTCTTTCCAGGATAATTCGCAATTAACATTTGGCGCAGATTTATTTACATTCACTTTACTTAGAGGTGAACAAAATTTTCATTTTCCCGTTGATGCAGTTGATTATTTGTTTGGGTTTAACTTCTCTTATAAAAAGAAAGCAGGAAACACCGGTTTTGGCGGGCGGTTAAGAATTAGTCATATTAGCGCGCATTTCGTCGACGGACATTTTGACGGTACACATCAACGTTGGCGGGACGGTAGAAATCCAAAAGTTTACAGTCGTGAATTTATTGAGCTTAATCCGTTCGTTAAATTTTCCGGTGTAAGAGTTTATGCGGGTTTTACCTATATATTTCATGTTGACCCGCAGGAAATAAAAAAAGATAATTACCAGTTGGGATTTGATTATTTTGCGGTTGGAATTTTATCTGAAAGTATAACCCCGTTTTTTGGTTACGATATCAAATTAATACATTTGGACAAATATACCGCAAATAACTCTATTGTATTTGGTATTAAGTTCGGTAAACCTTCCGGTAAAGGTTTTAGTCTTTTTTATAATTATTATTCGGGGAAAAGTATTAACGGTGAATATTACGATGTGAACCGTAAATATTCCGCTATTGCCATTAACTTGGATTTATAAAAATGTCAGATCATTATTTTGAAAGAACAATAACAGATGAATATCAAGATTCGGCAATTAAGAAAAAAAGAAATTCTTTAATAATTCATCTCGTGCTTTTTTTTATTACGCTGATTACCACAATTATTGCGGGAACGGAGTGGACAACCGGAGTAATGGGTCCGTATTCGTTAAATTCGTTATCGCTGGGTTTGCCTTATAGTCTTGCCGTTTTATTTGTACTTTCTGCGCATGAATTCGGGCATTATTTTGCAGCGGTTTTTCATAAAGTAAAAGCAACGTTGCCGTATTATATCCCGTTTCCGCCAGTCCCGGGATTTTTTAATTTCGGAACAATGGGTGCCGTAATACGCACAAAATCGGTTATTCCTGATAATAAAGCTATGTTTGATATAGGCGTGGCGGGACCTATTAGCGGTTTTATTGCGTGTTTGATAGTATTGGTTTACGGGTTTACCCATTTACCCGGAGTTGAATATATTTTACACATTCATCCCGATTTCTTTTCGCCTCATTATGGAGAAGGAGCTATTTCATTGGAATTTGGGGATACATTGCTTTTCGCTTTTTTAAGGGAATTGTTAACAAAACCCGGGCAGTTTGTTCCTCCCATGACCGAAGTTTATCATTATCCTTATTTAATGGTCGGTTGGTTCGGTTTATTTGTTACTGCAATGAATATGATTCCCGTTGGACAGTTAGACGGCGGGCATGTGGTTTATAGCATGTTCGGTTCTAAAAAACACGAAACAATAGCAAGTATTTCGATGGTCATTTTAGTCGGTTTGGGTATACTAGGTTTGATAGATTCGATTTTAGAATTAAGAATTCATATCGGGTGGAGCGGTTGGCTTTTCTGGTCGTTAATTTTGTATTTTATAATCAAAGTCAAACATCCGCCTGTAAGATATTACCATAAGCTCGATAATAAACGAATGTTGATTGGATACTTTAGTTTGTTCATTTTTATTATTTCATTTTCACCAACTCCTTTTATAATTAGCTTGTAAATAAAATTGGTACAATATATAACTTATTTGTTTGGCAATGAGGGAAAATCAACATGAATGTAATACTAAACATTTGACTTGACAAAGTTTTTAACTTTCCATAAGTTGCATTCAAAATTTAAGGGTAATTATTATTATTGAAGACTTGCTACATTTTTAATTTACAGTTATAGAAAATTCAAGGGATTTGATTAATTTGCAAGATTCAATAAAAAATTACTCTTTTTTTATGTCCTTTTATAATAAATCTTTCGAAAATCCGGTAAAACGGCTGTTACCGCAGTTATGTATAACTTCTACTTTTTTTATTCTGATTCTTCTGACTTTTACATCTTGTGATAAATTACCCGGTGATGTTGTAGACCTGCCTGCAGTTAATTATGAAGTAAAATCAATAACGGCTCCGGATTCGGTTCAAATTTCCGATCAAACTAACGGATTGATTACTTCCGTAGAAATTAATAATCCAAATGCTGTAAAATCCGTTTGGTTTAATATGGTTTCCAATGACGGATCGGCTGCAATTTTAACAAATATAATTTTACTTGATAACGGGAATTTAACCGGCAATGGCGATCAAAAAGCAGGTGACGGTATTTACACAGGCAGAACTACTTTAAGCTCATCCTTAAAAAGCGGTCAATATCAATTAGAGTATTTTGTTCAAGACAAAATTCAAGCTTCAGGTTCAAATACAAAAATGGTTGGTTCAAAATTAATTAAAGTTTTGGGAGCAGTAGTTAATTCTTCGCCCGTCATCAGTAATTTGGTTATGCCGGATACTGTGGATATGGGTAATCAGTTTTCTTTTTCCGTAACTGTATCGGATTCAAACGGTTTGACCGATATAAAAGAAGTTTTTTACGAATTGTTTGATCCCGACGGAACCCAAATTTCAAACAGTTCCGGTATTACAAAATTTCCTATGTTTGATGACGGAGACGAGAACAGCAGCGGTGATGTAGTGGCAGGCGACGGAATTTATACTACTCTGTTAACTTTTCCCTCCGGTCAAAAAACAGGCTTTTGGGAATTTAGATTTAAAGCTGCCGATAAATCGAATGCAGAAAGTAACACTATAATTCATAAATTGTACTTGAAATGATAAAGAAAATTATTTCCGTTTTATTCTTATTCGGATATTTTACGCTATTTGCGCAAAAAATTCCTTTTAGTTATTCGCTCGGTTTCAATAATCTTGCAAAAACTTCCGATAAATCACCCAATAGTAATACAATCGAGTATATTGAATTTGATAAAGATACAATTTGGTTGGGAACTTCGAATGGTTTAAGTAAATCAACCGACTCTGGAAATACCTGGAAAAATATTTCTTTTGGGGAAGAGGGTATTTCGGCATTGTCAATAAATAATGATACGGTTTGGTGTGCTACTTGGCATGCTATGAACGATCCTTTTAATGAAGGTACTGTTTTACCGGTCGGTTCGGGATTGCACTATTCGGCTGATGGCGGTGAGAATTGGGTGGATATTCCTCAACCTGTAGATGCTGCGGACGATTCTTCTGTAGTTTATGGAATAAATAGAATTAGAGCTTTACCGATTACTTCGGATGTAAATAATTTTACAAGATCTATTGGATTTACCAAAGGGTACGTTTGGATTGCTTCATTTGCAGGCGGGTTAAGAAGAAGCGGTAATAATGGTAAAACATGGAAAAGAGTTGTTTTACCTCCCGATTATTTAGATGAAATTCATCCTTCCGATACCTTAACATTTACTCTTTCGCCCTCCGGAGGAGCTTTAGGGTTCGAAAGCAATTTGAATCATAGAGTTTTTTCAATTGTAAGCAGCTCAGAAAAAACAATTTATGTGGGTACGGCAAACGGGATTAATAAATCGACTGACAACGGTTTGAGTTGGAAGAAGTTTAATCATAAAAATCAAACTGAAGCTATTAGTGGAAATTTTATTGTTGATTTAAATTTTGATCAGTATAGAAATGTAGTTTGGGCTTCTACATGGAAAGCGGACGATCCGGATGACTTTTACGCAGTTAGCTGGTCGGCAGACGGCGGTTCTAGTTGGCATACTTTATTACCGGGATTAAAAGTTCATGATATAAACTTTTTGATTTCGGATAGCTCCGGCAGTTTTATAAGCAAAGAAGTTTTAGTAGCTTCGGAAAGCGGAATATATAGATCTCCGGATTACGGAAAAACTTGGATTAGCGCTCCGCAGATGATGGATGATAATACAAGAGCCGTTTTAACCACAAATGATTTTAGATCGGTTAATAGCAGATATTTATCGAACAATAATCAGAGTTTGTGGTTCGGTTCTCTTGACGGTTTAGCAAATTTAACTGAGACAGGTGAAATTTGGAGTGGA
>JALSTI010000180.1 GCA_026983795.1 Melioribacteraceae bacterium
TCACACTTTGTATAATAACATCAAGTCTTATAACATAATGTTGCAGAAGCTTGAAAAGGAATCAATTCCTCAAGCCAGAAATGCTTTTAGGATTATTAATCAAGGTAATCTGGTTGGACGATTTACGGTTCTCGATGTTCTGGATGCACAGCGAAGTTTATTTGAATTGGAATCGCAATATGTAAACGCTGTTTCAGAATATAATAAAAACATAATTGATCTGGAAAGATTAACATTAACAAAATTTAATTTTGAATATAAATCAAGGATACCACAAAATGAAGAAAAGTAATTTAATCTATTTAACTGTTGGGATCGTATTAGGCGGACTTCTCGTGTTTTTAATTATGAACGGTAGCGGCACGGTTAACATTGACGAACCAATTGTTGCAAAGTCCGTTAAAAACAGTGAATTAAAAAATCAAAAGGAGATTGTAAAAATATCCCCGGAAGTTATCAAAGAATTCGGTGTTGTAGTTGCGGAGGCAAAACCCGGGAAAATAGAATTACATCTTGACCTTACAGGTGAAGTTGTTCCCAATCCTTATAAAATAGCACACATTATTCCGCGTTTTGGCGGCATTGTAAAAAAGATTTATAAGAAAATTGGTGATAATGTTAAAGCCGGCGAGGTTATTGCTACTATCGAAAGTAATGAGAGTCTTGTGGAATATAAAGTTAAGTCCTCAATAAAAGGAACCATTCTGGAATTACACATGACACCGGGAGAATTGATAGGCGATAGGATTCACGCTGTTAAAATTGCCGACCTTAATTCAGTTTGGGCCGAACTTAACATATATCAAAAAGATTTATTAAAAATTAATATCGGTGAAAAAGTCTTGGTTTCATCACCCGGTAGTAATTACAAATTTGAAGGAAGAATATTTTATGTAAGCCCAACAGTAAATGAAATAACAAGAACCTCCATTGCACGGGTAAATCTTGGTAATGTAAGGGGCTTTTGGAAACCAGGTTTGTTTATTACAGGACGGGTTCAAATAAAGGAAATCAAAGTACCGGTAGCAGTACCTAAAACAGCAATTGCAACCATGGATGAACAACCTGTTGTTTTTGTTCAAACAGATAAAGGGTTTATACCTCAGCCTGTCAAAACCGGTTATACAAATGATAAATACGTTCAAATTATTTCCGGACTAAAAGCCGGACAAAAATATGTAGCGGAAAATGGTTTTGTGATCAAGTCCGAAATCGAAAAGAGTACATTCGCTGATGAAGACTAACAAAACGAAAAAGGAATTATAAAAATGAAAAAGATTATTCAATTTGTGTTACAAAATCGGTTTCTAATGGTAGTGCTCGGAATACTAATTCTCGGAGCGGGTTATTTAAGTTATAAAAAATTACCCATTGATGCATTCCCTGATGTTTCACCTGTTGTTGTCCAGGTATTTACAGTCTCCGAAGGTTACTCGCCTGAAGAAATCGAAAAATATGTTACCTTTCCTGTAGAAGCCGCAATGAGCGGATTACCGAAATTGAAACTGGTAAGGTCAACATCAAATTTCGGTTTGTCTATTGTAAATTTATATTTTGAGGATAATACCGATATTTATTTTGCCCGTCAAATTGTTGGCGAAAGATTAAAAGAAGCATCCGAACAAATACCCGAAGGTTTCGGTACTCCGCAAATGGGACCAATAACATCCGGAATGGGTTTAATAATGTATTACTATCTCGATGATTCGACCGGGAAATATTCTCTTACCGAATTACGTTCAATTCAAGATTGGCTGATTCGTTATCCTTTGCAGACGGTACCCGGTGTTACCGAAGTGCTCGGGATAGGAGGCTGGGTAAAGCAGTACCAAACCGTACTTGATCCAAATGCTCTTATCCGTTACAACTTAAGTGTAAACGAAGTACTGGATAGAATTCGTTCTAATAATTTAAATGTAGGTGCACAATACATTGTAAAAAATGGCGAACAATTTACAATAAGATCAGTTGGATTAACTAGTAAAATTGACGATATAAAAAATATTGTAGTTAAAGCTGTTGATGGCATACCTATATATTTAAATCAAGTTGCTGAGATAAAAGTCGGCGGAGCTGTCCGTTACGGAACTGCAACACGCAACGGAACCGGCGAAGTAGTGGTTGGTCAAATTGTAAAGCTTTTTGGCGCTAACTCATCTCAAGTAATTAGGGATATTGAAAATAAATTAGATCAGATAAACGAAATGCTGCCGGAAGGCGTAACTATTCATGCTTATTATGAACAGAAGACACTTGTGGAAGCTGCCGTTAAAACCGTTACCAATGCGCTGGAGGAAGCTATATTTTTAGTTATTCTGATATTAATTATATTTTTAGGTGCTTTCAGACCAAGTTTGGTAGTAGCGATCTCTATCCCCTTTTCAGTTCTTTTTGCAATAATCGGAATGAAATTTCTTGGGATTTCTGCCAATTTAATGTCATTTGGCGGACTTGCAATTGCTATAGGAATGATGGTTGACGGGAGTGTGGTAATTGTTGAAAATGTTGATAGAATGCTTCATTCTGCAGATACCAGCGAGTCAAGAATACAAATAGTTTTGCGCGCAACCGTAGAAGTTTTAAGACCGATTATATTTGCTGTTTTGATTATTATTGTTGTATTCGTTCCTCTTTTTACTCTAGAGGGAGTAGCAGGAAAAACCTTCCGTCCTCTTGCATATACAATATCTCTCGCTATGGCTGGATCATTGCTATTTGCAGTATTCCTGGCACCGGTTCTCGCATATTTTTTTATGCGCCGCCCTAAAAAAGCAAAACTAAAAGACGGAGAACATCAGATTTGGATATTGCGTATCATGTTGAAAATTTACAATCCAATAGTTACATATTTTGTTAAGAAACGTTATGCTGCAGTTGTTCTGGCTACTTTACTCCTAATTCTTGGCGGATTAATATATCCTCGTCTCGGTTCCGAATTTACTCCAAGACTTATGGAAGGAACGATTGTTGTTCGTTTAACTTTGGCACCTTCAATTTCTCTTGATGAAGGAACGCGCATAACTGATATTGTTGAAAAAAGATTAATGCAAATACCCGAAATTAAAGAGGTAGTTTCCAGAATTGGCAGGGGCGAAGTCGGATCGGATGCGGAACCGATTAATGTTGTGGAATCTATAGTACAGTTAATACCAAGCAGCGAATGGACCAGCGCAAAAACACAAGTTGGTCTTGAGGATGTTATAAGAGAAAAATTAAGCGATGTTCCCGGTATAGCGGTAAATATTACACAGCCTATTCAGTTACGTGTTGATGAATTATTATCCGGTGTTAGAGCACAAATTGCAATAAAATTATTCGGTGATGATCTTGATATTTTAAAGAAAAAATCAGATGAAATTATGCGAGTAATTGAGCAGGTGCCGGGTGCTGCAGATGTTCAAGTTAATCAAATCGGAGGAGCGCCTCAGCTTTTGATAAAAGTTAATCGTCATAAAATTGCCCGATACGGTATTAATATTGAAGATGTTCAAGATGTAATTAAAACGGCAATTGGCGGAAGTGAAGCAGGTCAATTTTTTGAGGGTGTAAAAAGATTCGATATTTTTGTGCGCTTTGCAAAGCAATTTCGCAGTACTCCGGATCAAATAAAAAACGTTCTTGTCAAAGCGCCTAACGGCATCCTCGTTCCGCTTTCGCAATTGGCTTCCGTCCGGGAAATTGTTGGACCGCGGCAAATTACAAGAGAATACAGCCAAAGATTTATCACAATCCAAACCAATGTTGTTGGAACAGATGTAGGAACATTTGTAAAAAAAGGACAGCAAGCAATTAAAAACAAAGTGAATTTACCTGCTGGTTATTATGTTGAATGGGGTGGTCAATTTAAACTTCAGCAAGCAGCTAATAGTAGATTAGCAGTTGTAATGCCGATAACTTTATTCATAATATTCATCCTATTATTTTCGAACTTTAATTCCTTTAAGAATGCTTTGCTGATATTTTTAAATGTTCCTATGGCATTAATCGGTGGTATTGTTGCCCTTTGGCTTGCAGGTTTAAATCTTTCCGTTCCTGCTTCCGTCGGATTTATTGCCCTCTTTGGAATTGCACTGTTAAATGGAATTGTTCTGGTAACATACTTTAACCAGCTTATAAAAGAGGGCTATTCAATTGACGAGGCTTCCATTCAAGGAGCAAGCATGAGATTAAGACCGGTTCTTATGACAGCTTTTGCAGCAGCTCTTGGAATGATTCCTCTACTGTTTTCAACCGGAATTGGCAGTGAAGTTCAAAAACCGCTGGCTACTGTTGTAGTAGGAGGATTATTTACTTCAACAATCTTAACGTTGCTTGTTCTTCCGGCTCTTTATAAATGGTTTGCTATAAAACCGCAAGAAAGTGAATTATAATTATTTTATTGCCGGCTTATTATAAGCCGGCTCATTAAATTAAGGGAGTAAACTATGAAAGAAATAAAAGCGATAGTTAGACCGTTTAAGCTAGATGACATAATCTCCTCGCTTCACAAAATTGAAGGTCTGCCAGGATTAACTATTTCGGAAGTAAAAGGATTCGGTAGGACAAAAGCTAAAGATGCAGCTGATTCTTTCCAAGACGGATTACACGATTATGTTAAAAGAACAAAAATTGAACTTGTAGTCAATAACAATATCTTTGAGGAGGTTGTTAATGTTATACAAACAACAGCACATACGGGAAATCCCGGTGATGGAAAAATATTTGTAATTGATGTTTCTAACACTGTTCGAATCAGAACTAACGAACGTGGTGAACAAGCAATTTAATAATAACAGTATAAAATATATATTAAATAAAAAGGAGAATTAAAATGGAAAAAACAAATTATGGATTTTGGAAAGCGGTTGATTTTAACTTTGAAGAAGCAATTGAGAAAACAAAAGAAGCTTTAACGAAAGAAGGATTTGGAGTATTAGCCGATTTGGATTTTAAAGCGATTCTTAAAAAGAAACTTGATGTTGACTTTAAACCATACAGAGTTTTAGCAGCTTGCAATCCGCCGAACGCTTATAAAGCTTTACAAGCGGAAGAGCAATTGGGTCTTTTGCTTCCATGCAATGTAATTGTTTATATTAATGATAACAGCGAAACAATAGTTGCGGCAATCGATCCCGTTGCAAATATGGGCACGGTTAGTAATAATACTGTGCGGGAAGTTGCGGAAATTATTCAAAGTAAATTAAAAAACGTAATTACTAATTTGTAAGTATATTTAATTCTTGCAATTTAGGGCGGTTATTTAACAATTTCTATACCTCTTATGAAAAATAAATTGTAAAAGGTTAACTATGAAAAAATATAAAATAAAAAATTTAAGCTGTGCTTCATGTGCCGCTAAAATTGAAGAAGGTGTAGCAAAATTAGAAGAAGTAAATTTTATATCTGTAAATTTTGCTAACTCGTTTATTCAAATTGATACCAACAACATAGAAAAGGTAAAAAAGAAAATAAAAGAAATCGAAGCGGAAGTAGAAATTATAGATGATAATCAGGAAGAAGGTGAAGAATTTGATGTTAAAAAAGAACTAACCAAAATTTTCTTTATTATTTCTTTTTTAGTGGTTGGAATTATTTTTAAGGATAATTTACACAATACACCTTACCATTGGCAAGAGTATCTTGTGTTTGTTACAATATATCTTTTAAGCGGATGGAGAGTACTTAAGACTGCAGGGCTGAACATTGTAAAGGGACAGGTCTTTAATGAACAGTTTTTAATGTCTGTCGCTACGCTCGGTGCTTTTGCAATTCACGAAATGCCGGAAGCTGTTGCCGTTATGGTGTTTTACAATGTTGGTGAATTCTTCCAAGACCTTGCCGTGCATCGCTCACGCAGATCAATTAAAAGCCTATTGGAAATTCGTCCTGACCATGCAAACCTTTTAGAAAACGGTAAGGTGAAAGAAACAGCACCGGAGGAAGTAACTGTTGGGGATAAAATACTAATTAAACCCGGTGAAAAAGTTCCATTGGATGGCGAAGTAATCGGAGGTAATTCAATGTTAGATACCTCTGCACTTACAGGTGAATCTGTCCCCCGCTCAGTTAAAGAAGGTGAAGCCGTAATGGCTGGAATGATAAATAAATCGGGCACTTTAACTGTAAGAGTGACAAAATTATTCGGTGAATCTTCAATAGCTAAAATTCTTGACCTTGTTGAAAATGCAACATCCAAAAAAGCAAAGACGGAAAAATTCATCACCAAGTTTGCCCGTTATTATACGCCCGCAGTAGTTTTCGGGGCAATTCTTGTGGCAGTTCTTCCACCTTTGTTGGTTGAAGGACAACTGTTTTCCGTTTGGATTTACAGAGCATTGATTATGCTTGTAGTTTCTTGCCCTTGTGCTTTGGTCATTAGCATTCCCCTCGGTTACTTCGGTGGAATAGGCGGAGCCTCGCGTAAAGGGATATTAGTTAAAGGTTCGAATTATTTAGATGCTCTTACCGTAATTAAAACGGTAGTTTTTGATAAAACGGGAACTCTAACAAAAGGAGAATTTAAAGTTTCTAAAATTGTACATGCTAATGGTTACAATAAAAATCAAATACTAAAATATGCCGCTTATGCAGAAGCACACTCAAACCATCCTATCGCACAATCAATTTTAGAGGCATACAACTATAACATCGAGCAAAAATTAATCGGGAATGTAAACGAAATTGCCGGACATGGCATTGAAGCTGAAGTTGACGGCAAAATTGTTATTGCCGGGAATGATAAATTACTTCACAAAAAAAACATTCAACACGATAAGTGCAACATAGACGGAACTGTCGTTCACATCGCAGTCAATTCAAAATATGCGGGATACATTGTTATTTCAGATGCTATAAAGAAAGATGCGGAATTAGCTATTAAAGAACTAAAGAAGCTTGGTGTTAAAAAAACCGTTATGCTTACCGGCGATAATTCTTACGCTGCCATAACAATTGCTAATAAATTGAATATTGACAAAGTTTATTCGGAGTTACTCCCCGAAGATAAAGTAAAGCATATTGAAAAATTAATATCGGAATCACACAAAAATGATAAAGTAGCCTTTGTGGGCGACGGAATAAATGATGCCCCTGTTCTTGCCCGCGCAGATGTTGGAATTGCAATGGGCGCTCTGGGTTCAGACGCTGCTGTTGAAACTGCTGATGTTGTTTTAATGAATGATACTCCCTCAAGCGTTCCTACATCAATTAAAATAGCAAAAAAGACAAGAAGAATTGTTTGGCAAAATATCATTTTTGCGCTTGGAATAAAACTTATGTTTATTATTCTTGCTGCGTTCGGAATAGCAACAATGTGGGAAGCTGTATTCGGTGATATGGGAGTTGCACTTATAGCAATCTTAAATGCTACACGGGTTTTGAAAACGGTTGATTGATATTTTTCATCTTTAATCGATCAATAATTTATTTTATTTTTTTTATTTTTATAAATAATTGTTAACTATTAAGAAAATTAATTAGGAAATCAAATGATAAAATTGAATAAATTAATATTACCGATATTAATTATTGCGGCTTTCTTTTTAATTTATAAATTTTATTTTGCTCCTACTAATGAGCTCGGTTCTTTTAGCATATTCAGTACAAGTAGTGAAATTAACCAGGAAATAAATGTTGAAATTGTACCATCAAAGGGATTTGGAAAAAATAAAAACGGACAAATAATCTCGTTTTATGCAAAAGATAAAAACGGCAAGATTGTTTTAATTGCTGTTCATAATCCTTTAACAAATGAAATTAAAGATGCAAAAACCGTAACATTAATGGGACATATGCATACGGAAAGCTTTTCAGCTGCCAAAGTCACCGTTTTAGATTGAAAAACATTTTTAATATTTTAATATTTATTTTTATAAGGTATCATTTTGAATAAACTAAATATTTTTTAATTCTTCTTTCAATTACTATTCTTATCGCAAGCTGTAAAAACCGGAAGGATTTGACAAATAAGACTTCTGTTGAACAGACAACTAAAAATAATAACTCAAATAAAATAATTATCAGAAAAGGAATCATCGACCTATCAACAATTGATAAGAATAAAAATGGTAAAGTTTACGAATGTCCGATGGACTGGAATGTAATTTCTGATAAACCGGGTGTTTGTCCTTTGTGTGGCATGACTCTCAAAGAATATTCAATTGAAGAGACAAAGTCCAATTTGAATAAATTTGGTTACGAATACAAAAAGTAGAATTGCCTGCCCTGTAGCATTAGAGCAGGCAACAAAACTATAATCCTCTCCAATCAAGTTCTTGCTTAGGTTTATTTTGTAATACATTTTCTATTTTCTCCATTACTTCAGAAGTTAATTTGTCAAGCTCATCAATAACTTTCATATTCTCTTTAACCTGCCCGGGATTAGAAGCTCCGGTAATTACAGTTGAAACATTAGGATTTTTAAGACACCAAGCCAATGCCATACTTGCCATTGACATTCCGATTTCATTTGCAATAGGTACTAATTTTTTAACCTTTTCAATTTTGTGTATCCCTTCGCCTGAAAATATCCGGTCTTTTAACCATTGGTAATTTTCTAGTGATAATCTGCTATTTTCAGGAATACCGTCGTTATACTTACCAGTTAATATACCGCTGGCAAGAGGACTCCAAGTTGTGGTGCCCAAACCAAATTCCTTAAATAACGGTAAAAACTCTCTTTCAATTTTATCCCTTCTGAACATATTATATTCAGGCTGCTCCATTGCCGGTGGAATTAAATGTTCCTTTTGCGCAAATAAATAAGCTTCCGTAATTTGGCGTGCGTTCCATTCGCTTGTTCCCCAATAAAAAGCCTTCCCTTCCTTAATTACTTGATTCATAGCCCAAACGGTTTCTTCGATAGGCGTATGAATATCGGGCCGGTGGCAATAAATTAAATCGACATAATCCGTTTGCAATCTTTTTAGAGCGGCATTGGTACCTTCCATAATATGTTTAAACGATAAACCTCTATCGTTAACTCCTTCACCTCCCCAAAATATTTTAGTAGATAAAACTAAATCACTCCTTTTCCAACCGGCTTTCTTAATTACGTTTCCCATCATTATTTCCGCTTCGCCTTTTGCATAAGCTTCGGCATTATCGAAAAAATTAACGCCTGCATCGTATGCCTCTTTCATACAATTATAAGCTGTATCTTCTTCTACTTGATCTTTAAAAGTAACCCAAGCTCCATAAGAAAGAGCGGATACACGCAAACCTGATTTACCTAAAAATCTATATTCCATATCGTACTCCTTTATTTATGTAAAACGATTAAGAGAATTTTCTTTCTCAAAAACTAATAAAAAGAATGGATAATTGAATTTTTATTTTGTGAGGCGGTAAAAAAAACGCCCCGCTAATATTACAACGGGGCAAAATTGCAAGTATTAATGTGTAACCATAGGATCTAATTTTTTAGCGGCTTCTACCCATGATTGAACTCTTTTAAGTGTAGGAACTGCTCTTACCAATCTTTTCTTTCCTTTGGAATTTACTTCTTCCATTTTCTTTGTAAGGTTTTCGGGATTTCTGTTACGCAATTCTTTTACGGTATCAACTCCGGCAGCATGCAACAATTCTGAATACTCGCTTCCAACTCCTTTTACCCTGTAAAGATCGGCCATGTTAACCCAAGTTAAAATTGTTTTGGTGTCGAAACCGGTTTTTTCAGCCAATTCTTTTCTTCCCTTTGCCGTTGCGGCCACTTTAAGCAACCCATTAACGCTTTTTACTCCTGCTGCTCTTAATTTTTTTTCGTTAGCCGGTCCAATCCCTTCAATATCAGATATTTTGTAATTAGCCATTTTGTTACTCCTATAATTGATGAATAATGTTACTTTGGATTTCAAATGATTAACTATAAATATACAAACAATTTTTTTTTTGTCAAAATATTTCACCTTTTACAACCTAAATTTTTTTTATTTTTATAAAAAAAACATTTTGTCCAAATTTAATTTATAATTTTTGTAAGTTTTATTTAGTCGAAATGAATTAATTACAGGAGATTAATTATGCAGGATTTTGAAAAACTAGGATCCTTTTACATTGGCAAAAAATACGATGTTAAAAGTAAATCCATAACCGACGATGTTATACTTTATGATTCTAAAGACCTAACAACGCATGCTGTTTGCGTTGGTATGACAGGCAGCGGTAAGACCGGCCTTTGTATTTCTTTACTCGAAGAAGCCGCAATCGATTCAATTCCTTCTATAATCATTGATCCAAAAGGCGATATTACAAATTTACTTTTAACTTTTCCAAATTTAAAGATGGAGGATTTCTTACCATGGATTAACGTCTCCGATGCCAGAAAAAAAGGTTTAACCGAAGAAGAATACGCTAAATCGCAAGCCAGGATGTGGAAAAAAGGATTAGCCGGTTGGGGACAAGACGGTAAACGGATTCAAAAATTAAAAGATTCTGCCGACTTTAACATTTACACACCCGGCAGCAGCGCCGGTAAACAAATTTCAATTTTAAAATCTTTCGATGCTCCTTCCGAGGAAATCAGAAACGAACCGGATTGGTTTGCGGACAGAATTTCATCAACATCATCTACAATATTAGGACTCCTCGGTATAGAAGCCGATCCTATTAAAAGCCGCGAACATATACTGCTGTCAAATATACTAAAACATTTTTGGGCTTTGGGAGAAAATCTTGACATTACAAAATTAATTCAAGCTGTACAGTCGCCCCCTTTCGAAAAAGTCGGTGTGTTCGATATCGAATCGTTTTTCCCCAACAAAGATCGTTTCGGACTTGCAATGGAATTAAATAATCTGCTTTCTTCGCCTACTTTTCAGTCATGGTTAAAAGGTGAACCGCTGGAAATTAACGATTTACTTTACACTGCTCAGGGTAACCCGAAAGTTTCTATTTTTTATATAGCTCATTTATCGGAATCAGAAAGAATGTTTTTTACCTCGCTATTGCTTAATAATATTCTCGAATGGATGAGAATGCAATCGGGAACAACAAGCTTACGCGCATTGCTTTATATTGATGAGCTATTTGGTTTTATGCCGCCAATCTCTAATCCCCCATCCAAAAAGCCTTTACTTACAATAATGAAGCAAGCACGGGCATTTGGACTTGGCGTGGTTTTAGCCACACAAAACCCGGTAGATTTAGATTATAAAAGTTTATCCAATGCCGGTACTTGGTTAATAGGAAGACTGCAAACCAAGCAAGATATTAACCGCGTAATTGACGGTTTGGAAGGTGCTGCTTCATCTTCCGGTGAATCTTTGAACAAAGGCGAAATAGAAAATTTAATTTCGAATTTGGACAAACGGGTTTTTCTGTTACATAACGTTCATGAAAAAGAACCTATTGTTTTTTATACAAGATGGGCAATGTCCTATCTCAGAGGACCTTTAACACGGACTCAAATTAAAAAATTAATGCAGCCGAAA
>JALSTI010000181.1 GCA_026983795.1 Melioribacteraceae bacterium
CCACTGCATGTTTGGTTCAGGATAACATAGGCGCTAAAAATGCCTGGGGTTTCGATTTATCTGCTGCTTGCTCGGGATTTTTATACGCATTACAAACCGGCGCTTCTTTAATTGAAGGAGGTCAATTTAATAAGGTTGTGGTTGTTGGTGCCGACAAAATGAGCTCTATAGTTGATTATACGGATAGAAACACATGTATTCTGTTCGGCGATGCAGCTTCTGCGGTTTTGCTTGAACCTACTGAAGATTTAAATTACGGAGTTCAAGATTCTGTACTTATTTGTGACGGTTCCGGAAGAGATAAATTGTATATGGAAGGCGGCGGAAGTCTTAATCCGCCAACACACCAAACAGTGGATAAAAAAATGCATTATTTATTCCAAGATGGTAAAAGCGTTTTTAAAGTCGCAGTAAAACAAATGGCGGATGTTTCGGCTGAAATTATGGAAAAAAATAATTTAACTTCCGAAGATGTAGCTTATTTAGTTCCGCATCAAGCAAATTTAAGAATAATAGACGCCACAGCAAAACGTATGGGACTTGAACCAGAAAAGGTAATGATTAACATTCAAAAATACGGCAATACAACAGCGGCAACAATTCCTTTGTGCTTAACGGAATATTATCGAGACGGGAAAGTTAAAAAAGGGGATAAACTGATTTTATCTTCATTCGGCGGCGGTTTTACGTTCGGATCAATGTACGTTGTTTGGAGCATCGATTAATGGGTAAAAGAGCATTTATATTTCCGGGACAAGGTTCCCAATATGTTGGAATGGGAAAGGACCTATTCGATAACTCCAAAGTTGTAAGAGACCTTTTTGATAAAGCCGAACAGATATTAGGATACCGGATTTCTGAAATTATGTTTGAGGGACCGAAAGAAAAACTGCGGCAAACCCAAATTACACAGCCGGCAATATTTTTGCACAGCATTTCAATTTTAAATTTAATAGATGATGTGGATTTCCAGGCTGTATCCGGGCATTCCCTGGGCGAGTACACCGCGCTTGTAGCTAATAATGTATTGAATTTTGAAGAAGCGCTGTATCTTGTAAAAAAACGAAGCGAAGCTATGGCGGAAGCCGGACAGTTACAACCCGGAACTATGGCTGCGGTTATTGGCTTAGACGTTAAAACATTGGAGGATATTTGTTCGGAAGCATCAAAAGAGGGAATTGTAACCTGCGCAAATTTTAATTCGCCCGGACAGATTGTAATTTCCGGAAGTAAAACCGGAGTAATAAAAGCAATGGAACTGAGTAAAACCGCGGGAGCTAAAATTGTTAAAGAGCTTGTTGTTAGCGGGGCTTTTCATTCTCCGTTGATGTTAGCGGCACAAAGTAAATTAAATGAAGCCTTAAATAATACTACTTTTAATGATACAGTTATTCCTGTATATTCTAATGTAAGCGCAAAACCGGTAACATCTAAAAATGAAATAAAAAATAATTTATTAACCCAATTATCTAATCCCGTTAGATGGGAGGAAACAATAGTTAATATGATTAATGACGGAATTTCGGAATTTGTGGAAATCGGTCCGGGTAAAGTATTACAAGGGTTAATTAAACGCATTGATAAAAGCGTTACGTTAATTGGGTTGGATAAGTTCAACGATATTTCTCAAAAAATGGTTTTATCAAACGACTAATATTATTGTATTAAAGTGGATTAAAAAAAAATTAAATATTATATTTTTTTGTTAATGAAAAATTATTTCAGAATCTTTGTTATTGTATAGTAAACTTTATGGAAAATGTTGTTAAAACAGTATTAGTTACGGGCGGAACAAGAGGTATAGGAAAAGCCATTGTAAAAGAATTTGCTTCCGGCAATGCAAGAGTGGGGAAGTGTAATGTTGCATTTACTTATAAGTCATGCGACGAATGCGCAAACGAAATTGTTAAAGACTTTGAAAAGGAAACAAAAATTCTTCCTATTAAAACCGACGCTTCTTCTTTTGAAGGAGCCGTAACGGCTGTTGAAAAAGTGATAAATGAATTTGGCAAATTGGACTTTCTTGTAAATAACGCAGGAATTACAAAAGATAATTTATTGTTAAGAATGTCTGAAGACGATTTTGATCAAGTTTTAAGTATAAATGCTAAAAGTGTTTTTAATTATACAAAAGCTTGCTCAAAACAATTTATTAAACAACGGCACGGTAAAATTGTTAATATTTCTTCTGTGGTTGGACTAATTGGAAATCCCGGTCAAGCTAATTATGCCGCTTCCAAAGCTGCTATTATTGGCTTTTCCAAATCAATTGCAAAAGAACTTTCTTCCAGAAATATAAACGTTAATGTAATTGCTCCCGGTTTTATTGAGACGGAAATGACCGGTAACTTAAACGACAAACAGAGAGAAGTTTTATTATCGAATATTCCACTTAAACGTATGGGTAAACCGGAAGATATTGCTAAAGTAGTTGCATTTTTATGCAGCGA
>JALSTI010000182.1 GCA_026983795.1 Melioribacteraceae bacterium
AATAACAATGCTATGGAACTTTATTTCGCCTGAGATATTAAGGTCTGCCAGATTTATACTTTTAACTTTCCAGCCTGTCCAATTTAAAGTATCAACAAAATACGGAACGTTCGAACCGTTGGCATCTCGAAACCAGAATTCAAGCAAATTGTAACTTAAGTCCCCAAATATCCAAAGATTAAATGAAGAACCGTTCACTACCGGTTCCGCTGCGTTGTAAAGCCTGCAAACTCCCGAATCCGAAGTAAAATTATAAATTAATTTTCCAGAATAAGAACCGCTGACTTTTCGATTGCTGACTATTGTAAATTTCGTTTGATTCGAATCAATTCCATTAGTACTTCCACTTTGTTCCGGCTGCCACCATTGTCCTGCGTTTTCAAAACTATCTATTATTGTTCCGTTCGAATATTTTTCTTTTTCGGTATAAAATGTAATGGCTAAATTCTCACCAAAAGTTAACCCGTCTTCATCTTTAATTCCTTCATTCAGAATAATTTTATATCCGGAAGAATTGTTTAGCGGATTAGCGGGCCAGAAAATTATTTTACCTTTAGAAAATGAATCTTGATCTACTAAAAGACTTACATCGTTATTTTGAGCATCTTTAAAAAATATATTCCCTCCTAACGAGTTAATATCTATGGGAGCATCAAAATCCAGTATAATTTTTACTGTTGTGCTAATTTCCTTTTGATTTTCTTTTGGATAAAAAGATATCAATTTCAATTTTTCTCTTGTTTTAAAATTTATCAGGAAAGGACTTGCAAGTTTTATTCCGAACCGGGTTTCTGCCGTTGTATCGATTGTTACCGAATAAGTTGTATTGGCAAGTAATTTTGAATCCGGTGAAAATGTTAATTCTTTATTATTGTCTCTCCACTCAAAATTTCCGCTAACAGCCGGTTCTATCTTAAACGCATTTTGTACGGAGGAAGTATTCATTGGAATGCTAAAGGTAAAATTAACTTTAGTGCTTAAGCTAACGGTTGAATCGGCGTTAAGAGGTACGGTTTGTAATACAAGCGGTGGATTATAATTCGGAACAATACTTAAATATTTATCTGCAAAAACAGTTTTATTAGCCACAACCGTAACAGTTAAGGAATCAGGCTGATAATCCTCCGCTTCGTAAATTAATTTATAATTACCGGGACTCAGACGGTCGAACATAAAAAATCCATTATTAAAATCATCGCCGTTATAAACTAAGTTTCCGGGTTGAAGCGTAACTTTTAATTTATTGACCGGCTTTTTACTATCCGCAGAGTTTATTGAAAAGTAACTGACAGGTTCATCTTTATCTCTAACTATTCCGGCTATTTCTCCGAACGGCATAGGAGTTAATCCGTAAAATTGCACAAACGATCTTGCAATTGCCCAGGCTTCATGCTTAAGGTATGCTTCGTCCTTCAAACGCCACGATTCGGGTATATAATCGTGGAAAGAACCCTCGGAAAGTGTTCCCGGCATAAGCAAACCTTTAAATACTCCAAGGTATGGTTTCCCGGTTCCGTAAAAATCAAAATCGCCTCTGTTGTAATGCGTGGATGTTCTGTGAGCCTTATAAATTTCGTTGGAAATTATACTCCCCATCTGTTTAGCTTCGGGATATGTAGGTCCGTTATCAAAACCTTGAAATAGTACCAGTGTATAATTAGTTTGCCCATCGTATGAATTACTGTGAATTGAATGGAAATAATCGGCATCAAAGTTATTTGCATCTTCCACAATTTGAGATAATGGCAGATCGTCTTGCGTTCTGTTTTGTGTTCTACTCATTCTCACGTCGGCATTCATACTTTTTAATATGTCCCGGAGATATAACCCTTTTGAAAGATTCCCTTCCGATTCCCAAAAATCAGTCGCCACCACATGACGGTCATCTGAATCATGTCCGCCATGCCCGGGATTAATATAAATTCTTAGACTATCAAAATCCTGAGCAGCAATTCTAATAGTAAATAAAACCATTATTATAGCAACAAAATTTTTCAACATTGGAGTATTCCTATAATTAAAATTTAATCCGATATCTTCAATTTCATTAGGTAAACAATACCTGAGCTGGTATTATAAACTATTCCTGAATTATCAGGCAACCACGAAGGATAAAGCTCAATGACGTCATCGCTCGATGTAAGTTGTATTTCCTTAGAGCCGTCGGCTTTAATTACGTACAAATCCGAGCCGGTAAAATTGTAACCGTCGTCTTTATCTTTCATAAACAAAATCCATTTCCCGTCGGGCGACCAACTCGGATAATTAGCATAACCGATGTTTGTTAAAATATTTCCGTCCAAATCGGAGATGTAAGTTCCATTTCCGCCAAATGTAAACAAAAGTTTTGTCCCGTCCGGTGAAATTGAAGGCCATAAATAAATACCTTTACCAAGAGGTTGAAGGACTTTCCTTTTGCCATTTTGGTAAACTACAATATCTCTGTTTTCTATATCGACTTTGGGTTTCACTGTTAATTTATTTTTTTTAAGTTTAGATTTTGTAATACTTAAGAATTGTATTTTATTCTCAAGTTTCACAAATGCGTCTTCCCCGGTAAAATCAATTACTTTTAATTTTCTTGCTTCCGGTATCAAAACGCTTTCTTTTCGTTTTACTAAATCAATGACTGCTAGTGAAGTGAATTTCTTTTTATTAATATATTTTACTTTCCTAAAAAGAATTTTATTCCCGCCCTCACCAAATCTGAATTTGTATCCGGCGCCCGAATAATTATTTACTTGCCGGATGATTTTACTACCGGTATCATAATACCAAAGTCCCTTGTAATTAGTGGATGTAAAAAATATCTTAGAACCGGCGGGATTGGATTTTGGAAAATAAAACTGACCATCCGAGAAAGATGTTATTGATTTATTACTTAAAACAATTACTGATTGAGCAGTCACCGAAACATTAAAAATAATAACGGCTAATAAAATATTGATGTTTTTCATTTACATTCCTTATTGAATATTCAATGTAGCGAGGATAATTCCGCCATCATCCGAATTAAATACTATTTTTTTCCCGTCGGGAGACCAAGCAGGATTAGAGGCTACGATATTTTTGCCTGCCAGCAAATTGAATTCCTTTAGGGAAGGTAGCGCAGCAATAAATATTTTTGATCCGGTAATTTTCATCCCGTCTGCTTTTTCTTTAACGTATGCAAGCATTCTACCGTCGGGCGACCATGCCGGCTGCAGTCCGTTCTTGATTTGGTTTGTCCTCCCGTTTGAACTTTTTACAAACAGTCCTTTCCCTTTCACCTCATACGCAATATCGTCGCTTACAGGAGACTTGGCGGCGTATAAAACAGCGGAAGAGTTACCGATATTAATCCTTGTAAGTTTCCCGTGCTTAATTTTTACAAGTTTATTATCTAAAGATAAAATTAAATCGGCAGTATCACTTGTGGACTTTTCGGTTTTTGTTGTTAAATCTATTATGTGTAACTTTCCTTCTTTAAAATAGAGTAGAGTATTTTTACCGCTAATAACCGGCGGAGATATTCTTCCTTTGGAAGTGACTAAAATGTTTATCTTCTTTGAACTAACATTCTGTCCGGCAATCAAATAGTTAATTTTCCTTTTATAACCGCTTCTTACTTTTAATCTGTAATAAATTTTTTCGCCCGATTTGCCGACGGCAAATTTATATCCGATTCCGTTTGCATCCGAAAGTTGTGTTACCTTACCCGAATGGATATTATAATACCAAAGTCCTTTATAATTTTGCGACGTAAAAAATATCCGCCGGCCGTTATCGGAAAACTTAGGGTGGTAAAACCTGCCTTCTTCTTTACCGGTTAGCACTTTTAATGAGATTAGCTTTATATTCTTAACCGGAATAACTTTTTTGCTCTTCTCCTTATCCTGTTTCCTTGAGCAACCTGATACGGCTAATGCAATAAATAAAAGTAAAATCAAATAGTTTGTTCTTTTCATCCGCAATCTTTACCCTGCTGAAGTAACAGGAAACTTATTTATAATGTATTACTTCCTGTTTCTGCTTTACTTTCTTTTTCGTTTTTAAGGAATCCTTCCTTTGTTCTTCCCAATCCCGTTGATGTATGGATTTAAATCCTGCCGGTTCTTCTTTGTTGGTCCGGACTTCGCTTTTATTAATTTGCTTTGTTAAAGAACCGCTCGATTCTTTTTTTGAACAACTAAATGTTAAAAATATAATTATTAAAAAATAAAATACTTTTTTCAATTTGACCTCTTAATCTTATTTTAAAAGAGTCATCTTACCGGATTTTAACATAACATTACCGGAAAAATCCGTAAAAATTAAACGGTAAATATAATTACCGGAACTTACTTTTCCACCGGAGTTATTAATTCCGTACCAAACGACCTTATGCTGTCCGGGCGCTACTCCTTGTAAAATTTTCGACCAAACCAATTGTCCTAATGAATTAAAAATTTGCAAATTAATATTCCCGGAGTGAGTAATATAAAACTTTATTGTTGTAGACGGATTAAACGGATTAGGATAATTTTGATATAATACAAAGTTATTTTTAACCACTTTCCCTTGTTCATCAACAGATACCGGTAGCTCGAAGAAGTTCAATATATCCTTCATAATATCAATTCTGCTTGATTCCGGATAAAATGTTTCGAAAGGGACAGCCAAATAAACCAATTTTGCGTTTTCACTACCGCCCGGAAATATTCCATTATATGAAATACCGGCGCCTCCGTTGGAAAGTGGAACTCCGGCATACTGCAATACATTTTCCGACCCGTTTTTTGATTTTATAGCGTCCGGCCAATCCACATCGAAAGTGCCGTGGTTTCCGTTATCAAATTTGGTTGTCGATAAATCCGAAAACATTGAACCGCTTACCGGATCGACTGAATAATAAGTCGCCTTTTGTCCATTCGGCGCATCGTCAATATAATCGGCTTTTAAATAATTGTGATAAAATGATTTGTCATTTGCACTCCCTTTGGCAACCAAATCCCAACCGACTTCCGAACCGGAAACAAGTAATTTGCCTCCGGACTTCAGATAATTTTCCACGGTATCCTGTTCAACAGAATTAAATGTTTCGTCAACAGTACTCTCATCCCCTAACATCCAAATTACAATCGGATAATCCGAAATTTTTACTTTACCATTGTAAACGGCTTCGTTTGAAGATGAAACAAATTTAAAACCATTCATCAATATCGGATTTGCATATTGCCTTATTAAATTACGAGTATTGTTTGTGCCCGAAATTCTGTCAAATCCGTTTACAACCAGTATGCTTTTTGCACTTGACGGGATACCCGCCAAGACTTCTGTATCGTCCGAAGCTCCTGTATCATTAAATGCTTGAACTTTAAAATAATAAGTCGTGTCCGGCGACAATCCTTCTATTAAAATATTATTACTTGTTACCGTATACGGCGGGTTAAAATTAATTCCGTCTTTACCTATAAACAGCTTATATCCGGTTGCATAAGCAGGTTCCGAAAATTGAATACGCAATGAAGAATCGCTTTCGGATACTACACGAAATTCTTCCGGTGTATTTGGCGCAGGTAAAGTTCCGGTTCCGAATTTAATGTCTAATTCATTCCATAATTCATTTCTTGTGCCGTCGTAATTCAATGCCCACATTCCAACGCCTTTTAAATTATGGGTAATTGCCAAATCGTATTTTAATCCAAGACTCGAATCATCGTCGTACCACAATTGGTGCCAAACCCCGTCGTTCCATGCAAGCCAGGGAGTTTTATATTTTGTGGACCATTTTCTGCCGTAAAGGGAAATTAAGGAAACCGTTGATCTGTATCTGGGAGATTCAACAAATTCAGTAACCGGAGCGTTTTCGGCAGAGCTTGAAGCTTTAAAATGAATACCGTAATACGGAACGCCCAAAATCAATTTTTCTGGATTATTTTGAGTAACGGAAGCATATTGGGTTAAAACAGTATTGGTTACGTTATAACTATCGCCGGTTAACGGAGCGGTTGGACCTGTATTGGAGCTCCAACTACCGTAAAAATCGTATCCCATAATAAACAAATAATCGCAGCTGGCAGCCAGACCGGATAAATTCCAATGATTACCCCAATTAACGGCAGGTGCGGCAAACGAAACTTCTTTCCCGGGAAGATTAGCATGAACCGAATCCGAAAGAGCTTTCATAAAATTATTAATCCTGGAACCTCTGTCATCAGTGTATAAACCCTCAAAATCAATATTTACACCATCCAAATTGTATTGATTAATTTTTGAAATTACGTTGTTGATAAAATTGTTTGTGACCGAATTATTTGTAATAATATTCCGGATGTCGTCCTTATTGAAATTTACCGCTACCATTACAACTTTTACACCGTTGGAATGAGCGGCATTAATTATATCTGTCCACGGCCAGCCGGAAGGATTGCTAATAAAACCGTTATTCGAAACGTTAAAATCGAATGCGGCAATGTGAGTTAATAAATCATATCTCAAGTTGTTTTTTGCATCCGGATACTCCCAATCCGGCAAATATCCAAATACGGCTTTACTCAATTGCTTAACCGAGCTCGTTTTTAAGGGAATTATACCTTTACCGGACGGATCGAACTTGCTTAAAAGTTTAACTTTTAGTCCGTATTTTTCCGCATCCCTTTGATGAATACCAATATGCTCTTGTGAAAAAATAAATGAAGAAAAAAATAAAAGGACTAATACAATTTTTTTAATTGATTCCATTCTATGCCGTTATAATTTTTAGGAAAGAAATTAATAGAATTAATTATCGATTTCCAACAATAATATTTAAATTTTAATTCGTAATTTAGCATAATAAATTAAATATGACTAACCCGTATTATTAATATGCTAAAATCTTATTGTACATAAAACTGATAAATCCGGAACCATAATACATCAACAAACCGAGAGGCAAATATGTTATCAAAAGAAATGGAAAGCGCATTAAACGATCAATTAAATAAAGAAATGTTTTCCGCTTACTTATATTTATCAATGGCGGCATATTTCGAGGATAAAAATCTGCCGGGAATGGCAAGCTGGATGAGATTACAATCCGATGAGGAATATTTACACGCAACTAAATTTTATGATTTCATTGTCAAAGCAAGAGGTCGTGTTAAATTAAAAGGAATTGACGAACCTAAATTTGAATGGGATTCGCCACGGCAAGCATTTGAAGAAGCTTTTGCGCACGAACAGTTTATCACAAAAAGTATTAATGAAATTGCAGACTTGGCGGTAAAAAACAACGATCACGCAACAAACACGTTTTTGCAATGGTTTGTAGACGAACAATTGGAGGAAGAGGCTACGGTTGAAAATATTGTAGAGAGCTTTAAATTAATTGCCGATCAACCGGCAGGGTTATTTATGCTTGACAGGGAATTAGCCCAAAGGAATAGCTCTTCATCCGAATAATGTTTTTGCTAATATTTTCTTTTACTTTTTGCTAAAATTTTATTAATATTTGAGCTCGAAAAATTTTATTTGGAGTAATCGATGTCTAGAAAATGCGAAGTAACGGGTAAAAAACCAATAAGCGGCGGAAACATTTCCCACGCCCATAATAATACCAAAAGAAGATTTTTACCCAACATCCAGAAAAAAAGAATTTGGGTAAAAGAACTTAATAGATTCGTTACCGTTAAACTGAGTACCAGCGCACTAAAAACCATTGCGAAAAATGGTACAGGCGAATTGGCAAAGTTGATAAGAGAGAAAAAAATAAAAGTTAGATAATCTCATATTGCCTCCATTATTTATAAGCTCAAGCATTAATTTGTTTGAGCTTTTTTTATATCGTGCAATTTTAATAAATTTCAACACTCAATTAATATTATGAAATCTTCCGTCAAAACCAGAGGTAAAATTGAAAAATTATAATTTAGTTAAAACAGTGTTAATATTTTTAATCTTCACCCAAAGTATTTACTTTGCTCAAACTTTTAACTCGCATACCAAATCCGATTATTTGGCAATCACCGGAAAATTCATTTCAAAATCCTTAACAGGACTTACCGGTTATAAAATGCTGAAAGAACTGACAAAAAAAATTGGTCCCCGATTAAGCGGTTCGCCAAGCGCTTCTAGAGCAGTTAAATGGGCAAAAGAAAAATTAAAAAGAATCGGAGCCGATTCCCTCTGGTATCAGAAAATGCTTGTCCCTCATTGGGTAAGAGGAGATTCGGAAAAAGCAATTTTGGTAAGCGACAAAATGGATTTAGGGAAACAGTTAAATATTGCTTCTCTCGGTTCCAGCATCGGAACGGACAATGACGGTTTGTTTGAGAAGGTTTTGGAAGTTCACAGTTTTGATGAATTGGATAGTTTGAAAGATCTGGTCGACGGTAAAATTGTATTCTTCAATACACCATTTGATCAAACTTTGGTAAATACTTTTAACGCATACAGTAAAGCGGTGCAATACAGGGTTTACGGTGCAAGCAGAGCTGCAAAATACGGCGCCGCCGCTGTGTTGGTTAGATCCGTTACTTCACTTTACGATAACGTTCCTCATGTTGGAGTTATGGTTTATAAGGATTCCGTGGAAAAAATTCCCGCTGCCGCTATATCTTTGGAAGATGCTGATTTTCTGAGCGATGTTCTTAAAATTGATCCCGGAGCAAAAATATATTTGAATTTAAATTGCGCTAACTTACCGGAAATTCCTTCCTACAATGTAATTGGGGAAATAAAAGGTTCCGAAAAACCGGACGAAATAATTTTGATTGGAGCGCATTTGGATAGTTGGGATAAAGGAGAAGGAGCTCACGACGACGGCGCGGGCGTTGTGCAAGCGTTGGAAGTTTTATATCTCTTTAAAAATCTTGGGATTCATCCTAAAAGAACTGTTCGCTGCGTTTTGTATATGAACGAAGAAAACGGTAGCCGCGGCGCTAAAAAATACGGCGAGTATGCCGACACTTCAAAAGAAAGACATATTGCGGCAATTGAATCCGATAGAGGAGGATTTACACCAAGAGGCTTTTCAGTAAAAACAGATTCAGTTAGTCTGGCCAAAATGCAAAGCTGGTTGCCTGTTTTGCAAAAATCCTTAATCGATTGGATAAGACCCGGCGGAACCGGCGCGGATATTTCAAAAATTAAAAACGCAAAGGCTTTAATAGGATTTGTACCTGATTCACAAAGATACTTTGAACTTCATCATTCAGCTCATGATGTGCTTGAAGCAGTGAACCCAAGGGAATTGGAATTGGGAACAGCCGCAATTGCTACGCTGACTTATTTATTAAGCGAAGAGGGTTTATAAAAAAGTCCCGGGAATCTATGAAAATGTGAAAATTTTCCCGGGACTATCGGGGGAGACTATCTAAAACGCCTGTTGTTTCTTTTTGCCCTTAAACTATTTTTACTTCCATTTGATGACGGAACTCTTCTTCTTCTCACTACTTTGGTTCCGCTTTTACCGGTTTGCTTAGCCAATTTGTTATTATAGGAATTTTCCGATCTTGTTTCCGTAGTATTAGTATTTCTTCTTATATTTTCTCTGTTCAATCGAACATTCTTTCCGGCATAATTATCACCCGGCTTTCTTGTTTTTATGGCTTCTCTTTTATTCTGCAAAACTCCATTTCTATTATTCGAACTTAATCTGTTATAATTTAACCGGCGTGATTTTTTCCTTAATTCCCAGCCGGAATTATGTGAGCGATAACCGGTACTTGTATTATTTCTACGATATATATTTCCGCTATTTTCTATTTCGGGCGTAACTCTATTTCTGTTTGAAATTACAACCCTGTCTTTTTTAAGAGTTGATCTGAAATTATCTTTTCTGAATTTTGCCGGAGAACCGGAACCGTAATTTCCAAAAGACTGTTTATCCGGTCGAAATACTCTAACTTCCCTTGAATTGTAATTTCTGTAATTCGAATATTTACGTAATGAATTTACATTTCTAAGGCGACGTTCGGGAACTCTAATTCTACCGTATCTTTCCACCGTCCTTCTGTCTATTCCGCCGTTAATAATTCTTCCGTGAAATGCATAATAATTCGTTCTATATTTTGTTCTGCTGTATATTTTATAGTTGTACCTGTTGTTTACAAAATAGTAGCTAACGTTATTGTTACAGAAATTGTTGTATCTAACAAAATGCCAATATTTGTAATTGCTTCGCCATCCGACGGAAAAATGCAACCCGACATTTATATCAAATCCGGCGTAAGGTGGTAAAGGCGACCAACCGATATAATCATTGTTGTATCTCCATTCGACCCATGCCGGTCCCCATTGATCATCCGGAATCCAAATCCATCCGTAGTAATCATCATAAAACCATCTGCCGTAATGATAAGTAGCCCAACCGAACGGTTCGTAAGATTCCCAATACCATCCGTATTCCGTCCATGACCATCTACCGAGCGAATAAGGCTGCCAATTATAATTGACATATAACGGACGCCATGCATATAATTTATAATCGAGTTCTATCCATTCGCCGTATGGCGCCAATGAAGAATAGAAATAATTAAAATTTAAATCATTTCCATAATTATCCGCCTTTGTTTTTGAAACCGAAATAAATGCGAATAATATTGATAAAACAATCAGCTTTTTCATGACACACCTCATGTTGTTTTACTTTTACTAAGCAACAGGCGTGCCATGTTTATTTTTAGATTTTTAGCCGATTAGACAATATATTGGAATTTTATGTGTAAAAATAAGTACAATGCAGATTGTTTTACTGTACACTGCTATTTCCATCTTTGTTATTTTTTAGTTCATAAATTATAACAGAAATAAAAATATATTGGAACTCCAAAGGTACAGAGGAGATATTATGCAGCGTTTATGATTATTATTGCTCTACTTTTTTAAACTTGTGCACCCAAACTTTTGCATTCGAATTCCAGTATAAATTTTTCACCGTATTCAAAACCATGCTTTTATGGATGTTGAAAATTGAATTTTTATAAGAATTCAAGTCGGGATAACCTTCTTCCCTAGCTTCTTTATCATTAATATCACCCAAATTCTCCTGATATAAATCCGTAATAACAAATTTATTCCCTTCCAAAACAAACTCTTCCCCGGGATAACCGTAAACACCGTTTCTACCTTGACGTGTTTTCTCCCCTTTAATTGTTAATTGAACCATAGATTTATTTGTAATTAATTTTTCTATTTCACAAGTTTTTTTTGGATAATTTTTCATAGCCGGCTCCTTATTAAGTTAATTTTTGTTTTTACAATTATAATATAAAAAAATGTTTAAGTGAAATTATTACGGTTACGCGTTTAAGTTAAAAATTGGTTCCATTTATTCCCGGTTAAGTTCACCAATACAATTTAACTTGTAATTTTTTTTGTAAACAAACATATTCATTTGAATTACCG
>JALSTI010000183.1 GCA_026983795.1 Melioribacteraceae bacterium
CATTGCAGGACATACCGCAGCCCTGCACGCAAGCGGCAAAGTAAAAGGCAAACATGAATTGATAGTTATTTCCCCTAACAGCAAATGGAATTGGATTCCTTCGAACATTTGGGTTGGCGTCGGTTCCATGAAAACCAGTCAAGTTACTTTTCCCATAAAACCGATTTATAAAAAAATTGGGGTTACTTATTTACAAGCTAAAGCAATTAGCATTCATCCCGAGGGTGATAACGAAACAAACTCTCCTTATGTAAAAATAGAATATACCGAAGAAGGTAAAGAAGGTAAAATTGAAAATATAACCTATGATTATCTTATGAATGCTACAGGACCTAAATTAAAATTTGAAGCAACCGAAGGATTAGGCCCCGGTAAAAACAGTGTTTCCGTTTGCACACCCTCTCATGCAACCGAAGCTTTGGCTCAACTCAATGAATCAATAGATAGAATGAAAAAAGGGGAAAAGCAAACTCTTGTAATCGGTACGGGTCATGGTATGTGCACCTGTCAAGGTGCTGCATTTGAATATCTTTTTAATGTTGAATATCTTTTACGCAAGAAAGGAGTTCGCGACAAAGCAAAGATAATAAACCTGACCAACGAATCCGAGATTGGTGATTTTGGAATCGGCGGTTCCCATATTAAGAAAGGCGGCTATATTACTCATAGTCGTATTTTCACTGAATCACTTTTTACAGAACGCGGGATTGAATGGCGGACGGGAGTTCACGTAAAGAACGTTGCGGAAAAAGAAGTATTTTACGAAAATTTAAAAGGCGAATCGAAAACCGTAGCTAAAGATTTTGCAATGCTTTTACCTCCCTTTTCCGGTGTCGGTATTAAAAGTTATAACAAATCAGGAGAAGATATCACTTCCACATTATTTGCACCGAACGGTTTCATGAAAGTAGATGCCGATTATACTAAAAAACCTTACGAAGAATGGAAAGCTTCGGATTGGCCGTCGACTTATCAAAACCCGACGTATAAAAATATATTTGCCGTTGGTATTGCATTTGCTCCGCCTCATGCAATCTCAAAACCGCAAATTAATCCGAATGGGATTCCTATTTCGCCAACACCACCAAGGACCGGTATGCCTTCAGGCGTGATGGCACGCGAAGTTGTTTATAGTATTCTCGACATGATGAACGGAGTTTCCGATAAACCGACCAGAACAGCATCTATGGCAAGAATGGGTGCGGCTTGCATAGCTTCCGCAGGATTTCATAAATTTAACGGAACCGCTGTTTCAATGACTATGTATCCGGTTGTTCCCGACTTTGAAAGATTCCCGGAAACGGGTCGTGATATTAATTATACTACCGGCGAAATTGGTTTAGCCGGTCACTGGATTAAACACTTACTCCATTTTGCTTTTATTTATAAAGGTAAAGCAAATCCGTTATGGAAAATTATACCGGAATAATTTTAAGGAACTAAATAAATGCCTCAACAATTAAGAAAACCATACGAACAAAGTTATTATCCGCCAGTTCCAACTAAATTGCGGAAATTTAAAAGAGTAAATATTTTTATACAGTTTATAAGATTTATAATACTGAATTTCAAAATGTTGAGAATGGTTAGAAAACATTAAGCCGGTTCTAACTATTATCCTTTCGATTTTGAAATCTGTTTTTATTCTTCAAATTAACAGACCAACCTATATCCGTTTGATTCTTTAATCTTTCGCAGATACTAAATTCCGTTTCTCTTTAACACATTGTTGATTGTTTTAAATAAAATTGGACATTAAGTTGCATTTTAACATAAACTATACTATTTTTGTATAGTATTAAATTTATTTTAGGACATAAAGTGTTGTTTTTATTCAAAAGAGAATTTGATTTTGCAATTAGAATTTGCGCATATTTAGGCGGTTATTATCAAAAAGATGTAATTCCCATAAATACGTTGTCCGCCAAGCTTTTAATAACAAAACCTTATACAACAAAACTTGTGTATAAGCTAAAACAAAAAGGTATTTTGGGTACTGTTCAAGGAGTTAACGGCGGTGTTTATTTGAACGTTGACCCAAGTAAACTTTCACTTTATAGAATATTATCATCCGTGGGATTAGATAAAACCATAAGCGAATGTATAACGGAAGATAATTTTTGTCCTTTACCTGCTCCGTGTAAAATACATTCATACTTTATGGACGAAGAAAATAAAGTTCTTAACAACTTAAAAAAGAAAATGATTTCTACATTTATTTTTACTGATTCGGATTTAAAATAAATTATACAACTAATTAAGTAAGGGGTGAAATATGGATGCAGTCACAATAGCAAGATGGCAGTTCGCCATTGTTACGGTTTATCATTTTTTCTTTGTGCCAGTCACTCTGGGATTATCTATTTTCGTTGCAATATTGCAAACCATCTATTAT
>JALSTI010000184.1 GCA_026983795.1 Melioribacteraceae bacterium
TTCGGTCGGTTTTCCTCTGGTAAGGTCTAATTGGGTTTCTTTGGAAAAACCGGCGGTAGAAGCAACACCTAATAAAAACAACGCAATTCCAATATGTGCAATATAAGCGCCGAGCGATAATTTTTTCCGCTTGAATACTTTAATAGCAATTTCGGTGTTAACAACTAACGCAAACGCAGCCGAATAAATTAATATTGCAAGCATTAAATTGTCAACTTTTCCAAAAACCACAATCAATCCAAACAAAATTGTAGTAATAATAAGCGAGTTAACCGAATTTTTGATTAAATCTTTACCTTTGTTCGATTTCCATCTCATTAGTAAACTAAATCCGTTTAAAAATCCTATTATTATAGCAATGGGTAAATTTAACTCGTTGTAAAATCTGGTTTCTACCGATTGCCCGAAAATAGGAGAAGAAGTTCCTACAATTATAATAAGAGCCGCGGCAATTAATGCTACTGCTCCCGTAAACAAAGCCAATTCCCTTGATATTAAACTTTCTTGATATTCAGATTCTTGTTCAAGGGTTTTCCAACGGGCAATAATTCCAACTGCCCCAATCAACAAAAAAGTAACCATTAAGAGAATTAAAAACAGATATACTAACATTCCCGGAGCCACAAAAGAGTGCACGGAAGAATCGCCTAAGATTCCACTTCTGGTTAAAAATGTACTATAAAGTACCAAAACAAACATCATAATCGATAAAATCAAATTTGTTTTTAAAAATTTTCCATTTCCACCCTTTGCCTGCGACTTTTTTTGAATCAGAAAGGTATGAATTCCTGCAACCCCAATTAACCACGGGATAAAACTGGAATTTTCTACAGGGTCCCAACCCCAATAACCGCCCCAGCCTAAAACTCCATAAGCCCAATAACCGCCAAGCATTATTGCAAAACCCAATATCATGGTTCCTGCAAGCAACCAAGGGAATGATTGTTTTATCCAATCCCTGTAATCATTTTTAATTAACGCCGCAATGGCAAATGAATACGGAACAGCGGACAAAGCAAAACCTGTAAATAGAAAAGGCGGATGAATTTGCATCCAGAAATTTTGTAGTAACGGATTTAATCCTTTCCCTTGAATTATAAAATCTTTTACGGCAATTCCGCTTTGCATTAAAACGGCATAAAGATTGGAACTCATTTTCACAAAGCTTTGATTATTATTTGCGTCGGTAAAAAAATAATCCCTCATAAACGGTAAATTCAAATAAGCGGGATTAATATTTTTACTGCTTAAAAATACAGGGTCCGACCAGATATAATTAAATGGACTTTTTAGTAAAGGATTAACCAGCACCAATAAAAATGAGGCAACCAACGCAAAAACCATCATAACTCTGTCTTCCAAATCTCCCCGTTTGGAAGTATAATCAAGCAAAATTAAACCAACGAGAGAGGTGAAGAAAATCCACAGCATAAAGCTTCCTTGTTGACCAGCCCAAAACGTAGATAGCAAAAGCCCCGTGGAAAGTCCGCTCCCGCTGTATTCATATACATATTTATATTGATATTGATGAGTTAAAATCGCATGAATGAGCAATGCCGAGGCTGCAATTATAAAAACGGCCATTGCATTGTAACCTATTCTTGCATACAGCTTAGTATTGCTGTAACCTTTGTAACTAAGGTAATACATAATTACAGTGAAGAAACTAGATACCAAGGCAAGAGTTAATAAAATGTTTCCTACCATTTTTTGATCCTTTCTATGTTTAAAGGCGTTTTAAGAATTGGAACTTTCCGTATATTCCTCTTGATACTTAGACGGACATTTAGTTAAAATATCGGAAGCATGAAAATATCCGTTGGAAAACTTTCCGGTAACTACAAGTGTGGTTGCGGATTCGAAATTATTAGGAATACTTCCTTTATACAGAACTTTCATTACGTTGCCTTCATTATCCTGTAAGTAGAAAGTAAGTATATGTTTCTGTGGATCGTAATTATATTTTTTTTCTTTAACCATACTTCCCGTAGCTTTAATTGTTTTGGAAGTATGCATAACTTGGGTAAAATCGTTTTCGTATGAAATATTTGTTTGTGTAAATAAGTAACCCATTAAACCCAAAAAGATTACTATAATTCCACCGCCAATTAAATATTTATTTTTCATTTTGTTTAATCTCCTTTATTTCTTTTTCAATTTGTTTTAATTTTTTATCGGTATTCCATAAATGAACAAAAATTCCGAACCAAATAACTAAAACAATAAAAAGAACTATGTATATTGAATTGTTTTCCAAAAATTTATAAAATGTTTCCAATATTACCCCTAATCTAATCTGTAATAAAGTTCATCTTTTAATAGAATGGATTTATAAGTCATACGCCACATCCATATAAAAAGAATAGTAAAAGCAATTAACGAA
>JALSTI010000185.1 GCA_026983795.1 Melioribacteraceae bacterium
TAATCATGTTTATTATCATTTAAGATTTACGAAAGAACAGGAAGACTGTAAATATTACAAGGTAATGATCGATTTGGAAAAATATTATACTCTTGATTTTTCCTTGGATGATGAAACGAATAATCTATTTATAAACTAATGAAGAAAAAAACGGCAAATATTATTTTTTTAATTATATCCGGTTTGTTTGTAAATATTACACCCGGACAATCGTTAAAAACCGTGGCATTTTCTTTTGCCAGTTTTGACGTTTTGAATAATAATGCGAATTCTGGAGAATGGAGGATTGAACTAAGATCGGAAAGAGAGAACAAGTATTACAGCCCCTTTGGCGGAATTATGGTAAACGATCAAGGCGCTTTGTATTTTTATGCAGGCTTGTTTTATAATTTTAACATAACAGAAAATATAATTGTGACACCTAGTTTCGCTCCAGGTCTTTATAAGAAAGGGTACAGTAAAGATTTGAGTTTCATAATTGAGTTCCGGTCTCAAATTGAATTGTCATATAAATTCCGGAATAATTCCCGCATCGGGTTAAGTTTTAATCATATTTCAAACGGTAGTTTGGGCGATTCCAATCCCGGTGTGGAAAGTTTTGCTTTTACTTATATTGTGCCGTTGACTAAAGTATTCGGCTTTATTTAGTGGAAAGGAGCAATTTTTTTATCATCTAATTCTACTCTAAAAAAATCTTATATTCCGGAAGCATAAAATTAAAGTGCACAAATGATTGTGTTGTATTTTAGAAAAAATCCTTTTATTATATATAAGACAATGTATCTTAATTTGGAGTAAGGATGAAATCCATTAAATTTATAATAATTATTATTTTAGTAAGCTTTACAACTACTGTTAACGCGCAAAATAAAATAAAAGGGAAAAGAGTGAGTAATACTGAAAATAATTATGAAACCGCAACATTCGGTACAGGTTGTTTCTGGTGTACCGAAGCTATTTTTCAAAAGTTAAATGGAGTGAAATCCGTTGTATCAGGCTATTCGGGCGGAACTGTTGAGAATCCCAGTTATAACGAAGTGTGTACCGGTAATACGGGTCATGCGGAAGTTTGCCAAATAGTTTATGATCCGGCTGTAATCAGTTATAAAGAATTATTAAAAGTATTCTGGTCGGTTCACGATCCTACTACGTTAAACAGACAAGGAGCCGATGTTGGCACGCAATACAGGTCAGTTATATTTTACCATAACAACCGGCAAAAGGAATTGGCTTTAAAATATAAAAACGAGCTTAATAAAGCGGGTGTGTTTCCAAATCCTATTGTAACGGAAATTTCACCGTATACAAATTTTTATGAAGCTGAAAATTACCATCAAGATTATTATGCAAGGAATAAAAGTCAGCCTTATTGCAGCTTTGTAATTACTCCCAAATTAAAAAAGTTTGAAAAAGTTTTCAAAGATAAAATAAAGAAAGGGAACTAACTGAATAAAACTATAAATTTAGTACCTTTATTCTTTTCCGAATCAACGTGTATTTCGGCATTATTTAATTCGCAATATTTTTTAACAAGAGCAAGACCCAAACCGTTGCCCTCAAATTGGCGTGTATATCCGGTTTCTTCTTGAGTAAAGGGATTAAATACTTGGGTTAAAAATTCTTTTGTCATTCCAATTCCCGTATCTTCAATAATTACGCTTTTCTTGCCGTCTTTTTCCGAAACGGAAATTTTAATAAAACCCGTATCCGTATATTTTACGGCGTTATCTATTAAATTGGCAAATAGCTGCGTAACCGTGTATTGATCGGCATTTACAATAATATCTTTATCCGGAAAATTTTTAATTAATTTTAAGCCCTTCGAATTTATCAAACCCTTAAGTTCCAAAATTAGCTCATCCAACAGCGTACAAAGATTAATTTTTGTGGGTTTTAAATCTATATTGCCTGTTTGTATTCTTGACATATTTAAGATGGAATCAATTGTTCGTATTAATCTTCTACTACTGTTATTAATGATATCAAATCCTTCAAGAAGATTTTTATCTAATTTATCACTTAAATTATCTTTAATTAAATTAGAAAAACTCAATATAGAATTTATAGGGGTTCTTATTTCGTGGGACATTTGCGCTAAGAACTCCGATTTTAATTTATCCGATTTTTCGGCTTCTTCCTTTGCCAGCTCCAATTCCTTTTTAGATTTTTCCAATTTTTCTTCATACATGGTTTTTATTTTAATTCTCTCTTCCAATTCCATGTTCATTTTTTTTATTTGATGAACGCGAAAACTGAAACCAAGATAAACAAGCCCCATTATTAAAATAGAGCTTAATATTAAGAACCAGGTCTTGCGCCAATAAGGTACGGTTATTTCTATATTAAATTTGGCAATATTAGCGCTTCTTATATTTTGACCGTTAAATGCTTCCGCTTCGAATCTATATTTTCCTGGTTCGAGGTTGTAAAGCGTAATCTCATTTTTATATGACGGAGCCGACCATTTACCGTTATTTATCCGGTACGAATATTTAACATTAGACGGATTGGTTAAGTTAACGCCTACAAGCTCAATTTTGAAGTTATTGCTGTTATAGGGAAATTTGATAAAATTATTTGTTGAAAATTCATCAATTGTTTCTTGACTTAAGTTTAATCTTTTAAAATTGGATTGTAAAATTTCAATATTTGAAATGATAATTTTCGGCGGCGTATTATTAACTTCAATTTCGTTTGGATTGAACTTAATAAGTCCTTTTATAGTACCAATCCAAATATTGTTTTTACTATCACAAAAAGCAGCATTTTGAATACATTCGGTTCCCAAAAAACCGTCTTTCTTGTTGAAAGATAAAACTTCTTTTTTCCCTGTTTTTAAATATTTTTTTAAATAAAATTTATTTATTCCTTTATTAGTTCCTATCCACAAATTACCTTCTTTGTCAACCACAGTGCAGAGGATGGAATTATCATTCAGTCCGTCTATTACCTTTAAACTATCAAACTTTTTTGTTTCAAGGGAATATTTGAATAATCCGGCTTCGTAAGTTCCGAGCCATAGATTATTTAAAGAATCTTCCAATATATTCATTACGCTGTATTTTTGAATTGGATAAAAGTTTTCGGGTAACTTGAAACTGTCCTTTTCAATTTTCCTTATTCCCGTGTCCGTTCCCGCCCAAATATTTCCTTTGGAATCTTGAAGCAATGAATAAAAAGTGGGTATTTCATCATTATTGCCGCTATTGAAAGGTATTATGTGAGAATTTTTAAAGTAAAATAGACCGTCAAATGTTGTACCGAACAACACCCTGCCGGATTTATCTTTTAAAAAGCATAAGGCTTCACTTTCCAGCGAGTTTCCCTTAAGAATAAATCTATTCCATTTGCCGTTTTTATTTTTAATTATATAATTGTTTAATCCCAGCCAAATATTATTTTCATCATCAATAAAGATTGCATTTATACCGGAAACTCCTTTTAATACATTAGGAACAGGGTGAAAAAGTTTCCCGTTTTTATACGTCAGTAAATTTAAACTTTCGGTTCCAATCCAAATTGTTCCTTTAGAATCTTCATTTATAGCCCAAGCGTCTATATTAATCCCTTTAAATTTGGGGAATATTTCAGGATTTTCATTTCGTAGCATATACATTCCGTCATCGGTTCCAAACCATAAATTATGTTCCCGGTCTTCAAATATTACGGAAATTTGATAACGGTTTAATCCTTCTTTGCTTCCGTAAGTAACAATTTTATTATTGTGAATTTTTATTGCTTTTCCATAAGCAGCTATCCATATATTTCCTTTTGAATCTTCGGAAAATGCCCAAACATCTCTGAGCTTAAAGTTAATTTTTAGTTTAAGTTCGCTTAGTTTGTTTTGATAAAAAATGAAAATACGGTTTTGCGTCCCCAACCAAATTTTTCCGTCCCGTGTTTTGTATATGCTTATTACTTGTTGACCTGAAAGTTTATTTCCGAAATTTTCTTTTTTGAAGTTCTTACCGTTAAAGATTAAAATTCCGTCGTTTACACCCAGCCAAATATCACCGTTTGTGTTTTTAAAAACAGACCAAATTATTGTGTTGGTTCCGGTTGCAGAATCGGAATAAGAAATAAATTTATTCCCGTCGTAAATACTGAAACCGTTGTATGTAGCGATTAAAATATTTCCGTTTTCGTCTTCGGCAAGGTTCAATATTGCATTGCTGGGTAAACCTTCGGAAGTAAAAAAGTTAATGAATTGTTTGCCGTTAAATTTGCTTATTCCTTTTTCGGTGCCAATCCAAATATTACCGGATTTGTCTTTTAACATGCAATTGATTGTATTATCGCAAAGTCCGCTGCTTGTATAAAAGACTTTAAACTGTTTCCCGTCGTAAATATTTAATCCGCCGCCGTAGGTTCCTATAATTAATCTGCCTTTTTCGTCTTGTAAAATGCTGGAAATTTGCGAAGTACTCAGCCCGTTTTCGGGAGAGAATTTTATAAAATTCTTTAATTGGGCAAAGTTATAACCGGAGATTAAAAGTATTAGAATAAATGTCTTTATTTTCATCTTGTCCGAATTTTTAAAAACAGTTAATTATTATCATCGAATAATATTAATGATTATCAAATCCAATTTACAGGGCAAGAAGGAAATAATCATTATTATAAAATTAAGTACTTAGCAAACTAATTTAACCAAAAAGGAATAAATTTAATTCAGAAAAATCATCCAGAACCGGAACATTGCAGGAAAGAAGAGTTTGCTTGTTTTGATGACCGGAAGAGAGAAGAACCGAACCGGCTCCGAGTTCTTTTGCAACTTCAAAGTCGTGTAAAGTATCTCCGATAAATAAAATTTCGTTTGTTCCGTTATTTAATTTTTTAATTAAAGACTTGCCCAACTCAAGTTTACCGGTTGCATAAATATGATTTAATCCAACTACATTGCTCATAAACTTGGTCAACCCGAATTTTGCAACAATTTCCTCAAGTGTATTTTGTTTATATGCGGAAAGTATGGATTGGGAAATTCCGTAGTCATAAATTTTTTTTACTGTTTCTAAAGCTCCTTTTGTTAAAGCGGCTTCATATTTCCTTTTTTCATATTCGTCCATCCATTCTTTACCCACAATTTCAAATGACTCATCCTCAAAATTGAATCCGGCTTTTTTATAATAATTTTCGACCGGAATAGTAAAAATGGTTTTATACTTTTGCAAGGAAAGTGTTTCCATATTTCTTTTTCTAAGGACGTTATTGATAATCTCCAAACAAAGATGAACGTCGTCAAAAAGCGTTCCGTTCCAGTCCCAAATTATATGTTTATATTTCATTAAAATTTCCTTTAGGGTAATTAATGTCCGTGACCGTAATTTTTTTCGCCGGCGGTAATTTCCAATTTAAGATAATTATCTTTTGGCGGCAACGGGCAAGTTGCAAATTTAGTAAAAGCGCATGGCGGGTTGTAAGCTTTGTTAAAATCGATTACGGTTTTTCCCGATGAAGCGGGTTTGGGAACATATAAAAATCTCCCGCCGCCGTAAGTTTCCACGCCGCTGGTTTTATCGGCAAAAATTACGAAAAATCTGTTATCCTCTTCTATTGGGTTCAAATGGTATTCTTTTCCGTTTAACCGGAATTTTAATATTCCGTAACTCGTATCTTTTTCAACAGTACCTATTATAGTAGGTATGTATAAAATTTTCGGGTCTTGATATTTTTCAAATATTGCCTGAACTTTCCACTCAGGATTGATTGGATAATAATCAATACCCTTGAAATTTTTTACCAACGGAGCTTCTAAATTACGAAGTCTTACTCCATACCTATCGCTCCGTTTAATTATAAACCATCTAAAAGATTTATAGGAAAGGATAGTAGGGTTACCGGAAAGATCATTTTTCAGTTCCGTTTCATGAATTATTTTATCGTCGTTTTTTACATTTAATCCGTTGTTTATTTTTACTTTAACGTTTCCGTTATTAAGAATAAAGTATCCGATAAATTTAGGAGTCCCTTCGGGAAATATAATATCATTGGATTTGTCCGAACCGAATTTATTTGTCCCTTCTTTTAACCAAAATAATCCTACTAAGTTTAGCCAGCCGTTTTCCTTTTTTAAATTTGCAATTCTTTTTTTATGCCATTGCTCAATTTGGCGTATATATTTTATTTTAGCTGCAGATTGCTTTTTACTGCATGCAGAAAAAAGGAATGCCATTGAAACTATAATCAGGATAAGTGCAAAAGTTTTTTTGTTTATATTCTTAATCATAAGGGACTCCCAACCAATTATAAATTATTTGAATTTATTCAAAATATTACCTACAGCGTCTTTATGTACCATAAAATCCATAATTTTTAATTTTAGATAATCAAAACTCATAAAATAATAACCTTTATTATTACCGTCTCTGGAACTTGATGCCGAATCTTTTATTAAATACCAATCCTTGCCATTTTTTTGCATGTAACCAACCAGATGAATTCCATGATCATCTGTCGTAGTTTTATTGCTGAACCGGAACTGACGGGCATTTTCGTCAATATATTCGGAAGGTATATCGAATGACGGAATAATAAAAACATCCTTTTCGGGAATTCTACCGGGTTCGGAAACATCTCCTCCGATACTCATCGTATAACCGTTTCTAATTGCCGATTTAACAATTTTTGTAAAATCCTTAAGAGGCACATTATAATAATCTTTGCTGTGCCACCAATTATCGGGTACTTTGTATTCAACTTGTTTAAAATACGGAGCTTGCATGTAGGAAAGGATATCCACATAATCGTCGAGATTTAATTTAAGGTAATTATGGAGATATTGCAGCGGGGTAAAGGATTTATTTTCAACAATAATTTTTTGAGGCGGTGTTCCGATGTAATTATTCAAAATCGATTTGATGGTAGATAAAACGAGTTTTTCATTCCAAGCGTTATCGGTTTTAACGGATTGAAGATATGTATACATTTCTTTAAACATTTGACTGTGATCGGGAAATTTTTGTTTCCCTCTAATTCGGGGATAATCTTTTTCAGGAACAATTCCGTATTTTTTCCAAATTCTTGTTACGGCATTTGCTTCGGAACCCTGGGCAAATAATGATTGTCCTCTTGTCCTTACAAATTCTTTCGCTTTCTCAACATATTCCCAATAGACTGTATACATTTCGGAAAGTTTAACTTTCTTTTTAGTTTGCCGGTATACTTCCGATTCAAAAAAAGAGGTAGTTGCAAACGACCAACAAGTGCCTGTGTTACCTTGAGAGACGGGTTTGTTATGCCAATAATATTTGAATTCGTCAATGGATTTAGGTAAATCATAACCGGTTAAATCGATTGTTAAACGTTTAGATTTTTTTACAGGTTTGGCTCTAAGTTCTTTTATGCTTTTCATTATTACGTTCTGATAAAATCCCGGTTTTTTTTCGACAAATATTACTTTGTCTTTTTTGTGGATTTGTGCATTAATATTAGGTAATGCTATCATGTTAATAACAATGAATAAGATAATAAGTAAACGGTGCATAATGTTTCTCCTTTTTTATAATCTTCAACATCCAAATTTAGCGAATAGTTTAAAGAGTGAAAAATAATTAACCGTAATTCTATAAATTAACATTTTATAAAACGTTCACTTTCAACTTAGTTTTAATAATTTTATATTGCATTTCAGTTATCAAAAAAATGGAGATAATTTTGCACGCTTCAAAAAGATTAAGCTATATCGGTGTTTCGCCAACTATGAAAGTCTCGGCAAAAGCTAAAGAAATGAGACGTAAAGGAATAGATGTTATAGATTTTAGCGTTGGTGAACCGGACTTTCCGACCCCCGAAAATGTTAAAAATGCAGCTAAGAAAGCAATTGACGAAAACCGCACAAAATATACGATGAATGTGGGAACGCCCGAATTGAGAAAAGCAATTGTTGATAAATTAAAAAGAGATAATAATCTGGATTACGATATATCCGATATTGTAGTTTCCAGCGGCGCTAAGCAGAGTTTATTTAATACAATTTTATCTATGTTGTACGTCGGCGATGAATTAATAATTCCCGCGCCTTACTGGGTTTCTTATCCCCACATGGTAAGTGTTGCCGGAGGTGAATCGGTAATAATTAAGACGAATGAAAAAAACGGATTTAAAATTACGGTTGACGAACTTAAAAGCGCAATCACTCCTTTTACAAAAGGAATTTTATTATGTAACCCTTCAAACCCAACCGGTACTGCTTATACGGTTAATGAGCTTAAACAATTAGCGGAATTTTTAGAGGATTTGGATATCTATATTATTGCCGATGAAATTTATGAAAAGCTGACATACGGCGATTACAAATTTGTAAGTTTTGCATCTTTAAGCGAAAAATTAAAGAAGAAAACTATTGTGATAAACGGAGTTTCCAAAGCTTATGCAATGACCGGCTGGAGGCTCGGTTATGCTGCCGGTCCGCCCGAAATTATTAACGGGATAAATAAAATACAAAGTCACAGCACTTCTAATGCTTCTTCAATTTCACAATATGCTGCAATTGAAGCTTTAAACGGTCCGCAAGATGCGGTTGAAAAAATGCGCAAGATATTCGAAGAGAGAAAAAATTATTTATATTCGGAATTAACAAAAATTGAAGAAATTACATGTATTAATCCACAGGGGGCATTTTATCTTTTCCCGAATATAGGTAAGTTTTTCGGTAAGGCTTACGGAAGTTACATTATAAAAAATTCAGTTGATTTATCTCTCTATCTTTTAGAGGAAGCAAAAGTTGCTTTAGTGCCCGGCAGTGCTTTCGGATTAGAAGGTTACGTTAGAATATCATTTGCAAATTCAATGGATAATTTGATTGAAGGTGTAAAAAGGTTAAAAAGTGCTTTGGCAAAACTGCAATAAATTATTTCTTAAGTTCGGAAGTTAATCTCTCATAAATTTCTTCTTTGTTCATTTCTTTTCCCGTCCACAATTCAAATGATTTTGCCCCTTGTTCAACAAACATTTTTAAGCCGTTAATTATTGTAGCGCCTTGTGATTCCGCCAGCGATAATAATTTTGTTTTTAACGGATTATAAATTACGTCAAACACAATTTGATTGCTATGGAAAGATTCAACAAAATCGGTTGGAGAGTCATCGATGTTGGGATACATACCCAGCGGAGTAGTGTTTACGATAAGTTTGGAGTTGGCAAGAGTTTTCACTAAATCCGGTGGCATAAGTTCTAACGACTTAATTGACGCAAAATGCATTTTCGCGGCAAAATAATCCCTTAATAATTCGGCTTTCTGTAATGTTCTGTTAATAATATAAATGGTTTTAACTTTATGAAATCTTATTAAAGTATAAATTATACTTCGCGCAGCGCCTCCGGCGCCGAATACGCATACATCTTCTCCGGCTAAATCGTTTTTAAAAGGTTCCAGTGTTTTACTCACACCAAAAGCGTCGGTATTATGACCGTGTAAATATCCGTTTTCATTTATTACCGTATTAACCGCGCCTATAACTCCGGCTTCTTCCGATACGTCTTCCATAAATTGGATTATTTTTTCTTTATGCGGAATAGTAATGTTAAAACCCCGTATGCGTAAGGCAAGCATTCCTTTAATTGCATCTTCCAAATTATTTGAAGGAACATCAAACGGGACATAAATATAATTTAATTTTCTTAATGCAAATGCAATATTTTGCATAAGCGGGGAAAGGGAATGCTTAATGGGATGACCTACAACTCCTATTAACTTAGTGTTATGATCAATTTCAGGGAAATCCATAAATATGTTTTATTTATTGAAATTAAAAAGTTTTCTAAAAAGTGCCGAATCTATAATGGACGGAAAGTCGATATTAAAACGGTCTTTTATTTTGGCATCTAATTGAAAAGCTCTTCTTAAACTTTCAACTGCGTCGGTTCCGTTTTTCAGATAAAAATAAACTATTGCCTTGCCGTAAAAGGCAAGTCCGTTTGACGGATCGGTTAAAATGGTTTTTTCAAATGCTATCAGCGCATCTTTCCAATTCCCAATTTTAATATAGCTCTGCGCCAATTGAAACCATGCGGAATTATTTTCGGGTTCTGAATCAACTTTGCGTTTAAGCTTAATAATGTTTTTGAAAACATCAAGCAGCCATTTGGATTTTTCTTCTTTCCATAAATTACCGAGGCTGTGTTTTAATAATACTGCGTTGGTAAAATCTTCTATTGCACTTATTCTTAAACCTTTTTGCAAATAGCAATAACCTCTTCCCAAATATGCTTCGTGATAAGAGGCGTTCATTTTAAGAAGTTTAGAATAAATTTCTATAGCTTCGTCAACATTTCCCAAGTCTTCGCAAACTTTAGCTAAATTCAACCAATTGATTTCATCCAAAGGGTCTATTTTTGTTACTTTTTTAAATGCTTCATAAGCATCGGCTAATCTGTTAATATTAGCGTAAGCTACGCCGCAATTAAACCAAGCGCTGGTAAGGTTTTCGTCAATTGCTATTGCCAATTCAAAACAATCTATAGATTTTTCAAAATTATTCATACGCATAAGTACAATACCTTTGTTAAACCATCCGGTTGGATTGTACGGTTCAATATCAATAAATTTTTGATATGCGTTCAATGCCAAATCCAACCTGTTACTGTTTTCGTAACAATAGCCTAATTCGAACCAAGCGTCGGAATATTCGGGATCGGCGGAAACAATTTTGTTTAAATAAGGAACCGCGGTTTCAAATTGACCGTTGCGTTCGTAAAGCGAAGCCAAATTAAAAAGCGCTTCTTCGTTTGCCGGCTCAATTGAAAGACATTCTTCAAGTGATTCTATAGCGTCGTCAATTAATTCAAGGTTTTCTTCCGAGATTGCTTTGTTTAATAAAATTTCCGGATCGTTGGGATTTAAGGAAAGCGCTTTGTTAAAGCTTTCCAATGCATCCTGGTAAGCGAAAAGATTATTTAAAAATATTCCTTTGGAAAACCATAATTCGGAATTATAAGGCGCAATTTCCAATGCGGCTTCCACTAAATATATTCCGTCTTCAACAAAATCGAATTCAATGCACATTTGTATAGCTTCCTCAATATTTTCGAGGTAGGCTAATGTTTGACCCGAAGAAATATATTCTTTGCATGTTTTTACACGATTCTTTAAACCTTCATTATCAAAGAAGGAGTTATTGTCGTTATTTTCGGAATTGTTGAAAAAGTTCATTTTAATTTTGAATTATTTGTGTGAAAATCTATGACTATAGAATATTAAAATCAAGTTCAAATTGATGTATGATAAACTTTCTTTCTTATCGCCTGACAATTTTACCGTTTATTAACTTAATTATCAACTCTATTTAAAATTGTTCCAGCAAATTATTAATTTTTTTAATTGTTAAAGGAGCAGAACCTTCATAATGATTGTTGACGTTAAGATAAACATCTACTTCTCTTGATAAAAGATCTTTAATCATTTTAACTATTTGCATAAGCTCAGTGTCCTTTGGCTCAATTATTTTATTCCATTTCCCTTCGGTTTTTTGTTCAATCCCCTTGCGGTTTGGTCCTAAAAGCCGTATTACGGTTTTGTTCTTTATAAAGTCCCGGTATTTTTCATAAACATTAAAAATTTTTGGCATATAATAACCTTCGGCAAAAACGTGATGTAAATTGTTTTCATTCAAAAACCGGAAATAACTTTCATTTAAATAATTGGGATTTCTAATTTCCATTGCGTAATTGAAATTTTCAGGGCAATTTTTAATGAATGTTGAAAACAGACCTTCAAAATAGAATAGCGAGCGCATTTTTTGTTTGTTCAAATATTCGAATTGAAACATCAACATTCCAATTTTACTTTTTATGCTTTCTAAAGTTTCCAGAAATGTTTTAAATAAATTACACGAAAGAAAATATTCATTCGGGTTGCCAAGACTATTTTTCGATTTACTATACGGATGCGTTAGTGTAATGCTGTTTGGCGTTTTTATGGTAAATTTGAAATCTTCCGGAGTTGAACTGTTGTATATTTCTACTACATTGCGTTTAGGTAAAGCTATTTTGCCGTTAGCGTGCAACGACCAAAACCACTGATCGATTTCAACGGTATTGTAATGCGCCGTATATTCTTTTAAAAAATTAATTTTAGAACTTTCCGGATAAATTAATCCTTTCCATGAATCATATTTCCAGCTGCAGGTGCCTATTCGTAATTCAGCCATAAATTCTTGTTTTCTTTAAATTGAGCATAAAAATAAAATCGGAACTAAAAAATTAGCATTATTAATCAAACTACCTTAATTTTGGATTAATAATAAATAAAACTATATTAAAATGAAAATTGTTATTTCAGGAGCGGGAGAAGTTGGATTCCATTTGGCAAAACAACTTTCCGGTGAATACCACGACATTACTTGTATTGATATTGACAGCGACAGATTGGAAAAAATTTCATCGACTGCCGAAGTTTTAACCGTTAACGGTTCCTCTACATCAATAGAAACATTGAAAGAAGCTGATATTCAGGAATCAGATTTATTGGTGGCTGCCACTTCTTCTGAATCTATAAATATAAATACTTGCATATTGGCAAAAAAACTCGGGGCTAAAACCGTTATTGCCAGAGTAGAGCATGCCGAATATGTTGCGCCGGAAAACATTGAACTTTTTAAATCATTGGGAATTGACTATTTAATATACCCTGAGGAATTAGCGGCAATAGAAGTGGTAAAATTGATTGAGCGTGCTGCAGCCACCGACATTATAGAGTTTGAAAAGGGTAAACTTACTTTAGTGGGAATTAAACTTGAACCCAATATTTCCATAATCAGAAAAAGCTTAAAACAAGTTGCAAACGAACTTAAAAGTTATTCTTTCCGCGTTGTTGCAATCCAAAGAGGATTAAGAACAATTATTCCCACCGGAGATGATTTGTTTTTGCCGAACGATCAAGTTTTTGTAATTACGGTTCCAGAAGCACTTGAAGAAATACTTAAAATTTCCGGTAAAGATCAAGCTTCCATGCAAAATATTATGATTCTTGGCGGCGGAAAAGTAGGACGTAAAGTGGCTAAGCTTCTTGAAGAAAAATTAAGCGTAAAATTAATTGACTCGGATAAAAACAAAGCTCAAGATCTTGCGGGATATCTCGAGAAAAGTTTGGTTATTCAAGGTGACGGTCGCGATATCGATTTATTAGCCCAAGAGGGAATTGTTGATATGGACGGATTTATAGCTTTAACCGAAGATAATGAAACCAATATTATTACTTGTTTGATGGCTAAACATCTAGGTGTTAAAAAAGCAATTGCGTTAGTAGATAATGTTGACTATTTACCGCTTTCGCAGACTATAGGACTTGATTCACTTATAAACAAAAAATTGATCGCCGCAAATAATCTTTCCAAATTTATCAGAAAAGCAAATATAATATCCATTGCAACCTTACAGGGAGTTGATGCCGAGGTTTTAGAATATAATGTTTTACCGAAATCTCCCGCAACAAAAAAGAAAGTGCGCGATCTTAAATTTCCCAGAAATGCAATAATTGGCGGTTTTATACGGGACAATAAAGGTTATATTACTATTGGAGAAACCCAATTACAAGCCGATGATAAAGTTGTTGTTTTTACTTTACCCGGCGCTGTTGATAAAGTTGAAAAATTCTTTAAGTAACATTTTTATAAACCGTTTTTTTTGGATTACATTTTATTAATGAATATACAGGAAACCTATGAGGTTATTAAAAATAATTTTACTGTCTGTTCTATTTTTTAGCGCGGTTGTTTCTGCCCAACAACTTTATTTTTGTAAAAGTTTTACGGAGGACGGTAAGCCTATTGATGCCAGGGGAACTTGGAAGATAAAACCTTGGGGTACTCAAATTTATGTATTGTTTGATAATGAAGGTAAAGTAATTGAAAATGCCCATCTTTATTTGTTTATAGATAAATTGCAAAACGGCGAATATAAACCTTTCGACAGTCAATTAAAAAGACCTGGCAATAAAAGTACATGGACTGTTTTTAACGTTGAATTAAAAGAACCGGGTGATTATAAGGTTTATGTGTTAAACCCCGATCAAAAAGAATTAGCCTCGGGATTTATAAAAGTTGAATTTGAAGAACAATTTAAATCCGGAACCGGAGTTACTTCCTCCCGTTATTACGACGGTACTAAAATTACATTTTGCGAAGCCGTTATTAGCGGAAAGCCGATTAGAGTTTTGCATAATTTATCGTTATCAAAACTTCAAGGAATTGCTTACGCTTTTGTTAAAGGATATGTTCCATTCAATACCAAAATTATAATTGTTCAAGTTTGGAAAGATGAAGACGGCGATTCGGAATATGAAAAATTAATAGATACTAAAAAATATCAAATAGATCCGCATTGGAAAGACACATTTTTTAAATATCAATTTAAGCAGCCCGGCAAGTATATGATTAAAGTTTTCAATGAAAACGAAATACCGATTTCGAGCGCTCAAATTGAAATAACAAAATAATTTAGGAGATAAATTGAAAGGAATAATTTTAGCCGGCGGTTCGGGTACGCGTTTATATCCGATTACTAAAATCTATAGTAAACAGCTTACTTTAATTTACGATAAACCGTTAATTTATTACCCGCTCTCAATTTTAATGCTGGGGGGAATTAAAGAAATACTGATTATTTCAAACGCCGAAACTATTCCTTTGTATAAAAAATTATTCGGCGACGGATCGGGTGTAGGTCTTTCAATAAGCTATGCAGTGCAACATGCACCGAACGGAATAGCGGAATCGTTTATAATCGGCAAAAATTTTATAGGAAGTGATCCGGTTACATTAATCCTTGGCGATAATATTTTTTATGGTAAATTGGACTATTTGTACAATGCTTTACAAAACCAAAATTCGGGCGCAACAATATTTGCTTATCAAGTAAAGGATCCGCAAAGATACGGTATTGTGGAATTTGACGAAAACGGGAAAGCTTTATCTATAGAAGAAAAACCGCAGAATCCGAAATCCGATTTTGCAATTCCCGGACTTTATGTTTATGATAATGATGTTGTTTCGATCGCTGAAAATTTAAAACCTTCCGGAAGAGGCGAATTGGAAATAACTGATGTGAATAATGTTTATTTGAAGGAAGGAAAACTTAAAGTGCAAATAATAGGCAGAGGCGTTGCCTGGTTAGATACGGGAACCCCGGAAGCACTTTTAAGCGCCTCGAATTTTTTTGGAGTTATTGAAGACCGGCAAGGATTAAAAGTAGCTTGTATTGAAGAAATAGCTTATAAAAAAGGGTTCATTACCAAAAATCAATTCGAAAATCTGATTGACGAAATGCCCCGCTCGGCTTACACAAATTATCTTAAAAAAGTTTTAGGCGATTAGAATTTATTAATTATTTGAAATCTATTCTGAAAACGCTCCCTTTTCCTTTTTTGCTCGAAACGGAAATCTCAGCATTGTTCAATTTGCAATATTGCTGTACTAAAGCTAATCCCAATCCCGTTCCTTCGAATTTTCTTGTATATCCCGTGTCTTCTTGCGTAAAAGGTTGAAAAAGATCGGGTAAATACTTTTCTGAAATTCCAATACCGGTATCGGCAACTTCAATTGAATATTTGCCGAATTCATTCGGAAATAACCGTAAAGTAATTCCGCCCTTTTCGGTGTACTTAATTGCATTATCAACCAAGTTAGAAAGTATCTGGCTCAATGAATATTCATCGGCTGTAATTATTGCTTCTTCAACTGAGCTTTCAAATTCAATACTCAAATTTTTATTTTCGGCTAAACTTTTATACTCAAGCATTACACCTTTAATTTCGTCATTTAAATTTATTTTTTTAGGAGAAGTTTCAAAGCTGCCGGTTTGGATTTCGGACATATTTAAAATCATATCGATTGTTTTAATTATCCGTTTACCGCCGCGGGCAATACTGTCGAAATAAGTTAGATAGTCGGGATCGTTACATTTCCCTAATTCCTGTTGCAACAAGGATGTAAAACTTAAAATAACATTAATAGGCGATCTGATTTCATGCGACATTTGAGCGAGGAATTCGGATTTTAACCTGTTTGAAATTTCTGCTTCTTCTTTAGCTTTAAGGAGTTCCTTTTCGTAATTTATCCGTTTGGTAATATCGGTGCAAGTTATTAATATTCCTTCGTCGCTGTTAGCCAAAGGGACCAATATTTTATTTAATTCCAGATAAGAACTTGAACCGTCTTTGTTGATTGAGCGAATTGTTCTTTTTATGCTTTTCCCGCTTTCTAAAGCATCAAGGTCTTCTTCCAAACTATAGTCGTTTACATTTAAGGAAAAATCTTGTGAATGTTTACCTAAAATTTCGTCATAATTATATCCTAAAACGCTGCAAAGACTGGGATTTACGTCTAAAATTTTATCGTTTTTATCAGTAATTATTATTCCCGAAGGGGAAGAATCGAACAGTGTTCTGTAACGGTACTCGTTTTCGGCTAATTTCCGGTATGCTAATTTTTGGTCGGTTACGTCGTTAGCAATCACAAGAATAAACTCTCCGCCGTAAGAAAGGGAAATTTTAGCTTCATTTAATTCCAAGTAACAGATTGACCCGTCTTTTCTTATATTTTGAACAGTATGACGCAATCTTTTATTTTTCATTAAATAACTTATGTTCTTCTTAATTTTTTGATGATATTTAGGCGGTGATAATTGTGTTATATTCATTCCTATCAGTTCATTTTTGGAATAACCTAACATATTGCACATAGCGGGATTAGCATCCAGAATATTACCCTCATAGTCTTCCAGCATAATTCCGCCCGGAGAAAAATTAAAAAGCGCCCTGTAATTTTGTTCTTTATCTACAAGTTTTCTCTCAGATATTTTTCTTCTGGTAACATCGGTTGTAGATATTAAATAGTGTTTTTCTCCCTTATAAATAAAGACAATTGCTTTTGCCTCAATAAAAATGGCAGTCCCGTCACTTTTAACGGCGTTACCTTCGTATACAACAAATTTATCTTTAATTAATTTTTTTAATCCCTTTGTAAATTTTTCTAATTCAGATGGATAAATTAATTCTTTAATATCCATACCAATAAATTTTTCTCTGGGATAATTGTGAATTTGGGAAGCTGCGGGATTTGCTTCTACAATTTTTCCTTTCTTGTTTACAATTAACAACCCTTCCTGTACAGAATTAAAAATATTTCTGTATTGATATTCACGCTCTTTTAAAAGTTTTTCAGCGCTGGTTCTATTTTTAATTTCTTTTCTTAATTCTTTGTTTAATTGCAGTAGTTCTTTAGTTCTATCTTTTACTCTCTGCTCTAACGTTTGATTTAGTCTTTGAATTTGATCGAAGAATTTTTTCCTTTCCGTTATATCCCGGGCTGTTGTAATTACGTATTGAACTTTACCTGTTGATGAAAATTCGGGAACCAACAACCAATCAATCCATATTTTTTTTGGAAGTTCAAATTCAATTCTATTGGGTTTTCCCGTTCGGAATACTTTTCTTATTGCTCCTTCCCAAATCTTAATCAGATGTTCCGGAAATCCTAATTCCCTGTGTGTTTTGCCTATAAATTTTTTGGCAGGTATCCCGGTTTGCTTTTTAACAATTGGATTTACATAAATATGCCTGTATTTTTTATCGAATCTCATTATAACATCGGTGGAAGATTCGGTTAAAGCCCGGAAGGTTTCCTGACTTTTTCTAAGTGCTTCTTCAATTACTTTTTCTTTGGTAATATTTGTGCTGCCAATTACGCAGGCAATAACTTTTTTATTTTTATTCTTTATAGGATAAAATCTGGAATTTGATTTATAAACTTTTCCTTTCGGAGAGTTGAGATTCAATTCAACAGAACTAAAAGATTTGCCGGAATTAAAAACTTCCGAAATTATGGCATCTATTTTTTTAATATCGTTCTTTTTATTAAGCAGCACGGAGTATTTCTTGTTTAGGAATTCATTCTTACAACCCAAAGCTTTTTTACAAGATGAATTGTAAAAAATAATTTTACCTTTATAATTAACAATAAAAATAGGATTAGGGGAATTACTTACAATTTGAGGAAATATTTCATCCAACTTTGTCCCGTTTTTAAAACTCTCATTATTTTTTTTAGTCCGGTCAGAAGATTTAAGTTGTTTCAATTCTTTATTAAGTTTTAATACTTCGGAAACAAGTTGATCTTTTGTAAAATTTTTATAATTCATTACATTAATTCAAATTTATGAATTTATTTTAAAATCGCTTCCTGTTAAAATAAAGAAAAGTAAACGAGTTTACATAAAATAATTGAAATATGTTGTTTTTATAGATTCGAAACGGAATCAATTTTTGTTTAAGATTGTAAAATAATTAAAAGAAAACTATGGAATTAGAAAGAAAGAAGAAAAATGATTATAAATTTTAATATACCGTTAAATACAGCAGTTGCATTGTTAAACGAAAGAATGAGATGGGAATTCAAATTCAGGAAAAAAGCCAATTATTTTGATGATAAATCGGATCTTTCGGAGTTATCGTACGAAGAACTGCTGCCCATTGTTGAAGCTGCAGCATTCGATTTAGTTGCGTTTTTACCGTACGATATTTTAATTCAACAAAATGATTTGATTGAAATATTTACAAATGCGATTCGTTCGCTTTCTAAAATTTACGGTATTGAGGAGTTTAATAAATACAGTAAAAAACGGTGCGAAAAGCTGTTTGAACGTTTAGTGGAATTATATTCAAAGGCGAATACCGATAAGACTTTCCAATATAATTGATAACAGGTCTGTAATAAAGACCTTTGAAATATTCAATTTATCGTTAATGTAAAACCCGGTCTTTTACGGAAGATGATGGAATATATTGAATTCCTTCGTGTTCCCGGTTCCAAGGGAAAGGCGGAATGGTAATAGTTATTATTTCAAAGGTCTAAAAATAAGATTAGTTTGAAGGGAAAATTATATCGTGCGTCCTTTTGGAGCGGGGGAATTGACTTTTAATTTTTTTGTCGAACAAAATTCCCGTTCCTAATGTTAAATTTTTGTAAGTAATAATTTTTTGTCCCGAACGGCTTGAATTATAATTAAATATTCCGCCTTCAAAATATTTTTTCAATTGATCTTCATCTTCAAGATTAACAATATTTGCGTTAATTTTATTGCTTAATAATTGTGCGCCGTGTGAATGTAATTTGATTTCATCGTTTTTTCCAATATAAGCAAAGGGAATTCCTACTCTTATCAGTAAATCCAATAAAGGAGAATCCCAATTTTTATCCACTATGAACATTTCGTTTTTCTTTAAAAGAAATTTATAATTCTCAAAAACATTAGGATCAATTTTGTAATAATCAATCAATTTTTTGAGGTATTTTGAAACGGGATTTTTGTGCGGCAACAGAAGTTTCAATCCACGATGTTTAAAAGTAAATTTTTCCAACGGAACGGTTCTACCGGTCTTTTTTAGTTTGGCAATAAAAAAACCTTCGGAATTTATTTCCCATGGAATAATTCTTCTGGACTTATATAATTGTTCGTTTAATTTAATTCCATTGTATTTTGTAAAACCGTTTACCGATTTAACCGGTAATTCAATTTCCATTAATTCTACAGGATATTTCTCAAGAATTTTATTTATTATAAGTTCGTTTTCTTCCAAAGTTAAAGTACAAGTTGAATAAACAAGTTCGCCCCCGGTTTTTAATGCTTTTATTGCGCTGACCAACAATTTAATTTGCAAAGAAGCGATTCTTTCAACATGTTCAACATTCCACCAATTACTTACCTCACCTTTTTTTTGTAGAATTCCTAATGCGCTGCACGGTGCATCCACCAAAATTTTATCAAAAAAATGGTCGGAATATTTGCTTATCAATTCACCTTTAATTTTGGAAATTCCAACATTTACGCTCAACAATTTATCTACGTTGTATGCTAAGGCTTTAACTCTCGGAATGCTGGGTTCGTTTGCAATTAATGTCCCGCCGGTATTCATCAAATCGGCTAATTGGGTTGTTTTAGAACCTGGTGCCGCGCAACAGTCAAAAACTTTTTCTCCGGAACTTGGATTCAAAACCAGCGGGGGAATCATAGACGATAAACTCTGTATATAATATTTACCAAGAGCAAATTCAATCGTTTTGCCGGCATTTTTTTGACCTTTTAAAATTTTGTATGCATTCGGAATATTTTTTACTTTTTCAAGTTCAATTCCATATTTCGATAAACTAATAATTAAGTCGTTTTCACTTTTGTTGTTTTTTGAAATTCTCAAATACGGCAGACTGGTTGCGGAAATAAAATCCATATAACTGTTTAAAAACTTTTGCCCAAAGTGCTTAATTAAATATTCTTTGATATTATTGGCAGGCTCGGTCATACTTAAAATTAAAAAAGTTGAATATTATAGAATTTCAAAATTCCGGTTGCCAGTCCGTTGAAATTAACAAGTGTATTAAATTTTGCTTGGTAACGGGATTTCATTTCTTTAAGAATTGATCTGATAAAATTTTCATATTCAATAACCGTTTGTTTAATATCATTTTGATTAACGGGAATTAGTATTTCGTCAGGTTTATTTCTGCTGGCATAAATTATATATTTATATTCGTATCTGTCATCTACTTTAAAATGAACGACCGAATCGGAATCTGTTATTTCAAACTTTCCGAAAAAAATATTTCCTGGCAAAAGGTTTTTGGAAGGCATTTTTAATGTTCTTACCTGAAAATCGCCCAGAAAATCATCGGGAAAGCTTTTTAATTTTTTTGAAAAATACTCAATCCAATAAACTTTAAATTCTCGAAGTTCTTTTTTCACTTAAGCGTTTTAAAGTTTTTATCTTTTTCGGTCGGATTTTCAATCCAGTCTGCTACAAAAATATTAGTATCCCTGCTTCGTTTCCGGTCAACTCTTCTGTTGGAAGCAAATGCCAATTTTTTCCCGTCGAACGAAAGCATGGGGAAAGCGTCGAAAGTTCCGCTGAAAGTAATTTGTTCAAGACCGGTACCGTCCGTATTAACTAAAAACAGGTCAAATAATCTACCGCCGGATTTAAGGGAATGATGATTGGATGCAAAGATTATCCTTTTACCGTCGGGCATAAAGAAAGGCGCCCAATTAGCGCCGGGTAAATGAGTTACTTGCTTTACGTTTTTGCCGTCTTTATCGGCTACAAACAAATTAAGGGATTTCGGTTCCACTAAATCTTGTGCAAGTAATTCTTTGTATACGGCGGCAGCTTCTCCTTTGGGTCGACTTGCCCGCCAAACAATTTTTTGGGAATCATAAGAAAAAAAGGCTCCGCCGTCATATCCAAGTTCGGAAGTTAACTGAAGATATTCTCCGGTTTTCAGGTCGTATCTCCATAAGTCCAAATCGCCCGAGCGCGTAGAAGTAAAAACAATGTATCTGCCGTCAGGAGAAACGGTTGCTTCGGCATCGTAACCTTCGCCGCCGATTAATAATTTTAAGTCCGAACCGTCTCTGTTTGCCATATAAATGTCGTATGTGCTATATATTTTCCAAACATATCTTCCTTTTGCAAACATGGGTGCTTCGGGGCAATCCGGTGATGCGGCATGTGTTGAGGCAAATATTATATGCTTACCGTCTTTAAGAAAATAAGAGCATGTAGTTCTGCCTTTTCCGGTAGAAACAAGTCTATACTGTTTGCCGTCGCTTAATTTAGATCCGTCTGCGTTCATAATAAAAATTTGATCACAACCGTGGGGATTTATTTTATTCCAATCGCTCTGAAATATTAATTGCTTATTATCGAAACTCCAATATGCTTCGGCATTATTACCGCCGAAGGTGAGTTGTTTTATATTTCTCAAATGCACTTCGCCGGTAAATCTAAGCGAATCCGTTTGAGGATTGTAATTATCGTTAATGTTTTTTTGATTACAACCTAAAAGTAGAATTAATAAAATAAAAGTTGGCAATAAATTACGTATCATTATGTTTCCCTTTAATTTTAGTGGGTTTTGATTTATAATAAAGATACACCCCTAGTATAATAAGCGGAATACTTAACAATTGTCCCATATCCAAAGGCAGGGCGGCTTCCCAGGGCTCTTGTACTTCTTTAAAAAATTCCACAAAAAACCTGAAGCCGAATACCAGGATTAAAAATATACTGAATAAATAACCGTTGTTAAATTTACCGTCGTATTTTTTATACAGGTGGTTTAATATAAAGAATATGGTTAGATAAGCCAAAGCTTCGTACAATTGTGCCGGATGCCTTGGCGTAAGGGGATCGGGAACATGGGCGCGAACAAATACAAAAGACCAAGGAACATTTGCCGGTTTTCCTATTATTTCGGAATTAAATAGATTTCCCGTGCGAATAAAAAATCCGCCGAGAGCAACAGTTATAACAATTCTATCCATTGCCCATAAAAAAGGCTGGTCTTTTTTCTTTTTTGAATACAAATAAATTGCCAGAAGGATTCCTATAGCCGCGCCGTGACTTGCGAGACCGCCGTGCCATATTTTCAATATTTCAACAGGATTCGATAAATAATATGAAGGGTTGTAGAATAAACAATGACCAAGTCTGGCGCCTATTACTGTGCCTAAAATCATATACCATACTAAATCATTTAAATCGTTTAAGTTTTTTTTCTCATGCTTAAAGATTTTGGTCATAATTTGAAAACCTACCAGAAATGCGGTTGCAAAGAGCAAACCGTACCAACGGATTGTAATTGGTCCGATTGAAATAATATTCGGGCTCACATCCCAATAAATCAATTTAACTTTTCCTTAATTTTAGTCTTGGTCGTTTTAATTGATTGGTAAATTTAATTAAATGCAAAGTAATAAACCAACAGGTTTACGTATTACAAGGATCAATATTTTTTAAGCAATTCTTTAATACATTCCGGCTTCAAGCAAAACATGGGTACTGTTTTCATATAATTGATATAATCTTGTCCGAATTTTTTAATGGCTTCCGGTTCTTCCAATAGTTTTATCAATATAATCATCAGTAAAATTTCCAAAGGTGAAATTATTATCAAAAAGCTTAACGAACCTATTATTAATGCTATTGAAACGGGGAATAACATAAGTCCTAAATGCATTGGGTGACGCATATATGCGTATATACCGGTTCGTACTAATTTATTTGTTTGCATTCTTGGAATGTTACCTTCCCTGCCGTATTTTGCCAACGTTCTACCGGTATTTTTACTAATTTTGAATACGAGGTTTAATAAAAATATACCTGCCGGAAGCGTAAACAGGTGGAAAACCAAATTAAAGAAAATATTACCGAACAAATGTAAATCAATCCAAACACCAAGGAATGCCCCGCCAAATAAAAATATTATCCATACAATAATTCGAACGATCATCTTTATTTTATTCTTACGATAACAATCCTTCTGTTTCTCATTCTTCCGTAAGCCGTTGAATTGCTAGTAAGCGGTACCGAATCTCCCATACCGACTACTTGAAGTCTTGAACCCGGAATTCCTTTGGAAACGAAGTAATTATATACTGCGCGCGCCCGTTTAATAGAAATTGTTCTTATTTGTTCAGGTGTTCCTTGGTTGTCCATATGTCCTTCTATTCTCCAGCGCGTAGAAGGATATTTTTTTATAATTTGGGCAATTTTATTCAATTCGGAATAAGCTTGTGACCGTATAGTTGAGGTTCGACCTATAAATATAGATTCGCCGTGTAAGAGAAACTGACTCGGAGCGTTTATATTTACTTTTTTCGGTTTTTGTTTGTTTTTTGTTTTCTGTTTCGTTTTGGGTTTCGGTTTTTTTACGGGTTTGGGAATTTCAACCTTAGGTGCAATATCCGGGCACCCGTCGCTATCTTTATATCCGTTAAAAGTTTCGGGCTCATTTGGGCATTGGTCTATGTTATCGGGAATTCCGTCTTTATCATTATCAAGGTCGGGGCATCCGTCCGAATCCTCGAAACCGTCTTTGTCTTCCGGTTGATTTGGGCACAAATCTTTTACGTCCGGAATTCCGTCATTATCATTATCTAAATCCGGGCATCCGTCTTCATCCATATAACCGTCTTTGTCTTCTGCTTTATTCGGGCATGCATCGCTTATATCAGGAATCCCATCGTTATCATTATCTAAATCGGGACATCCGTCGTAATCCTGAAAACCGTCAAAGTCTTCCGCTTCATTTGGGCATTGGTCTTCATTGTCGTAATAACCATCGCCGTCGGAATCTTTTTCCGTAAATAAAGAGAATGATAAACCTACAAAGCTGCTCAAATAAAAATCATTGTTGGATGTATTAACTATTAAAAAGTCCAAATTATCCGATGTAAGAAAGTGGAAACCGAGTCCGCCGGTTAAACTGACCGTCCGGCTCAATAATATACGAACGCCCAATTCACTTTCGAAAGCCAAAGAATTTTCTGTATTGTCTATAACGACTAAAGGATTGTTCTTTACGTGTGGTCCGGAAAGTTTCGGATAGTAAAAGATATATGACAATCCGCCATAAATATAGGGAAAAACTTTGTTTTCGAAATTATAATTATAAGTAGCCCCAAAAGCGCCGTTGAAGAGTTGTGTTTTATAAGACTCAGGAGCCGAAACCAAGTTAACTTTGCCTTCAATTTGGCTATAACCGCCGCCAAGGCGCAAGCTAAAAATACTTTTTCCGGTAGTGGAGAAAAAATATTCGAGCGAACCTTGGAAGTTTAATCCCCATTTTGTATCAAGATAGTCTGTTTGTCCTTGTGCAAGTCCGCCGCCAAGGGTCAAAACTATGTTGTCGTTAAATGAATGTTGGACCTTTTTTGCGGGTTGCGCAAAACAGATAGCCGAGCTTAAAAACAACAATGCAAATATTGATTGTAGGGATTTCATCAAAACACCGACAATTAAGTTTATAAATTTCCTTTAGAATTTGAAACCGAAATTCAAACTATGAAACTTTATTTTATTAATCAACTTTATAAAAATTAAAAATTTTGTAAGAAATTCCGTTATAAAAATTTATTTGTAAATTCTTTCCTTAACGATGTGGTTAATCTTTTGTTTAATGCTTGCCGTGTAATTCCTAACATCCTTGCGGCAATGCTTTGATTATTGTTTGCTCTCGTTAATGCTTCTTTTATTAAAGCTGTTGTCGCTTCTTTAATTGTAGGCAATTTATACGAGAAAGATATTTGACCGGAATTAAATTCCTTGTTAGGTTTTTGCTGACTCTTTTTTTTGCCGTCGATAACTTCATAGAATGAATTGAGCGATAAGATACCGGATTGGTGAACGCTGACTGCATTATAAATCATTGATTGTAATTCTCTAATATTGCCGGGAAAATGATATGTTGAGAGAAGTTGAACCAATTCTTTTGGATAGGTTGGAATCTTTTTATTAAATGCAATTGCCGCTTTTTCCAAAAAATATTCAATAAGCAAAGGCAAATCATCCAATCTTTCCCTAAGCGGAATAGGGTTAATATGATGAACATTTAATCTGTAATAAAGATCGTTTCTGAACTCTCCGTTTTCTTTGAGTTCGAATAAATTTTTATTTGTAGCGGCAATAACTAAAGCGTCGGAGTATTTTGGTTCATCGGAACCGAGCGGATAATATTCTTTTTCCTGCAATAATCTTAATAATTTTATTTGTGAAGTACCGCTTAAATCTCCAATTTCGTCAAGAAATATTGTGCCGTGCTTTGCTCTTTCAATCAATCCTATTCTGTCGCTGTTTGCATTGGTAAATGCACCCCTTTTGTGTCCGAATAAAGTATCCGAAAACATTTGATCGTCTAAGCCGGCTACATTAGTGGAGACGAATTTGCCTTTTTTACCGCTTAATTTATGTAACGATTTGGCAATAAGTTCTTTTCCAACTCCGGTTTCTCCGGTAATTAAAATTGGTTCGCTGGTTTTAGCTATTGCTTCCATATATTTGAAAATGGACCGCATTTGTTCGTTTTGAGTAATTATTTCGCTGAAAGCTTCGGGATGCGTTAAATTTGTTGAGATGATTTTGTTTTTTAGTTTGGCATTTTCGCTTCTTAAATTTCTAATTTCCACAGCTCTCTTTACGCAGCTGATAAGTCTGCCTTCGCTTATTGGTTTGGTCAAATAATCGAATGCTCCTAACTTCATGCATTCAACCGCTGTATCAATTTCATGATTTCCGGTAATTACAATCACCGGTATTTGAGGATAATCGTGATTAATTATTTCTAATAATTCCTTACCGCTTACATGAGGCATCGAAAGGTCTAAAAGTAACAGTTGAATTTCCCGGTTTTTTATGATCGAAAGAACGTTCCGGCTGTCCGTTGTTGAAATTATATTATTTATCCCAATATCAATAAGAGTCATTTTGTACGATTCGATTAATAATTTTTCATCGTCAACTATGAATACCGGTTTATCGGGGAAATACGGATTATTTTTCATTTGAATTAGATTTTCTTTTATAATTATACTTGAAGAAAGAATATTTTACTGATTATAATCGAATAATTGGTCTAAAATTTGAATTGGGTAGATGTTCGGATAATAATTTCATTACGGACTTCTGTTTTTATGGTTAAAAAGGAAAAATCTTACTGAAAATAAAGATATGATAAAATTGACAAATTAGTAATTTATCATCTAATTTATTATTAGATTTGATTTTGAATCACAAATTTTTAATAATTATTTTAATGTTCCGATAATCAATTGGGATAAAATTCTCAATTTTACATATTTGAAACAATGAATAAAACTTTATTGTAAAAAATCCAAATTATTTGATTATAAATATTATTCTAAAATTATGAAAAGTAAATCACCTTACGGTTATATAAAAGAAACAACGGAATATCCTAAGTGGAAATTAATTCTTAAACGTAAATGGACTATTGTAGCTGTTACATTGGGAATGTTACTTATATCCGCCGCATTTACTTTTCTCCAAGAAAAAACTTATAAAGCAACCGCCGTCATCAATTTTAACGACGAAAGTATTAGAAAATATTTAATAGCCGGCAAGAGTGGTTTGGAAACAGAAGTAAAAACATTAACTTCAGATCAATTTTTAACCGAAATTGCCAAGCAAGTATTAGACAGAAAATTTATTGATAAAAATGCAAAAGCGGACCTTTTGCCGGTTGTAAAAGAAGTTCTGGACCTGAAAGGCAAAAACCGCAGAATTACATACATTAAAAACAAATTGAAAAGTAATTTACGTTATAAAATAGATTTGGCAAATAACTCAATATTTATTTCTTTTTTAAGCAGTGATCCCGGAGAGTCCGAAGTAATAACAAATTTGTTCGCTAAGGAAATTCATAAAAGAAGTCTGCTGAACAGTAAAGCTAATATTGTTCCGTTGGCAAAAATTCTGGAAAAGAAGAAAGAAGAAAAACAATCCGATTTAAGTAAAAGCGAATTGGCCCTTCAACAATTAAACGGAAACGTTCCCGAATTAAGTTCAAGCGAAAAAATATTAATTAACAAACTTGCGGAACTTGAATCGGAATTGGAAATTACGGATTTACAAATAAAAATGTACGGTATTGTTCTAAAAAATTATCAGAAGGAATTAAAAAAATTAATACCTGATAAAGCAGACGCTCTGGTTACTATTACGGATCCGGATATTATAAACTTGCAAGATCAAATTGAAAAAACGGAAGCTAAAGGCGTCGTTCAAGAAGTAATGAAAATTTATCCGGGCTTTAAACCTTCTTTATCCTGGCAAGATTTTCAGGTGGAAGATGTTAATGCTCTTAAAACTAAATTAGACAGTTTAATTCGGGATTATACTTATAATAATTTAAAATCCGGGAAAAGTACAAGTAAGGTTAAAAATTTAATTTTCCAATTTGTACAAAAAACGCAAAGCGTGGAAATGGAATTGGCCAAAGATGATTTGGTTGAATCTATAATTTACGACGCTTTAACCGAGCTGGAACCTCAATATCAAAAAATAAATTTTGAAAAGAAAAATCTTGCAAGGCTTACCAGGGAATACACATTCAATTCCAAATTAATGGGTAAAATTGACAATTTACTCAATAAGTTTAAAAAAGAGGAATCTAATTCAATTGCGGCAATCGAATATATAGATTACGCCGAAACACCTTCAAGCTTTTTTAAACCAAATATTTTCCTCAATCTTTTATTCGGCGGTTTACTTGGATTAATTATCGGTTTAATTGCGGCGTACCGGTTGAGTTTATTTGCAACGCATGTAAAAGACGCCGGAGATTTGGAAGTTTTAGGTTATAGAATTATTTCAACTGTTCCGCATTTTAGTAAAAACCGTTCAATGTTAATAGATGCTTCAAGGAAAAATAACGGAGATGGATTTATGGACGAGAACGGCAATGAGGAATATGACTCGTTTCAAAGAATATACGCATATTTGCGATACGGTTTTCTTGATAGAGAAATAAAATCCGTAATGATTACCAGCAGCATAAAAGAGGAAGGAAAAAGCTTGGTTGCATCTAATTTGGCAATTATGCTCGCAGCACACGGTCACAAAGTTTTATTGGTAGATGCTAATTTAAAGTCGCCCGCCGTTCACAAATTTTTCAATCTGAAATCCAAACCTTCGCTGGCGCATTATTTATTTAGAAAAGAGGAATTGGAAAACTGTATTAAAGAAACGCATGTGGAAGGTTTAAAAGTAATAACGGGAATTGAATTCCCTCAAGATCCTTCGGTTGTTCTAACTTCGGAAAGAATGAAAAAGTTTGTAAACTCGGTTTATCCTAAATTTGATTACATAATTTATGATACGCCTGACGTGCTTTCCCTTGAAGAAGTTGGATATCTTGCCGGAATGGTTGATGAAGTAATAATGGTTGCCAGATTTAACAGAACAAAAATTTCTGAACTGAAACAAGCAGATAAAATTTTTAACGGTTATGATGTTACTCCGGGTGGTTTTGTGTTAAATGATTTACAAGCAGCTTCAAGCAAAAGCAAAAGTAATAACAACGATAAATTGAATAAATTACCCAAAAGAAGCGATCATTATAAGAGATTCCAAAAAAACGTTCCTCCAAAAGTTACACCTCCTAAAATTGATTAGAAATATGTGAACATTCCCGTTTATTTGTGTAACTTTAAATTATTACGAAAAGTGTTTTGTAGCGCAAGTCGGTCATTAACTTTTTCGGATTATATTAGAATTATCAGATAAAAAATAAAATTCAACTCAAATGATTTATCTGCTTGTATTTTTTACCAGTTTTATAGCTACTTTATTTCTCACTCCGTATTTTATATCTTTATTGAAAAAAGCAAGCATAGTAGATATTCCCGGCGGAAGAAAGTTACACTCTTCTAAAATTCCGCGGATGGGCGGATTAATTATTTTCATTGTTGTTCTTGCCATTTTAAATACATTTATAGATAATTTCGAATCGCTGGAATTAATTTTAATTTCTATTACAATTTTAATCCTTTCGGGAATAATAGACGATGTAATTGGACTTAATAGTTTTATTAAGTTTATTTTACAAAATATTGCAGCTGTTATATTAATTTTATATTTCCAGTCGAAATATTCATCCGTTGAATTGTTCGGTTTTACATTATCAGAACCTTTTAATTATTTAATATTATTATTATTTATAGTTGGTGCAATTAATTCAATAAATTTATTAGACGGATTGGACGGCTTAGCCAGCGGGTTTTCATTATTAATTTTTGCAATAATTTTGGCGTTAGCCATCAACCGTAGCGACGCTTTTTTGATTCTGCTTTCGGTTAGTCTTATTGGCAGTTTAATTGGTTTCCTGCGTTTCAATGCCTTTCCGGCAAGTATATTTTTAGGAGATACAGGCGCATATATACTAGGTTTCTTTCTCGTTCTTACCTCCTTTTTGGTAACTATCGACTATAATAACAGAGTTTTGGATATAACCTTTCCAATTATGCTTCTCGGAATTCCGCTTATTGATACTGTAAAAGTTTTTTTTGTTAGAATCGTAAACAGAAAAAATCCGTTTGAACCCGATACGGGTCATCAACATTACATTTTGTATAAAAATAATATCAAGCACGAACTCTCGGTTTTTCTTATTGAAATATTTACATTGGTATATATAGTTCTTGCAATTTTTTATTTGCAGGGAATTAAAATTCCGGCTTTAATTCTTTTTGTTTTTTTTACTGTTTTATTATTGTTATTGGAGCCTTTTTTGGATGCGCTAAAACTTTCCGTTAGAGTTAATTATTTGCTGAAACGGATAAAATCGTTACAAATCGGAGGACTGAAACCCACGCTTCGAATTTTAATATATTTATCCACTTTACTTATTGGATTTATCAGCATTTTTTCATTTGCGGTAAAAACTTCGCTTAATATAGAAGAACTTGTTTTTCTTATTATTGCAACAATAACATTGTTAGTGCTGGCAGGAATGCAATTTCGAGAATCACAGATGGTAGCGCACATTAATGTGTTTTTAAATTTTACAATATTTTTTATTGTATCTAAACTTAGCATCCCTCTCTTTTCAAATGCGGAATTCAATTTTTCCACTTTAATGCCGTTACACGACCTTAGTTTTTATGTGCTGGTAATATTTATAATTTTTATGCTGTTAATCAGATGGAAAATTTATGAAGGCAGAAAAATACTTTTTACCGGAATTGATTTAACATTAATTGTAGTAATTTTACTTACCGTAATAGTAAATAATATTTTAGAGTTCGACTTTAATAAATATTTAAGCGTCAGCTTGTTGGAAGCGTTTATTTTTTATGTTTGGTTCAAAATAGCTTACGATTTAAAACCCAAAATCGGGTTAATACTAGCCTTTTCATCTTTCCTTTTGCCAATAACTTTACTATCCGTGTTGTTTTTCGTCAAAATTTTTTAGCGCGGGCAGGGAACTTTTAAAGCTGCTTTATTGCGGTTAAATTGGAATAGTTTGCCTGAATATTGCTTTCAAAAAAATTTGTCGGTGTAAAATATTTTTACACAAACAGTTTTATTAATAAAAAAGAAAGCACCAAAAAATACCCAATTCCTAATTGGAATTTTAACATTTGTATTTTTTCAATTTTTTCGATGTTCTTATTAAGCTCTAATTCAAATTCCTTTTTATTCTTTAATGTGTTTGCAACTAATGATAAATAATAAGACATTTTAAATCCCTTTAATTTCTTTTGATTAATAATCGGTAAAAGGGGAAAAATGTTTAGTAAATATTGAGCGGAAAAATCTGCTTTTGTTCAAAATTGAGTTGTTTGTAAGTGAATTGTGATAAAAAATAAAATTAGATGAGGAAGTTTGTATTAATGTGAGAAAAATTTTTAACCGGTTTACTTAAGCGGTTCAACCCATTTCCCGTCTTCTTTTATCAATTCGATTAATTTATTGACAGCTTGTTCGGAATCAATATTTTTTAAAACCACTTCTTTGCCTCTGTATAAAGTAATTTTATCTATTCCGGAACCTACGTAACCATAATCTGCATCCGCCATTTCTCCCGGACCGTTTACAATACAGCCCATAATTCCAATTTTAACGCCTTTTAAGTGTTCAGTCCGTTTTCTGATTTTGTTTGTTACTTCAACAAGATCGAATAAAGTACGACCGCAAGAAGGGCAAGCGATATATTCCGTTTTTGTAATCCGGGTTCTTGCGGCTTGTAAAATTCCGAATAGGGTTTTATTCACCAGAATGTTTCTGCCGATTTTAGATTTAATACCGTTAACGCCGGCGCTAACCCAAACGCCGTCTCCGTAACCTTCAACCAATAAACCGCCTAAATCGGTTGCACTGTATAATCTAAATTCATCTGTGGAAATAAATTTGTAATTCCTGTTTATAATTACCGGATTCTCTATTTTTTCTTTTTCAAATTCAAAAAACATTCTTCTTTGTTCGGCAAATCCGTGTTCGTTATTCGTTGTAAAAATAAAAACAACCGAAGGTAAATTAGCGGCGTAATTAATTTGATCGGAGAAAACATCGCCGGTTGAAACCCAAATAAAATTTATACTATCCGAATGTTGTTGTGTGGAATTGAAATCTCTTAAACTAAACAAAGGATAGGAATTGTGTTTGTTTTTTAATGATAACCATGTTTCAAAATCGTATATTTTATTTATAGTATTGGGTAATTCAATTCCGGGGATGTGCTTTCCCAAATAAATAAAATCGGAGGCTGTGTCGGACATTTCCCATTTATCAAGATCCGTCAAGTAGCGGTAACCGATTGAGTTCAAATCGGTAAAATCTTTTATTTTAATATCGGAAAAATCGGAAATTACCACCGGTACGTTTTTATTACCGATTGGTCCGACTTGAAACGATTTACGTTTCGAATATTCGAACGGATTTTTAACCGGTTCAGTAATTTCGATAATTTTTGCGTGTTTTGTTCTATTTTTATATCTGTTAATCAACGAAATTGCAACCGGTATTTCATGTTCCGGTTCTTCCGTAAGCGATACTCTTACGGTGTCGCCAATTCCGTCTTCCAACAATGTTCCAATACCCAGTGCCGATTTAATTCTGCCGTCTTCGCCGTCTCCCGCTTCGGTTACTCCTAAATGAATTGGATAGTTTCTGTTACTTTCTATCATTTTATGCACTAATAATCTGTAAGCTTGAATCATTACTTGAGGATTACTGGCTTTCATAGATAGTACGATATCGTAATAATTAAGTTCTTCGCAAATTCTAACAAACTCAAAAGCGGATTCAACCATACCGAGAGGCGTATCGCCGTAGCGGCTCATTATTCTATCGGATAAGGACCCGTGATTCGTCCCGATTCTCATTGACGTACCGTATTCCTTACAAATTTTTACCAGCGGAGCAAATTTTTTCCGGATATTTTCAATTTCCTTTTCGTATTCTTCGCCGGTATATTCAATTTGTTGAAATTTTTTCTTATCGACATAATTCCCCGGATTTATGCGAACTTTTTCTACTATTCTGGCTGCAACTTCTGCGGCATTAGGAGTGTAATGAATATCAGCAATTAACGGAGTTGAATAACCGCGCTTTTTTAATTCTTCTTTTATATTCTTTAAGTTTTCCGCTTCTCTTATGCTTGGTGCTGTAATTCTTACATATTCACAACCGGCATTAATCATTCTAATGGATTGTTCAACGGTAGAAATCGTATCGAGTGTATTTGTTGTGGTCATCGACTGAACTCTGATGGGATAATCTCCGCCCAGCGGGACGCTTCCTATATTAACGACCCTTGTTTTAAATCTTGAATATTCCGTTAAGCTATTACAATACTTATATAAATTTTCTTTTTTCATAAAATTCAAATATTTTGTTTTAGTCTGTTCAAAACAGTTTCAATAAATTGAGGAGCGGCATTTGGACCTTGTGCCGTAATCAAATTGTTATCTGTTACAACAGGTTGATTAACGTAAATTACGTTTTCTTTTTCCAATTCGTTTTTGTCGGTAGGAAAGCAAGTTGCTTTTTTGCCTGTAAGAACTCCCGAGCGGGCAAGTAGTACGGGCGCGCTGCAAATTGCCGCAATTAATTTTTGTTCTTTGTGAAAATTATTAATAATCTTATGTAAAAGTTGATTATTCCAATAATTTCTTATTCCCTGTCCGCCTATAATTATCAGTGAAATAAAGTTGCCGGTGTGTATATTAAAAAAAGAAACATCGGCTTTAATTTTTAATCCGGAATTACCGGTGCATAACGAGTTTGCATCGGAAGTTATAAAAAGGTTAAAATGAGATTTATCGATAAATTTTTTTACTGTTAAAAATTCCGTTTCGTCAAATTTATTTGCCGCAAGAAGCATCAATATATTATTTTTGTGATTCATAAATTAAATATTTTAGTATTAACTACCTGCAAATATAAGGGAAAATAAATTTATCCCTTTCCGGTTAAAAATATAATTTAATCAAATAATTTTTTGCGTAATTGTTTGAATTTCGAATTACAAAATATATATTATATATATGAGAATACCAGAAGAAAAAATTGAAGAAATAAGATCGGCGGTAAATATAGTAGATTTAATTTCCGGATATGTGCAATTACGTAAAAGAGGAAAGAATTATGTAGGTTTATGTCCGTTTCACCAGGAAAAAACCCCTTCGTTTACGGTCAGCGAAGAGAAACAAATTTACCATTGTTTCGGTTGCCATGCGGGAGGGAATATATTTAAGTTTTTAATGGATTTTAAAAGCATTTCTTTTACCGAAGCGGTTCAGGAAGCGGCGGAATATGCTGGAATTACGCTTACATATCAAAAAACCGGAGATGCGGGTTATCAAAATTTACAGGAGGAATATTATGAAATTAACATAAAAGCCGCTAAATACTTTTCCAATAATTTACTTAAAGAATCTAACGGACAAATTGCCAGAGAATATTTTGAAAGAAGAAATATTAAAATAAAAACGCAAAAATTATTTGGATTGGGTTATGCTAAAAACAAATGGGACGATTTTGTAAACTTTTGCAAGAGTAATAAAATCGATTTCGAAAAAGCAAAATTGCTGGGTTTGATTGATTCGAAAGCAAACGGCGAATTCTACGATAAATTCAGAGGGAGAGTGATTTTTCCGATATTTTCTCCCAACGGCAGGGTTATTGCTTTCGGCGGTAGAATTTTAGAAAATACTGATAAAGCCGCAAAATATTTAAATTCACCCGAATCGCCTATTTATTCCAAACGTAAATCTTTATACGGATTATATCATTCCAAAGATGAAATCAGAAAATTAAATAAAGCAATTCTTGTTGAAGGCTATATGGATTTAATTTCTCTTTTCCAAAACGGAATTCAAAATGTTGTTGCTTCATCGGGAACGTCTTTAACCGAAGAACAAATACGGTTGCTTTCACGTTACACAAAAAATATTGTAGTGCTATTTGACGCCGACGAAGCCGGACAAAAAGCCGCAATGCGAAGTATCGAGTTATTACTCAAACAGGATTTCGATATTAAAGTGCTTAGTTTGCCGGAAGGTTACGATCCCGATTCCTACGTTAATAAATTCGGAACCGGGCAATTCGAGGAACAAATACAACGCTCGCAAAATTTTTTGGAATATCAAACAGCACAATTCGAAGCAATGGGCGCATTTGAAGATTCTAGTAAATATGCCGGTGCAATTAGAGAATTGGTAAAAAGTGCATCTTTAGTAAATGATGATCTTAAAAGAAGTCTGCTGTTAAAATCGATTGCAAAAAAATTTAATTTGCGGGAAAAATTATTGGAAAGCGAGCTTGAAAAATTTATGCGGAAATCAACAAGACGAAGCGAAAAAAGAACGGCTTATCAAGTGGATTCTAACGGTATACGAAACGTTTCGGCAAATCTTGCCACTGCTAAAATAGACCCGATGGAAAAAGAAATAATTACCCTTCTCTTTGAAGGCAATGAGGATATTGTAGGACAAATTTTCGATAATATTTCACCCGATGATTTAAAAAACCCTAAGCTGAAAAGTTTGGCGAAAATGGTATTAAAAGAATTTAAGGAACATAATGTTTCTACCGCGCATCTGATTGAAAAAATTAAAGACGAGGAAAGTAAAGATTTTATTCTGTCTTTAACGCTCGGTGAAGTTGCGATAAGTTCAAAATGGAATAAAATTGCAAGCTCCAATTTGGTCGAAAAAGATTTGGAAAAAATTGCAAGCGATACAATTAAAAAATTCAATATTAAAAAATTAGATGAATTAATTAAACAGAAAAATCAAAAATTAACCAATTCAAAAAACGATCAGGAAATAGTAGAGCTGCTTCAGGAAATAAAAGAACTTCAAAAAGAGAAAAAACAAATCATTAATTCAAATAGAGTAATTACATAATTAATGAAAATAAGTAATCCCAATTTATTCGAAATTTTTACCAGAATATGGATTAAAAGATTTGGCAATAATGTTTTTATTGACGAAGTCCCCGGATCTTTTTGGAAATCTTTATCAGATATGGGAATGGATTATGTCTGGTTGATGGGAATTTGGAAAACAAATAAAGAAATAGTTGATAAATACTGTTTTGAAGAAGGACTCGTTGAAAGTTATTCCAAAGCTTTAAGCGATTGGAAGAAAGAAGATGTGGCAGGCTCCCCGTATGCTATTGATGTTTATGATATTAATCCGGTTTTCGGAAATTTGGAACGTTTACAAAATTTAAGGAAAATATTAAAAAAATATAATTTAAAACTTATTTTGGATTTTGTGCCTAACCATTTTAGTGCAGAAACATCGCTTCTTAAAACACATCCTGATATTTTTTTGGAAGCCGGTGAAGATTTTTTTGAAAATGATTCATATACTTATTTTAGACCGGATTTATTACCCGGTAAAATTTTTGCTCACGGAAGGGACCCTTTTTTTCCGGCTTGGCAAGATACAATTCAAGTGAATTACTTTAAAAAGGAAGCCCGTGAATTTATGATACAAACTTTGCTGCGGATTAGTGAAATAGCAGACGGAGTAAGGTGTGATATGGCAATGCTGGATTTGAACCATGTCTTCGAAAATACTTGGGGATCGCTTTTAAGTAAATCGGGATATAATAAACCTCAAAATGAATTCTGGTCGGAGGCAATTTCTGTCGTTAAAAATAAAAATAAAAATTTTATTTTTATTGCGGAAGCTTATTGGGACCTTGAATGGCAGCTACAACAATTAGGATTCGATTATACATACGATAAAAGATTAACCGACCGCCTAAGAGCAAATTACGTTCCGGATATCAAAGCTCATCTTAGAGCCGGGGAAGATTATCAAAAAAAAATGGTAAGATTTATTGAAAACCACGATGAAGAAAGAGCGGTTGCAATGTTTGGCGAAAAACGTTCTAAAGCTGCCGCAACAATTATTTCCACTTTAATGGGAATGCATTTATATTTCGACGGTCAATTTGAAGGGAAGAAAATTAAATTACCCGTTCAATTGAACAGGGAACCTGCAGAAAAACCAAATAATGTAATTTTGAAATTTTATAATAAATTATTGAAAATTACTAAGGACGAAGTATTTAAAAAAGGAAGTTGGAAATTTATAGAAACTCTACCCGCTTGGGATGGAAATACCACTTACGAAAATATACTTGCATGGCTTTGGGTCTTTGAAAGAGAACGCAGACTTATTGTTGTGAATTTTTCTAATGTAAAATCGGTTTGCAGAATTAAATTCAATATTGAACCGGATGAAAATGAAATAGAACTTTATGATCTTTTACACAATAAATCTTATCTTCGTAATGTGGAAGAAATTACTTCAATTGGATTATTTGTCGAGCTAAAATGTTATAAAAGTCATATTTTTAAATATTAATATTTTTCTTTTTTGAACTCAATTGCAAATATGAAAATTGCCGTAATTATTCCCGCCTTTAACGAAGAAAAATCGATTGGTAAAGTAGTCGGTGAAATTCCGGCAGATATTGTTGACGAAATTATAGTCGTTAATAATAATTCAACCGATAGGACGGCGGAAGTTTCGGAAAAAGCCGGAGCTACAGTTTTATATGAGTCGTTTCAAGGTTACGGAGCCGCATGTTTGAAAGGTATTGAATACTGCAAAGGAAAAGATATCGATATTATTGTTTTTATGGACGGCGATTTTAGCGATTATCCCGAAGAGATCACTTTATTAACAGACCCGATTATTAACGGGGAATACGATTTTGTTTTGGGAAGCCGGGTTTTAGGTAAAAGAGAAAAAGGCGCCCTTCCTTTTCAATCTCAAATAGGAAGTATAATTGCCGGAATTTTGATTAAATTGTTTTGGAATGAAAAATATACCGATCTTGGTCCGTTTAGAGCAATAAAATTCGATAAACTTTTAGAGTTGAATATGAAAGATAAATGGTACGGCTGGACGGTTGAAATGCAAATTAAAGCGGCAAAGAAAAAATATAAAATTAAAGAAATACCTGTCAGCTACAGAAAGCGTATAGGAAAATCAAAAGTAACCGGCACAATTAAAGGAACCGTTATGGCAAGCATAATCATTTTAAAAACCATTTTCTCCGAAGCTTTTTCCAAAAATTAATTGTCTTTTCTATCATTTGTACGACATTCTAAAACCCATTAATAAAATAATTTTCAGTTATGGCTAAATTTTCTGTTATAATATCAACTTTAAATGAAGAAAATTACATCGGAAAAACAATTGGAAACTTACTTTCTTTTAAGAAAAAACCGGAAATTATAATTATTGACGGAGGCAGTAACGACGAAACAATTAACATAGTCAAAAAATTCAATTTGAAAATTATTCATTCCAAAAAAGGAAGGGGAGAACAATTAAACAAAGGCGGAAAGAATGCAAACGGTGAAATTTTAGTTTTTTTACATGCAGATACCAGGTTGCCGGAAAATGCTTTTGAATTAATTGAAAAATATTTTGAAAATCCTGAAACAAAAATAGCCCTTTTCAAATTGGGTTTCGATTCTGATAATATTTTATTAAACTTTTATACTCGGTTTACTTCCGTTGATTCGGTGTTCACAAGTTTCGGCGACCAAGCAATAATTATTCGGAAAGAATTTTATTATAAATTAGGTGGTTTTCCGGATCAGCCGATTTTTGAAGATGTTGAGCTGTTAAGGAAAGCCCGTAAAATAACCCGGGTAATTAAATTGCCCGCCGCCGTTATAACATCGGCCAGAAGGTTTAATAAACAAGGAATTATTAAAACACAACTTAAAAATGTTTATTATTTTGCTCTTTATTTTATGGGCGTCAAACCCGATAAGTTGTATAAACAATATTTTAAATTGGAAAAATAAAAAATGAAAAAAAACGGATTAGTTATATTTTCTAAATATCCTGAGGAAGGAAAAATAAAAACAAGATTGGCGGTAACCTTAGGCAATGAAAAAGCATTAAAGTTTTATAACCTTTGCGCCCATAATACATTTAGCGAAGCTTCTAAATTGGATAACAATGTTAACGTGTTTCTTTTTTACTCTGATAAAGAGGATAAAAAGAGAATTAAGCAATGGATTGATAAAGACTTTGTCTTTTTACATCAACATGGCGCCGACCTCGGAAAAAGAATGTTAATCGCATTTAAAGAATTATTCGATAGGGGAATAGAAAAAGTTGTAATTATTGGGACCGATATTCCTGATATGAACGTCAGATTAATTCGTACCGCATTTGATTACCTCGAAAAATTTGATGTTGTTATTGGTCCAACTCCGGACGGCGGTTATTATCTGCTTGGTATGAAAAAATTAATACCGGAATTATTTAGTGGAATTGCTTGGAGTACCGAAGAAGTTTATGCAAAAACCATGATAAAAATAATTGAATTAGGTAAAAACGTAAAAACACTTCCCAAATTATTGGACATTGATACGGAAGAAGATTTGAATGTGTGGTTAAATTCCGAAACATCAATACAAAGTTATCTTTATAATGAAATCAGTTCTTTACTGGAGAAACAAAAAAATGTATAAAACCGTTTTAACAATAATTGTTAACGCGCTTCTGTTCGTAAATATTTTAAGTAATCCCGATTCGTTGTACACTTCAATTCTGAAAAAATATGTGATAAACGGTCTTGTTAATTACAGTCAACTTAAAGTAGACGGACGGTTAAGTAAATATTTGGAATATTTAAATAACAGCGATCCGGATAAATTTAAAAACGAAAACGATAAACTTGCTTTTTGGTTAAATGCATACAACGCATATACGTTAAAAATAATTCTGGACAATTATCCTATAGAAAGTATTAACGAGCTTCATTCCGGCGGTAGAATTCTTGCCCACATTTTTAAGACTACAATATGGGATAAAGACTTTGTACGCATCAATCATAAAAGAATTACGCTTAACGATATAGAGCATAAAATAATCCGGAAAAAATTCAAAGAACCCAGAATCCATTTTGCTTTGGTCTGTGCGGCGGTTAGTTGTCCGCCTTTACGCAACGAGGCTTATTTGGGCAATAAGTTGGATGAGCAATTAACCGGTCAAGCTAAAAGATTTTTTAACGACAGCACTAAAAATTATTTTGATATTAATAATCGAAAGGCAAAACTCTCTAAAATAATGGATTGGTACGAAGATGATTTTGGGGAAAACGACGAAGAGGTTTTGTTATATATTTCGCAATTTTTACCTGCCGGGATTGCAGAAGATATAAAAAATAATTTAAGCGAATGGGATATTGATTATCTTTCTTATAATTGGGATTTGAACGAATATAAAACTTCGGATTAATTCTTCATTTTCTTTTTCTGTCGAATTTAGAAGCTAAAAATTCGTAAATCCCCGCCGGTAATAACCCTATTAAACGCGAGCTAATTACCATTGGCAATGGAAATTGTATAATTCTTTTCCCTTTTTTAATTCCGTTAAATATTATAGATGCGGCTTTATCAACCGGCATCAACATTGGCATTGGAAAATTATTTTTAGCGGTCATTGCAGTTTTTACGAAGCCCGGTTTAACGGTAATTACTTTTACATTATATTTTTTTAACTCAACGCTTAAACCTTCCAAGTAAACTGAAACCGCAGCTTTACTTGCGCAATAAAAACCGCTGCCTGCAAAACCCCTGTTATCTGCAAGACTGGAAACGCCTACTATTGTTCCGCTTTTTCTTTCCAAAAACAATGGGAGTAGCTGTTCCAGAGGATAAACAATTCCGAAGAAATTTGTCCCTATTATTGCTTCGGCTTTATGCGAATCGAAATTTTTAACCGACATTAAGTACGATTGTCCTGCATTAAATATTGCAATATCTATCGAATCGAAATTTGTTTTTATATCAGCAAAAGTATTGCTAACTTCGGAGCTGTTGCTAACATCGCATTTGTATAAATAAATTTCGCCGTTGTTGCCGCTTAGTTCGTCTTTTAGTTCCTCAAGTTTTTCCGTACGGCGGGCAATAAGAATTAATTTATTTCTTTCTTTGGCAAATAATTTTGCCAAAGCTTTGCCAATTCCGCTTGAAGCACCGGTGATTAATACCGTTTTATTATTAATTTTCATCGAAAAACTCTTTGGAAATAATTTTACCGGCCGATTCAAAATCCGGTCCTTCAATCCAATTTATTTTAATTCCGCTTCTTTCCATTTTTCTAAACCAAGTCATTTGTCGTTTTGCAAATTTATGAATAGCGCTGTTAAGTTTCTGGAACATATCGTTATAGTTTAACTTTCCGGATAAGTACAAACTAACATATTTATATTCAAGACCAAAAAACATTAGTTTTTCCAAAGTAATTCCGTTTGCCATTAAATTTTCCACTTCTTCAACCATTCCGTTTTTCAATCGATTTTTTAATCTATTAGTAATATTCCGCTTTATTAATTCGCGTTCCAATTTAATACCTATTATTAACGGATTAAGTTTAGGATATTCGTTTGATTGGGAATTTGTACTTTGTTCGGCTACTATTATTGCTTTTATTACCCGGTTTTTTATTTTGAGATCGGTAGTATTATGCAATTTCGGGTTAAGCGATTTAAGAATTTCCGTTAACTCTATAACCGGTAATTTATTTAGTTCATTTATTCTTTTTTTGTTGAAATCGATTTCTTTTAAATTGTAATTGCTAAGTACGGCGTTAAGATACAAACCCGTTCCTCCAACCAGAAAAGGGATTTTATTTCTTCCTGTTATTTGTTTGAAGGTTTCGTAAAATAATTTGCGGAACCGGAACACGTTAAATTCTTCCGAAGGTTCTATAATATCTATTAAATGGTATGGAATTAAACTTCCGTTTACAACATAATCCTGTAAATCTTTTCCCGTTCCAATATCCATTCCTTTATACACTTGGCGCGAATCTGCGGAAATTATTTCTCCGTTAAAACGATCGGCGAGCAATGCGGCTAATTTGGTTTTACCAACTGCCGTTGGACCTAAAACCGTTATGAGGTCGTATTTCATTAAATTATTAAATTACCGGACAGGCAACTGAATATTAACTGTAGTTCCCTCGTTCGGTTTGCTTTCAATGGAAATTTTACCGTTATGGTCTTCAACAATTTTTTTGGTGATTGCCAAACCAAGTCCGGGACCTTTCGAGTTTCCAAAAGAAGTAAACGGTTCAAAAACCTTTTCTAAATTTTGGGCTTCAATTCCGGTTCCTTTATCTTCAAAAGTAATATTTACGTAATTATTTTCGCGTGAGGTACCAACGAATATGTTTCCGCCTTCGGGTAAAGCTTGACATGCATTTTTAATAATATTGTAAAAACATTGGTAAAATTCTTTTGAATCGATATACACATTAACATCACCGGAAAGTTCCGTAATTATATCGCAATTATTTGTACGCGTAAAAGGTTCAACGCGATTAATAAATTCTTTAAGCGTATCGTTTAAGCTTTTATTCTCTTTACGTAAAATCAAAGAGCCTTCAGTATAGTTTGAAGTTGTAAGAATAAGATCGGAAACTTGGTTTAATTGTTCTAAAAGCATATCAACAACTTGTTTAATTTCGCGCGGCAAGTTTTTTTGACTAAGATGTTCGGCGTACCGTTTACTTACCAGCACTGGCTTTTTAATATCCTGAATCAGGAAACTACCCATTTTACCAAGCGAGGAATTTCTTTCCGTTTCCAAAAGTTTTTCTACCAACGAAGCATTTTCCAATGCAATAGAAGCATGCGAAGAAAGGGCATTCAAAAACCACTCGTCCTTTTCGTTAAAAGCACCGTTTGCGCTATTTAAAAGTTGTAAAACTCCAATAATTTCTTCTCTTTTGTTTTTTATGGGATAGCATAAAATTGTTTCGGTTTTGTACCCGCTTTCTTTATCGAATGATTCATTAAATCTTTTATCGTTATAAGCGTCTTTAATATTAATAACTTCATCATTTTTTGCTGTCCATCCGGCAAGGCCTTCACCGAATTTAAGTCTTATTTCTTTTAATTCGTCGCCCAACAAAACTTTCGACCATAATTCATGCTTCTGTTTATCGACTAAATATAGCGTTCCGCGGTCTGCATTGGTTAAATCTACGGCAACGTCCACAATGCTTTTCAGAACGTCGTCAAGTTTTATATTCGAATTAACCAATTGCGCAGCTTTAATTATCATCTCCAGCTGTTCTTTAGTCATTATATCCTCATCGTTAATTATTTTATTTTTGTAAAGATATGCCGGATTCATATCCGGTTCGTTTGTTATCAGGTCATCGGAAAGATCATTATGGGTTTCTTCGCCCAAATCGTTCATTAATTTTTCAACGGTATTTATTTCCTGATTATCGGAAATATTTTCGGAATTTTTACTCTCTCCCGTTTCAAATTCATTTTTGAAATTTTCGTTTTCCAAATTATTTTGATTGTTATTTGAAATATCCATTTCTCCCCCGTAAGGTAAATTGTTTTGTAGAACCGTATCATTTTCGTTTGAAAAGTTACTTGTTGGATCAACCGGAAATTCGTGATTTACCGGAAGAGTATCTTGAATTTTTTCGGAAATATCATTGACCAGATTTTCGTTTTCGGCTAAGTGAAATTGTTCTGAAGCGGCAATATTGTTTTCAACAGGTTCGGTTATTTCGCTAATATCTATTTTTTCCGTTTCTATTGCTTGCTTGTTTTCAACATGGTTTACGCTTTCGTCAAAAATATTTTCCACAAGTGTTTCGTCTACAAAATTTTCCATATAACTATCATCGTCAATTGGAACGTTAGTAGAAAGATTAACGGCTATTTCCTGGTTTTGGTCGATGAGTTTGTTTACCTCTGTTCTATTTAACCTGATAAGGTATGAATCGGTAATTGCGACTGCGGTTGTATTCCTTTTAACGTCTTTAAGAAACTCTTCTTCGCCAAAAAATTCGTTTTCGCCGAAAACCGAAGATAAAGTTTTTCCGGTTTCCTGTTTTTTAAGCAAATTGATCTCTCCGTTAACAACCAAATAAATCGATTCGGCATCGTCACCACGGTTAAATAAAATTTCACCTTCGTTAATTGATATAAATTCGCCGTTTATACTGGCAAGATCAATTCCAGATATGTCAATATTTTCTAACAGCTTATTATTTTGTAAAGCTAAATAAGTTTGATTTTCCATGGGTCCAAATACAATGTTTAATTTATTTCATAAAGATAAAAATTTTCTTTTTTTGTTCAAAATGTTAAGATTTTAATTATAATTATTAATTTGTATAAATTTGTTCAAAAATGCAATATTTCATATATCTTAATAATCATTCTAACCCTCTGTTTTAACGGATTAGGATAATAAGCCGTGTTATAGTAAATTTCAACTCCGTTTTTTATGAGTTATTTAAGTAATCATATTGAATCTTTTTGTTAGAAAGTACATCAAATTTAATGGATGAGAAACAATTAATAGAAAAAGCGAAACAAGGCGACGCGGCGGCTCTTACCGAGTTGGTAAAAAGATATGAGCAAACTGTTTATAATTTTGCCTTTAAAATTTGCAGGGATAAGGAAAGAGCCGAGCATACAATGCAGGAAACATTTTTAAGCATGGTGAAATCGTTGCATCAATTTTCCGGTAATTCCAAATTATCGACGTGGTTGTATACGATTGTAAGTAATCATTGCTTAATGTTAGCGCGTTCTAAAAAGAATAAAAATCTTACTTATTTGGAAGATGACGATGCATTAGTGAACAATGTTCATTTACATGAATGGAAAGTAACCCCTGATAAAGTAACGGAAAACAATGAGTTGCGCGAGGTTTTGGATAAATCGATTGAGAAACTTCCTTATGATTACAGAATAATTTTTATTCTGAGGGATGTTGAAGGATTTTCGACGGAAGAAACGGCTAAGATGACAAATTTATCCGTTCCGGCCGTTAAATCCCGTTTACATAGAGCAAGGGCATTTTTGAGGAATGAATTAAATGAAACCTTTGGCGAATAAAAAAAACAATATAACTTGCAAAGAAGTTATGCATCACCTCTGTGAAAATTTAGGCGAGGATCTCAATTCGCCTAAATGCGCTGCAATTAAAAATCATCTTGATAATTGCGAAAACTGTCAGAGCTATTTTAAATCAATTGAAAGTACTATTCTCTTTTACAAAAAATACGATGTTAAACTTTCCGAAGATGGGCATAAAAGATTACTCGATTTTTTAGGATTGAAAGAATAACAGTTTATTTTTCATGATGGTTATTCTTTAATCAATTTCATTTTTAGTTTCAAAGGTAAACCGCTAACCACCAAATTATACGAATCGTCAATCCATTTGTAAATTTTACCGTCCGGAATTCCGCTGTTAAGTTCAATTGTATTCCAATGTTTCTTGTTCATGTGATATCCCGGTTTTACGCCGGAATAAGTTTCCCTTAATTCAATTGCTTTTATCGGGTCGCATTTTAGGTTTATGCTGAACGGCGGATTAAGATCCATTAAACAAAACATTTTATTTGCTACTTTAAAAACCAGGGTATTATCATCGAAAGGGAAGCTTTCCGCAGCGCTTTTTTTTGATAAACAATAATTTCTTATGAGTTCAATATCCATTATCTTTGTACTAACAGTTCATATTAATGAAGCAATATATTTAATTTAATTCATTTTTATGAAACTATTATAACTTATTTTTGTATTATTAAGATAAACTCAAAATTTGGATGGAGAATATGAAATATTTACTTGCTGCAGTAATTTTACTCTTTTCTGTTGAAAGCTGCGATGCCCAAACTGCCCACCCGAAAGTGGAAAAAACGACTGTGCTTGATACTAACGGTGTGGTAACCCCCGAAGATTACTTCCCTCAAATTGAAAAAGTAATAACAAAAATATTTTCAAGATATCATTATAAACATATCAAAGTAACGGATTCGCTTTCATCGGTTATTTTCGATAACTTATTGAAATCGTTGGATTATAATAAACTTTATTTTCTCAAATCGGATATAGAAAAATTTGAAAAATATAGAACTCAATTGGACGATGATCTTAAAAAAGGTATAATTACACCGCCTTATGATATCTTTAACGTTTATAAGAAAAGAATTAATTCCCGCACTAAATATATATTGAACAGATTAAAACAAAAGTTCGATTACACAATTGACGAATATTACGAACCCGACAGAAAAAACGCCGATTGGGCGCAGTCGGTAGACGAGTTAAACGAACTTTGGCGGAAAAGATTAAAATATGAATCGCTAAACTTAAAACTGACCGGGAAAAAAGAAGACAAAATAATCGAAACTTTAAGTAAACGGTATGAAAATTATCAAAAAGCAATTCTTCAATATAAATCGGAAGATGTGTTTGAACTGTTCGAAAATACTTTTGCTAATGCGGTCGATCCGCACTCGGCTTATTTGTCCGCCAGGGAATCTGAGAACTTCGATATAAGAATGAAACTTTCTTTGGAAGGAATAGGTGCGCAATTAAGAACCGAAAACGATTATACCAAAGTTGTTAAAATTATTCCCGGTGGACCTGCCTATAAAAGCGGGCTATTGCATGCAGACGACAGAATTGTTGCCGTGGGGCAAGGACCCAAAGGGGAATTAGTAGACGTTATAGGTTGGCGTATTGATGACGTTGTTGATCTTATAAGAGGTAAAAAAGGTACAACCGTACGGTTGGCAATTTTAAAAGCAAACGCTTCGGCCGATTTACCTCCCGATACTATTGCAATTGTAAGAGATAAAGTGAAATTGGATGAAAGAGCCGCTCAAAAAGAAATATTCCAATTGGACGAAACGGGGCATCATTTTAAAATAGGCGTAATTAAAATACCCAGTTTTTATGTCGATTTTGAAGCCAAACGAAAAGGCGATCCTAATTATAGAAGTACTACACGCGATGTGCATAAATTATTGGATACGCTTAAACAAGAAAATGTCGACGGAATTGTAATCGATTTAAGAAATAATGGCGGCGGATCTTTGGAAGAAGCAATATCACTTTCGGGTTTGTTTATTAAAAAAGGTCCTATCGTTCAAGTTAAAAATTCAAACGGAACGGTGGATGAGGGCGATGATCCCGACCCTTCTATAATTTATGACGGTCCCTTGGGAATTTTAATCAACAGGTTCAGCGCATCGGCTTCGGAAATTTTTTCGGCAGCTTTGCAAGACTATGGAAGAGGACTGATTATAGGCGAACAATCATACGGAAAGGGAACGGTTCAAAATTTAATCGATTTGGACAGATTCCTTCCTTATTTGGGATCGGAAGCAGGCGAATTGAAATTGACCATAGCAAAATTTTATAGGATAACAGGCAGCAGCACTCAAAATCTTGGCGTTATTCCCGATGTTAAAATGCCTTCCGCAATTGATCCCGATGAGTTTGGCGAAAGCTCAAATCCGAGCGCACTTAAATGGGATATGATTAAACCGACGAGTTTTCAAAAGTTTGGAGATTTATCTTCCGTTATTCCAAAACTGATTAAACAGCATGAGGAAAGAATTAAAAACGAAACTGAATTTAAATATATGTTTGAGGATATTGCGGAATATAAAGCTAATAAGAAAAAGAAAAAATTCTCACTTTTGGAAAGTAAACGTAAAAAAGAGCGCGAAAAAAACGAAGCTAAACGCAAGGAAAGGGAAGAAGCCCGTAAAAAAGTAAAAGAACTAAAGCTTAAAAGAAAAGGGGAAGTTGATGATAAATATCTTAAAATTGACGACCCGATATTGGAAGAAAGCGGACATATTGTTGCCGATTTGATACTCGATACAAAAAACCAATCGGACGGGAAGTAATTTTAATCCGGCAATTATATATATATGAGCAAAACCAATGCAATTAGAATTTTAGAACGGGAAAAAATCGACTTTGATGTTGTTACCTATGATTTTAATGAAAATGAATTAGATGCCGTTTCGGTTGCGAAAAAAATCGGTAAAAATCCCGAAACGGTTTTCAAAACTTTAGTTGCAAGGGGAAATAAAACCGGGATAAATGTTTTCTGCATTCCCGGTAATTTTGAATTGAATCTTAAAAAAGCTGCTAAAGTTAGCGGAAATAAATCTGTTCAACTTATAAAAGTAAAAGAATTGTTTCCTCTAACGGGTTACATTCGCGGGGGTTGTTCGCCTATTGGTATGAAGAATCATTATCCGGTTTTTATCGATGAAACGGCGCAAATTTTCGAATCG
>JALSTI010000186.1 GCA_026983795.1 Melioribacteraceae bacterium
TGTATATCTTCGCCTTTCAATTCAATTTCCGTAGTTAATTGACCCACTTTTAGCAGGTTTCCGTTTTGATCGACTTGCGGAGCGGGAATTACAATTTGCTGCACCGAATTATACGCCGGCGGCAGCTCCAAAACCGGAGCAAAAAATTGATTCAATACTTTACCGGTAAAAGCAAGCGAAGCCGGGATTTCATTTTCAAAACTAAGCGTAACTTTTCCGTAGTTAACTTTATTAATATCATCTTTATTAATATCGCCAAAGTTGATTTCAACCGTATCCGTTATTTCTCCACCGGTTATTCCAACTTTTAAAGGAATTTCAAAATCCACGCTACCGAAAACAGAATCGTTTCTGGAAATAGAACCTAATTCATAATTCGGATTCACAAGCGAAGTGCCTTCAACGGAGAACCGGTCCGGTAGTTTCTGTGAAAAACCGTTGAACAGATTTGTTAAATCCAAATAGACCGGACTGTTAGAAGGCATCAATATATTTGATAGCGGCAAGCTATTATTTTGAATTCCGTTAGAAGCATTTATCGTTCCGTTAAGTTCAACAGGTATAGTTGCAGATGAATTAATATTCAACGTTAGATCGGCTTGGGAAAAATTGATTTGATCAAATTTAAATTTGTTATTGAAATCTCCCAAATCAAGATGAATTTGTGATGGTTGAAGTGCATACAAAGTCGGTTTTAATTGTCCCTCTAACGATTCGAACAAAATTTTACTAAAATCAACCGAGAGACCTATGCTATCATTTTCACTGACCGTTACATAATCTTGCGTACTGTTTGTGTTTACATCAACGCTAAAATTAAATTTATTTGTCGGAATCCCGTTGGTGGATACCAATTTCCAACCGGCAAGATCAGGCAAATTAATTAATTTCTGATTTTCATTTTTTGCAAGAAAAACATTTAAAGTATATTGATTACCGGCGGCATCTAAAAGATTATCAAGGGAAATTTTTGCATTTAAATCAACGGCTATATTATTAGTAATTTTAAGTTGAGCGCTGCCGCTATGTATAACGGCTTGTTTTAACTTTGTAGAATCGTCAAAAATAACCGAATTTTGGAAAGAGATGTTTTGTTCCGGTAAAATAGCAGTCGCCTCGCCAATTACCAAATTGTTAAAAACGGTTGCTATTTGTGTTCCCGCGCCTTCAGGAATTTGAACGGCAACACCGTTACTGCCGGGTGAATAAATTTTACCTACGTACTCAATAGAATCTGAAACAACTTTTCCGGCAATCGGAAATGACAGAGTATCGAAACCGGGAACTCCCGCAACCTCTTTTGGTATATCTATCCAATTACTGATTGGGAAATCAGGCACTTCGGCTATAACCGATTGGTCAATTGCATTTTGAATTTTTAAACCGCGCAATTGAATATCGACAGGTAAATGATTTATAACCGTAACGGTCATAGTACCTGCGTCCAGTTTAATAGATTTGACATTCGCAATGCCTTGAAATCCTATTTTAACATTTCCTTCTTGTTCTCTGAATACTTGATTGCTTCCGGTTTGAACGTCCGTAGTCCAATCTTCCACATAAATACCTGTTTGTAGTAATGTAGGAAAATCGACCGTTAGCGGACCTATAACTTCGGATTGACTAACGGAGAAAGGATTGATTGCCAAATTATCTCCAATACTTACGGTTTGAATTGGCTGCGAATCGGCAAAGTAAAGCAATCCCATATTCGTTCCTTCTTTATACCAATTTACAAAGGTGGTATCCTTTTCTATTGCTTGCTGTAAAGTGTATTCTTTTTCAGTTACGGGAACATGCAGTTTTACATTCCACGAAGGCAGAACCACATCATTCGGTGTATCGACGCAGCGTGTAAAGAGTAATGAAGCGATAAATAATACCAAGCCCAACTTAATAATTTTTTTATGCATTTTATTTTCCAACTTTTTCATTAGAATTTTACTTATTTAAGAAGGATCATTTTTTTAATTTGCGTGAAATTATTAACTTCAATTTTGTAGAAATACATTCCCGAAGTCAAATGGTCAGCATCAAAAGTTACCTCATAAGTGCCGGGATTTTGATAGTCGTTAACTAAGTTTTCCACTAAATTTCCTAAAATATCGTAAACTTGCAATTTTACATTACCGGCTTTTTTAAGTTTATACAAAATTTTTGTTGAAGGATTAAACGGGTTCGGATAATTCTGGTTCAATTGGTATTCGTTTGGAATTATTCCCAAGTCTTCAATTTCAACACCGGTAGTAGAAAACAGAATGTTACCTCTGCCGCCGCCTATTTTTGAAAGATGTATTCCTTCAAAACAGATTGAATCGGGTTTGTTAATGGTTCTAATTCCCGTACTATCCCAATCATCTTTTTCAAAATACCCAAATGCTAAAGAATCGTTGGGAGAAATTCCGACTAAATTAAGGAAATTATTAAATGCCGCAGTTTTTGGTAAACAAAGTCTCACTTTTTTGCCCGGATTTAAAAAATAATCTACGTCCTCAGGTACAAAATTTGAGTCCGGTAGTTCCCAAAGTCTCATCTCAAAATAAGCAAAAAGTGTATCCGAATCTCTCCCTTTAGGTTTATACATATCCGAATTCGGATCTAAATTTCTTATAAAAATCTTTAGTAAAATATCTTTATTTAATGCTCCGTAATCAATTTCAAATTTTCCACCGACCAAAGCATCATAAAGTTGCTGATATTTTGAAAAATCAACCGGAGAAGAAGGTAATACAGCCGAAGGAATGATAAAACTTTCACCTTCCTTAAACGAGCCGGAATCAATTCTGGTATCGACCGTACCAAATTGAACTGACTGTTCCATAAACAAACTGTAATAAACTGTATTTGTATCTTGCGCAAAAATAGCTTGTGCACTTAACAGTAAAAATAAAACGAATAAAATGGCTAAATTTTTCATATTTCCTCTTATCTCTAATTAAAAATAGTGTTCTTTTTTATTATTATTCTTTGTGTATGTTTTAAAATGATATAGTAATTATAATAATTGTGACAAAAATCATACCATAAACAGAATTTTTATCTATTTTTTTAAAATAGAATAAAACATTTTATTACAAATCAATATTTTAGTTTTGATAGTTATTTATCGAAGAAATATTTGAGTAGTTTAGATTTTTGAAGGATTTAGATGAGAATTTAATTCTTCTTTTTTTTCAGATTTAATTCCGTTTACAAAATACATATCGATATAACCTTTACCTTTGGCGTCAACTTTACCGCGGTATTCGCAATCGAAATAATCTTTTATTAACATATAAGTATAACCGGAAATATTAATTTCCCCGGGTTCACCGGAACTTTCCATTCTGCTGGCAATATTAACGGTATCGCCCCAAATATCGTAAGTAAATTTTTTAGTTCCAACAACTCCGGCAATAACGCTGCCGCTATGAATTCCGGCTCTCATTTCCCATTTAATAGCCGCGGTTTTGTTTCTGTGTTTAATAAGTTCACGCATCTCTAATGCGGCATAAACAATTTTAACTGCATGGTCTTCGGTTTCGTTTGGCAATCCGGCGGCGGCCATATAGGAATCACCCACGGTTTTAAGTTTTTCTATATTGTACTTCTCCATTATTTCGTCAAATTCTCTGAAAATGTCATTTAATTCGTCAACCAAGCTTTCTGCCGGCAGTACTGAAGCAGTATATGTAAAATCCTTAAAATCGGTAAAAAGAATTGAGACGTGCTTAAATTCGCGCGGTCTAACTTTGCCGTTTAGTTTAAGTTCTTCTACGGAGCTGGCAGGCAAAATGTTCAATAAAAGTTCATCGGATTTATTTTTTTCAATCTCCAATGCCTTTGTTCTTTCTTTCACCATTTCACCAAGTTCTATATTCCTTTTTCTTACTTGTTGTGTTTTGTAGTAGTAAATATTATAAATTAGAAGCAAAATAAATAAAACGCTAAGCGTTATAAACCACCACGTTAAATAATACGGAGGATTAATTTTGAAAGAGCTTAGAATATATTCCGGACTCTTTTCACCATCGCTGTTTATTACCCTTACTTTAAACTTATAATTACCCGGCGGTAGAGCGCGGTAAGAAACTTTATGCTCTCTGGTTTCCGACCATTTATCTTCTATTCCATCCAATTTAATTTCAAAAACTGTTTGATAAGGTTGGTTAAAAGAAATTGTAAAAAAATCGAATGTGATATTATTCTGATTATATTTTAAGTTTTGATTTAAAAACTGATTGAATGTACTTTCCGATTCGCCGTCTGAAATAATTATTTTATTTAAGAATAATTTTTGAGAAGTTTTCCGGGGTTTTCGTTGCGGATTAATTTTAACGGCACCTTTTTGCGTACCGAACCATAAATTTCCCCTGCTGTCTTCAAAATACGCACCTTGATTAAATTCTTTATTTGGCAGTCCGTCGGATTTGCCGAAATATTTAAATGCCAGTCTGCCGAGTTTATCGTAATTTAAGTAATCGAAAATAGTCAATCCGTTTGTAGTTCCCACATAAATTTTGCCGTTATTTTCAATTGCGAAATAGCAAACATCGGCTGACAGTCCGTCTTTAGAAGAAATATCGGTAAAAGTTTTACCGTCAAATTTAATAATTCCTTTACCGTTTGTGGCAAACCAAAAATTGCCGTTTTGATCTTGGTCAATTGTAAATATGTTATTAATATCCAAACCGTTCGAAGTATCGTAAGTAAAAAAGTTTCTTCCGTCATACTTAATTACGCCGTTAGTTTCGGTTGCAAACCATAAATTACCGCTTTTATCTTTATAAATATCGTTAATCCAGCCTTCGCCAAAACCCGATTTGGAACTATACGAATTAGTTATTTTCTGCGCTATCCTGCTATATTTACTAACTCCGCCTTCACAACCGAACCAAACGTTAGAGGATGCATCTTCGCCTATTGAAAGTACGATATTGTTATATAAACCATCGTCTTTAGTAAGGTATGAAATGTTATTGTTGTGGAAATAAGTAATTCCGTTGAAGGTTCCAACCCAAAGATCCGAATTTTTATCGAAATAGATTGCTGAAACTTTATCGCTTAGTAATCCGTTTTTCTTGGTTATGTATTCAACCGAATTATCCGTTAATTTTGTTATACCGCTTCCGAAATGACCGAAGTAAATATTATGAGCTTCGTCTTCGCTAATTGCAAAAACAGCGTCATCGGCAAGTTTATTGGATTTATTATATATTTCGAACCAGTCGGCAGGCAAGCGCGATAAGCCGCCCAAAAAGGTTCCGAACCAAAGGTCGCCTCTTTCATCTAAAATTGAAGACTGTATATATCTGCTTTCCATTCCGCTTTTAACAAACTTTTTAAATTTATCACCGTTAAAAGTGAGCAATCCGGAACCATAAGTTCCAAACCACAAATTTCCGTAAATATCTTCGTTAATAGTTCGGATTATAACTTGCGGAACGCCGTCAGCTTGAGTAAAATTGGTAAATTTTTCACCGTCAAATTTAGAAATGCCCCTGTAAGTACCAATCCAAATATCTCCGCGGGAATCTTCGAATATTGAAGAAACTTTGTTATTCACCAAGCCGTTTGCCGTTGTATATTTTGTAAACTTGTTTCCGTCGTACTTAACAATACCCCTTCCGTCCGTTCCAATCCATAAATTACCATTTTGATCGGTTATTAAAGCCCTGGTTCTATTTGAAGACAATCCGTCTTTTTTTGTAATTTTTGTAAAAGTACTATCGGAAAATTTCATTAAACCGCTGGAACGAGTTGCGAACCAAATATTACCTTTTTTATCTTCGGTTATAGCATAAATAAAATCGTCCGCAAGTCCGTCGTTTTGCGTATAATTTGTAAAATTATTTTGACTATAAACCGAAACTCCGCTTTTAGTACCCATCCAAATATTTCCTTTGGAGTCTTGGAATAAAGCAAGAACATCGGTTGCAATTAATCCATCGGCAATACCGAAAGTTTTAAAATTACTACCGTCGAACCTTGCAACACCGGCTTCAGTCCCAACCCAAATAAAACCTGTTGAATCCTGCAATATTGAAAACACGGTATTTTGCGGAAGACCTTCATCGGTTGTATAGTTATGAAAAGATAAAGATTGAGGAAAAGTAATCTTAAAAAAGATTAATACAAATGAAAAAGTCAGAAGAAAATGTTTAATTAATTTAGTCAAATTTAAATTCAATAATTTACAAACACAAACTTATTTTACTACGAAATAAGAAGAAAAACGACAAAAAATCAAGATTAATTAATTTTCTCTTTGTTAGGAGTATTAATAAAACCGAATTGAGGAGAAAGTTGCCCTTCAATTTTAATTTCCCCGAATCTGCTTTCATATTTTTCAATATTATCTTGCAACGCTTTCATTAACATTTTTGCATGTTGTGGTGTTGTAATAATTCTTGAATGCACTCTGGCTTTAGGAACGCCGGGCACTACGCGTGTAAAATCGATTATAAATTCTCCCATGGAATGAGTAATTATAGCTAAATTAGAATAAATACCCTCCGCTTCTTTTTCTCCCAATTCAATATTAATTTGTTGGGACTTTGGATCATTTTCTTTATTCATTTTTGTATCTCTTGTTAAATGAAAAAGTATCTGCGGTGGAATTACATACCGCAGATACTAAAATACAACTTAATATTTATTTATACTTATCGGCATTTTTGAACGCTTCTTTAGACTTTTCGGTCATTCCCAAATTAGCATAAACACGACCTAACAAATCCCATATATTAGGATCGTTAGGATGCAATTTGAGATATTTTTCAAAATAAGGCAATGCTAACTTAAATTTCTCTTTGTATTCTTCGTTGTTCTTATCTTCTTCAGCGGCTTCGTCCCGTAATTTAGCGCCCCACTTCAGATATGCAACTCCCAAATTATACATTGCATTTTCGTAAGTAGAATCAATTTCAACCGCTTTTTTCAATTGTTCAACCGCGCCTTCATAATCTTTGGCATTAAGTAACAACGAACCGTAATTATATCTGTAATATTTGTTGTTAGGTTCTTTTTCCACACCGGCTTTGAAGGCTTCGCGAGCAACTTCAATCTTATTGGCGGCTATGTAAGCGTTAGATAATTCAAGCAAAATGTTGTTATCGGCAGGATATCTTTTTCTGCCTTCTTCCAAAAGACTAACGGCTTTATTAAATATTTCCATTGCTTTTACACTGTCTTCTTTATTGCCGGATGTTGCAAATTTGCTTTTTAATTCAGAACCTTTTTTCAAGTAAAGTTCCCCGAGCAAAGTATAAGAATCAGCCGAATGAGTTAAAGCATTGTCTTTTTCCATCACTTTAATTGCATTATCCCTGTCGCCAACGTTTAAATAAGAGTATGCTAAATTTTTATAGTTTACCGCAGAGTCCGGCTCGATAGCAACTGCATATTTAAAATATTTAATTGAATTTTGAAACAATGTTTTTGAGCTATCGGGATTTTTTGAATTAGCCGCCTGATTAAAATATTTTACACCTTTATTAAAAGATTCGCTCCAGTGAATTAATTTTGAATCGTGAATTTGTTTTGCAAACTTTTGACTAATGGATAAAGACTTATCGTAATTTTTCAACATGTCATCAATATCGCCTTGTTCACCGTTTACAAAACCCAACAAATAATAACCTTCGTCGCTTTTAGGATTCTTTTTTATTTCTTTTAATAAAACTTCCTTTGCTTTCGGATAATTTTTTTGTTGGATATATAGTCTGGCACTAGTCAACTCTGTTGATGAACATTGGTAAGCTGATAGTCCGAAAACCATCGATAAAATAAAAATTAAACTAAATATTTTTTTCATGGAGACTCCTTTTGATTTAGATTTTTCTAATAAGTCTCTAAAAATAACTATATTCCATGTCTTAAGTCAAGCTTAAAACTAAATCTTATAAATTAAATATCATTATACCTTATTAGGTTATTGATTTTCCTAAGCAAAAGAGATATTTTTGTCAATTAAAATAGAGGAAAAAATGGATATTCAAGAAGTTATTCACAGAGTGCCTAAAGTATTGTTGCATGATCATTTGGACGGAGGATTAAGACCGGAAACTTTGATTGAACTTGCAAAGGAAATTAATTATAAAAAGTTACCAACGGAAGATCCTGAAGAATTAGCAGACTGGTTTCACCGTGGGGCTAACAAAGGAAATTTAACGGAATATTTGCAAGGCTTTGAACATACAACCGCACTTATGCAAACTAAAGAAGCTTTGGAAAGAGTAAGTTACGAAATGATGGAGGATATGAAAAAAGACGGAGTTTGCTACGTTGAAACAAGATTTGCGCCTTCCTTACATTTGGAAAAAGGACTTTATTACGACGAAGTAATTACATCGGTGCTTAAAGGATTGAAGAAAGGCGAAAAAGATTTTGGCGTTGGGTTCGGTTTAATTTTATGCGGAATGCGTAATATGACTAACTCGCTAGAAATTGCCGAGTTAGCGGTTAACTATAGAAATCAAGGGGTTGTAGGGTTTGACTTAGCCGGAGAAGAAGGCGGATATCCTCCTAAAAATCATTTAGAAGCTTTTTATTTTATCCAAAGATCAAATTTCAACATTACTATTCATGCCGGCGAAGCTTTTGGAAAAGAATCGATTTGGCAAGCTATTCAATATTGCGGAGCGCACAGAATTGGGCATGCAACCCGTTTAATCGAAGATATTATTTTCGACAAAGATGGAAATATTTTGGGTCTTGGCGAATTGGCGCAATATATTTTGGATCATAGATTACCCTTGGAAATTTGCCTCTTAAGCAACGTGCACACCGGCGCTATCGATAAACTGGAAAACCACCCTTTCAAAAAATTGTTCGAGAAAAAATACAGGGTTTTTCTGAATACAGACGACCGGTTGATGAGCGATACAACATTAACCAAAGAATATCAAATTGCAGCTCAAACATTTGGTCTAAACTTTGACGATATCGAAAAGTTAAATATAAATGCTATGAAATCCGCTTTTATCCATTACGATGAAAGGCTTAAATATATTTACGATATAATTAAACCGGGTTTTCAAAAAGTACGCGAAGAATTATTATCCTTACAAACTAATTAAGAAAAAAATATGAGCAAAAAATTATTCAAAAACTACGAATACGAATTTGACAAAAACGAACAAAAAGTGCTTGCCAGCTTTTGTAAACAAGCAATTAAACAAATGAACGGCGACGAACGGTTTTTCCGGGATATAAAAACATTCGATTCAATTATCAATAAACTGGAATCTCAAAACGAAAAAGTAAAATTTACAAAAGAAGAAAAAACAAAATTGGTATTTCAACTTAAAGAAAATGCGAAATATCTAAATAAAGAAATGAAAAAAAGCTGGTTTATTAAAAAGTGGTTTTACAGAAATATGTATAACCAATATAACAATATTTTAACAAAACATTTCAGTGACTAAAATGCAAACAACAAAGAAAACAATTCATGCACCTAGAGGTGCCGAACTAACCTGCAAAGGGTGGCTTCAAGAAGCAGCGATGCGAATGCTTATGAACAACCTCGATCCCGATGTGGCTGAAAAACCCGACGAATTGATTGTTTACGGAGGTTCGGGAAAAGCAGCCAGAAATTGGGAAGCTTATCATGCTATTATCGAATCTTTAAAAAACTTGGAGAATGACGAAACCTTAGTAGTACAATCCGGTAAACCCGTAGCTATTTTCAAAACTCACACTAACGCACCCAGAGTTATAATTTCTAACGCAATGTTAGTGCCCGATTGGGCAACGTGGGATGAATTCAGACGGTTGGAAGCTTTGGGTTTAACTATGTACGGACAAATGACAGCCGGTAGCTGGATTTATATCGGCACACAAGGAATTTTACAAGGCACTTACGAAACATTTGCCGAATGCGCCCGTCAACATTTTGGCGGATCGCTGGCCGGGAAATTCTTATTAACTGCCGGTATTGGAGGAATGGGCGGAGCGCAACCGCTTGCGGCAACAATGAACGGCGCCGCTTTCCTCGGTATTGACGTTGATATTAAAAGGTTGGAAAAAAGAATAGAAACAAATTATCTGGATGTTATTGCAAAGGATCTGGACGAAGCTCTTGAGCTCGTTTTAAAAGCTAAAGGAGAAAAGAAACCTTTATCGGTCGGTTTGGTGGGTAACGCCGGCGAGGTTTTACCCAAAATTCTTGATCGGGGCATAATTCCCGATGTATTAACGGATCAAACTTCGGCTCACGATACTTTAAACGGTTACGTTCCCATGGGAATGCCATACGAAGAGGCTCTTGCTTTGAGGAAACAAAATCCTGATGAATACATCAAAAGAGCAAAAGAAACAATTGTAGTTCATGTTAAAACAATGTTGGAATTCCAAAAACGCGGAGCCGTAACTTTTGATTACGGGAATAATATACGCGGCGAAGCAAAAGAAAACGGAGTCGAAAATGCATTCGATTTTCCCGGATTTGTTCCGGCATTTATCAGACCTTTATTCAACGACGGGAAAGGTCCGTTCAGATGGGCTGCACTTTCCGGAGATCCGAATGATATTTACGAAACAGACAAAGCCGTAATAGAAACATTTCCGGAAGATGAAGCTCTTGTAAGATGGATTAAATTAGCGCAAGAAAAAGTTAAGTTTCAAGGACTTCCTTCAAGGATTTGTTGGTTAGGATACGGAGCCCGGGCAAAAATGGGTAAAATCTTTAACGATCTTGTTGCAAAAGGCAAAGTAAAAGCGCCTATTGTTATTGGAAGGGATCACCTTGACTGCGGTTCCGTTGCTTCACCATACCGCGAAACAGAAGGAATGAAGGACGGAAGCGATGCAATTGCCGATTGGCCTGTTTTGAATATCTTACTGAATACAATAGGAGGCGCCAGTTGGGTTTCCTTCCATCACGGCGGCGGAGTGGGCATCGGAAAATCTTTGCATGCGGGTATGGTGATTGTTGCAGACGGAACTAAAGAAGCCGAAGCAAGATTGGAAAGAGTGCTTACTTACGATCCCGGTCTGGGAATTGCCAGACATGCAGATGCGGGATATGAAAGAGCCATTAATAACGCTAAAAAATTCGGAATTAAGATTCCAATGCTAAAATAAAT
>JALSTI010000187.1 GCA_026983795.1 Melioribacteraceae bacterium
TTTGGTCTAACCGCATCTTTGCCGTCGAAGGTTTTACCAATATTCCTAAAAAACGAACCTCTCAAAATCGATTGGAATTTATTATTTAAAAAGTTTCCATTTAAAGAAGCATTAAAAACTTGATTTTCGGAATTCATTGTGTAATTTGGGTCGTCGCCACCGGGCTGCGGTTGGTCAAGATCGGTTTTGGCGTTTGTAAATTTATAAAGCAAATCCATTCCCAAATGTTTGGAAAAGTTGTATCCTAAATTTGCATAATAGGAATTATTTAAATAACCGTCGTTTTCAAAATCTTTTCCCTTTATTGCCGAAACACCGTCGGTCTTTATTCTGGAAAAATTAAAAGCATAGTTAAAACTATTGATACTTCCTGAAGCTGTAGCGGAAGCGTTATAGTATTTGTTGGAACCCGCTTCTCCGCTAAAAGTGAAGCCTGGTTTGCCTTTACCGGTTTTTGAAATAAAATTAATTATACCTGCAACTGCTTCGGAGCCGTAAAGTGTGCTTTGAGGACCGCGGATAATTTCTATTCTGTCCAAATCGGAAACTTGCAACCAGGAAAAATCGAAGCCATTGTTTGGTGAAGCAGGATTATTTAATTCAACTCCATCGTATAAAACAAGCACGTGGTTTGAATTAGCACCTCTCATAAAAATACTGGTAAGCTTTCCGGGACCTCCTTGTTGCGTTACGGATAAACCCGGTACGGTTCTTAAAACATCTACTACGGTTTTATTTTGCTGAAACTCGAGTTGTTTGCGCGTTATTACGGTAATGGAGTTTGCCAAATCCGAAAGGGGAGTGGGGTATTTATTGGCTGTAACAACAATTTCCGAAAGTTTATGTTTAACAGGAATTTTTTGTGCAGACAAAAATACGGGAAACGTAAAAAACAAAATGAATAAAAAATTTTTCATTGAAGTTACTCCTTTTGATTAAGTTATTAAAATTTAAGTTGTAACTTCGTGGGTAATTTGGAAAAGTAAATGAGATGCAAATACATTTACATAAACTTACCTCACCCGCGAAGGTAATTTATTTTTTTTACGGCAGGTCTCCTGGCTTCGAACATCGACTAACGCCTTCCCATTTAACAATGGCTAAACAGTGGCATTATGTTAATCGATTATGTTCTTCACAGTTGCGGGGCAGCACCGGATTTTAACCGGTTTCCCTATTAAGTTAATTCACCGTAAATATTTGAGCTGAAAATTTAGAAAAGTTAAAGTTATAAGTCAACTAAACTATCTGTTTCTCTTCATATTAACATAATTAGTAATTTTGGAAAATGAGCTGACATCTTTTGGCGAAAGGTCCCTTATTGCGGATTCGTATGCAATGCTTAACCAGCGGGTATTTAATTTTTTTACGGCTTCTTCCAAAAGTTCTTCGTTTCCGGTTTTATTATTAAAAATTAAATCGGATAATTCAACGGCGGCTTTTATATTCACGGTATATGGCAAACTACTATTGTTGCTAATATCTATTAGTTTACTTGATAATTGCGGAAAATTAAGACAAAGTTCTATTGCGTAAAAGCCGGCTTCTGTTTGATCTTTAATTCTTTGTCTAATCCTTAAATTATTGTCGGAAGCAATTTCAATTAATTTGGACAAACTTTTTCCGGGCTCTTCTTCTTTTTCCATTCCTTGACTGTAGGTCCTGTTTATTGCAAGTGTAATTGAGTCCGAAATTACTTTTTTTGCAGTTTCAACCACATCGGGTGCAAAATTAAGCGGGTTATTTATAACGTGAAATATTTCGTTATATTTTCCTTCGACCGCAAGCTCTTGCAGTTCTTCAATAGTTACGGTCTTTGTTTTTTTTCTTAAATCCGCCCAACCTCGTACCGGTATTCCGCTCGATTTTTGTTTTCTTTTTTCAACTTCGTTTACAATTTCATGAGCTTCGGTATCTTTATTAAATATCCTTAAATCATTGTAAGCTAATTTTTCTATAATCGGTTTGTAGTATTTTTTTAGAACTTTAAAACTGACTACAAATTCATCGCCCAAGGTTCCTTTTTTAAATTTCAAAAGTTCGAAATCGTCGAATTTACTTTTGTATAAATCCAAAATAGATTTTAAAATCTGTTCTTCCGAGTCTCTTATAACAATAGTTATTTCTTTTAGATTCATAAAGTTCTTTAGTGATATTAATTATAAAGTTGAATATCGATTTGATAAAGATAAGAAAATATTTGTTTTTTATAAAAAATGTCGTGCGGAAAGTAAAAAGTAATCCGTAGGAATTATTAAACTATATCTAATTTATCAATTTCGTCTTTAGATAATAAATTATCAATGTTTAAAATAATTATTAGCCTGTTTTCCAACTTTGCAATCGATGAGAAATATTCGGTGTTAATTCCGTTAACCAATTGGGGAGGTAATTCCGTTATACTTTTGGGAATGCGCAATACTTCACGTACATTGTCAACAATAAAACCGATTGTTTTGTCGTTGATATTAACTACTATTATTCGTGTATTATGATCATACTCAATTTTATCAAGATTTAATTTAGTGCGTAAATTAATAACCGGCACTACTTTCCCGCGGAGGTTTACTATACCTTCAATAAAAGCCGGGGTTTGCGGAATGGCTGTTATTTCCATCATTTTTAAAATTTCTTGAACTTGCAGGATATTTACCGCATATTCTTCATTTCCTATTGTGAAGGAAACAAATTGTAAAATATCGTCATATACAACGGATGTATTTACTTCGTTATTCATAAATTTTCCATACTAAGTTATAATTAATTATTTAAGATTCAATCAATTTGCCGTTCGACCTTACTTCAATATTGGATTTATCAAATTCCGGTTTTGTTATAAAATCATCAATTATAAATTGTTGCGCAAGGTCTTGCAAATTTTCCGTTAAATGATTTAAGTCTTCGGTAGCTTGAGCAATTTGTTCGGAACCAATACTCGATTCTTGAGTTACATTTGTAATTGCTTCCACGCTTTTACTAATAGATTCAGCATTAAGCGATTGTTCTTCGCTTACGGAAGCGACGGTATTAACCACTTCCACAACCTTTTCAAATCCTTCAATAATTTTATTTAATGATTCCTCGGATTTTTGCGCAAGTTCCTTACCCTTTTGAACTTCTACTGTTCCTTGTTCCATCGAATCCACCACGCCGTTGGTATCATCTTGAATTTGTTTAATCATTACTCCAATTTCTTTGGTAGCTTTAGTGGTTCTTTCTGCTAATTTTCTTACTTCGTCGGCAACAACGGCAAAACCTCTTCCCTGTTCGCCGGCGCGCGCTGCTTCAATTGCGGCATTTAACGCTAATAAATTGGTTTGATCGGCAATCTCTTCAATAACTTGGATTATCTCGCCTATTTTATTACTACTTTTGCCCAATTCTTTAACTGTGGAAGAAGCCTGACCGACTACGTCGGCAATCCGGTTTATTCCTTCAATTGTTTCTTCTACAACCTTACCGCCTTCTTCGGCTATTTTACCGGCATCGTTTGCCAATTGGGAAGCTTTCACCGAATTATTAGTATTTTCCAAAATTCTTGAAGTCATTTTTTGAACCGCACTTGCAATCTCGGTAGTTTGTTTTGTTTGCTCTTTAGAACCTGCCGCCATTTCTTCGGCTGTTGCCGAAATTTCTGCGCTTGCACTGGCTGTAGCTTGAATAGATTCTGTTAAATGAGTTATCATATTTCTCATGTTTTGAACGACTGCGTTAAAACCGTGATAAAGTTTGCCTATTTCGTCGTCTTCTTGAGGAATACAATTTACCGTCAAATCGCCGGAGGCAAATTTTTCCATTTTAACCAGCATTTTTTCCACGCTTTTGGATAAATAATTTTTTCTTCTTTCAGCTTCTTTTACCGCTTCGTCAATTCTTTTTTCAACCGATTGTTTTTCTTCAATTAATGCCATTCTTGTTTTTTTGATATTCTTAACCATCATATTAAAATCTTTGGCTAAACTTCCAATTTCATCTTTACTTTTTGCTTCAACCCCAATATCCAAATTACCGCCCGAAACTTCATGAGCGGCTTTGCTGATTCCGGAAATCGGATCAACAATTTTACGGTCTATAAACTTGATTGTAAAAAACATCACAAAGAATAGAACCGCCAAAAATATTAACTGGAACTGCTTTAATGTGGAAACATTATTGCTTGCTTCTTCCTCAAACAGTTTTACGGCTTTATTCATTTCCGATAGCAATTTAACATTCGATTTGATAAGATAATCCAAGCCTTGGTTAATTTTATTTTGGTCGTTGCTTTCCATTAAGTTAAGATGAGCGAAAAACGGTTTCCAAAGACTTTTGACTTTATTAAGTTGAATAAGTATTTTGCTATTGCGTGTGGGTGGTAACTTAAGAGACTCATCACCGTGAATTAAACCTTCCAAAGTAGTATTAAACAATTTAGCTGTTTTCATAAGGTTATTAAAACTATCTTTTCCTTCTGCAACAGCCAAAGCTTCTTTGGTCATTTTTTGGGTAAGCATTCGTTGGCGTCCTGCCAAGTTAATAACCAATCCGTCTGCTTTTTGAGAATCCAAGGTTAGAAAGGTTAATAAAATCATACCGCTTATAATTATTAAAAATATGCCGGATAGTATGTAAAACTTTTTAATGAGCCTCATTTGTTTTCCTGTAAGTTATTGTTAAAATGTTAAAATTTTATTTAAATCCAAAAGAATAAGTAATGTATTGTTCAATTTTGCAATTGCTGTAATAAAATCGGAGTTAACTTCGCCCACCATTGCCGGAGGCGGTTCGATAATACTTTTCGGTATTCTTAAAACTTCGTTTACTTCGTCAACTATAAATCCCACCGTATTTTCTTCCACTTCAGTAACTATAATACGCGTATTTGCATCGGGTTCTTTGTGCGGTAAACCCAAGCGTGTTCTTAAATCGATTACGGGAATAATTCTTCCGCGCAAATTTATAACTCCTTCAATATATTGCGGTGTGTTTGGAACTATAGTAAGTCTCATCATTCTGTTTATTTCCTGAACTTTAAGAATATCTACTCCGAATTCTTCGTTACCGATTCTAAAACTGACTAATTGTAACAATTCTTCCGTTAATAATATTTCCGTAGCTTCGTTTTCCATAATTAATCCTTTTTATTAAACTTCGGCTTCTGCTAATTGACTGTTTTCCTGTTGTTCAAAAGAGATAAAATTTTCGTTTTTGTTTTCATCCAATTGAAATTGTGAAACAAGGTGTTCAAGGTTCTCCATTAAAGAGGTCAAATTTTCCGATGCTCTAGCCAACTGTTCAATTCCCATAGTCGATTCGGAAGTAACTTGGTTAATCATTTCTATGCTTTGGCTTATTTGTCCGAACGTTGAAGATTGTTCTTCGCTGGCTGCGGCAACTTGATTAATCATTTCCACGGCATGAACAATAGAGTTTGTAATATCTTCTATAGCTTTTCCGGCGGCGTCGGCTAATTTTTTCCCTTCTTCCGCTTCCGTAGTGCCGTTCTTAATAGTTTCGACCGAATTTTTAATTTCCGATTGAATATTTAATATCATACCGGAAATTTCTTGAGTTGCGTTAGATGTACGCTCTGCAAGTTTTCTAACTTCATCTGCAACAACGGCAAAACCTCTTCCGTGTTCGCCTGCCCGCGCTGCTTCTATAGCTGCATTTAATGCAAGTAAATTGGTTTGATCGGCTATTTCGTTAATAACTTTTAAAATATCTCCTATTTGCTCGCTGCTTTCGCCTAATTTTTGAACGTTCGAAGCGGCATCGGAAACTACAGAAGCAATATTTTCCATTTTCTTTACTGTTTCTTGAACCTTTTTTCCGCCGTTGTTTGCCAAGTCGAGTACTTGTTGAGCAGTATCTGCCACGGCGCCGGTATTCTGGGTTGAGTCTATAATTGTTGCGTTCATCTGTTCAACGGCGCTAACAATTTCGTGAGTTTGCGAATTTTGTTCCTGCGCTCCCGCAGCCATCTCTTCAGCGGTAGCAGAAATTTGGTTGCTTGCGTTTACAGTTTCGTGAGCTGTTTCCTTCACGTTTGTAATTAATTGTCTGAATTTTTTAATGGTTGCATTGAAACCTTCAAATAAATTTCCAATGTCGTCGTCAGTTTTTTCCGGGTTTACGCTTACCGTTAAATCTCCTTCAGATAATTTAGACATAGCTTCCAATAATACTTCGGTATTCTTCTTTAAGTAATCTTGAATCTCCTTTATTCGGCTAATATCAACTACATACTCAAGAGCGCCTACAATTTCTTTCTCGGAGTTTTTTGTGGGCGTACCGGTATACATAATGGGTGTATCTTTGGAATTTGCATGAGATGTTGTTTCGGCCGAGTAGACTTTATCGAATTTCATTGCGCGGTGCAAAGCGCAATTTTCTGTATTACAGTGGTCGGTTTTAAAAAAGTCGTAACATTTTTTGTTCAACAAATCCGATTTGTTCTTTTGTTTTAAAAATTCAGCTGTTGCCTTATTTGCGAACTGAATATTATAGTCCTTATCTATTTTTATTATTGGAGTCGGTAAATTATCCAGTACATAAAGATGATCTTTAATTTTTGTTGAACTTTCTTCTAGTGCATTGATGAGTGTTGAAATTTCATTCTCTTTTTTCAAGTTAAATTTGTAGTTAAAATCATCCTTGCCAATTTTCCCGGTTAAATCTGTTACAACCTTTAGAGGAGTTAATAAGTTGTTTTTTAAGTATAAGTACATTAATACGCTTATTAAACCGGTAACACCAACTATCAGCAAAACGGCAACCAGCAATTTTGAATGAAATTGATTGCCAAAGTCACTTAAAAAATCAAAATATAAATAACCGAGTGTAATTACATTAGTAACAAGTATACTGCTGATGGTATAAAATGGAATTTTAAACTGAAGTGAGTTATTTAGTTTTTTCATTTTTTACCTAATTTTAATTATTTGCTAAGTAATTATCGATTAAGCTGGTAAAAGTTTTAGCTAACTTGAAATTTTTTGTTATTAAGATATTTTTAACTTATTTTAGCATATCAAAAATGATGGATTAATTAAGCTTAATTATTATGCAGATTCCTACTGATTTTTTACAGTATAAAGTATCACTTCATTTTATAAATCATAAATTTATCAACTCAATAATTCAGGAGAATGCTGATGGGCTGGCTTACTAATAGCATGAGTACATCCATCGGAAAAAAGACTATACAGGCGGTTACCGGTATATTGTTAATATTGTTTTTAATTGTCCATTTTGCCGGTAATTATACAATTTGGGGCGGCGAAGAAACTTTTACCGCTTACGTTTCAACGCTTGAGTCTTTTGGTTGGTTTACTCATGTAATCGAAATATTGCTCGCTTTGGTATTTATTATCCATATTTATGTCGGTTTAAAACTTGCGTGGGATAATAACAAAGCAAAGCCTCAAAAATATGAGGTTTATAAGTCAAACAAATTAATCGATTTTAGCGCCCGTTATACTTGGCAAACGGGAGTGCTAATATTGATATTTTTAATTATTCACTTACTGACTTTTTGGTATGAGTTTAAGTTTAACGCAAACGGGAGGGAATTATACCAAATAGTTACCGACTGGTTCAGGAACCCGGTTTATTCACTGTTTTACATTTTAATGCTTATTACGGTTGGAGTTCATGTCAGTCACGGATTTAAAAGCGCAATTCAAACTTTTGGATGGAATCATCCGAAATACAATTCTTGGATAGAAAAAACAAGTACGTTTTTAGCCTGGTTGTTTGGATTAGGTTTTTCATTAATTCCCCTATACTTTTATTTCACTTCGGTGGGAGGTAAATAATGGTTAAGTTAGAGTCTAAAGTCCCGGAAGGCAATCTTGCCGAAAAGTGGACTAATCATAAATTTAATATGAAATTAATAAACCCGGCTAATAAAAGAAAGTATGATATTATTGTAATCGGAACGGGATTAGCCGGAGCATCGGCAGCGGCAACTTTTGGTGAATTAGGTTATAAAGTTAAAGTATTTACTTACCACGATTCACCGAGACGTGCTCATTCAATTGCCGCTCAAGGCGGTATAAATGCCGCTAAAAATTATCAAAATGACGGAGATTCAGTATACAGATTATTTTACGATACTATTAAAGGCGGCGATTATAGATCGAGAGAAGCAAATACATACAGACTTGCGGAAGTGAGTAATAATATAATTGATCAATGTGTTGCGCAAGGCGTTCCTTTTGCGCGCGAATATGGCGGAACTCTTGCAAACAGATCCTTCGGAGGTGCTCAAGTATCGCGAACATTTTATGCCCGCGGTGAAACAGGTCAACAATTACTGCTTGGCGCTTATGGTTCGCTTAACAGACAAATTAAAAACGGTAATGTGAAAATTTATCCTCGCCGGGAAATGTTGGATTTGGTAATTGTTGATGGTAGAGCCCAGGGAATAATTGTCCGTAACCTGATTACCGGTGAGCTTGAAAAATATTCTGCTCAGGCTGTTGTTTTGGGAACCGGAGGATATTCGAATGTATTTTATCTTTCCACAAATGCAATGAACAGTAATGCAACGGCTGCATGGCGTGCTCATAAACGCGGTGCCTTATTTGCAAATCCTTGTTACACCCAAATTCATCCGACTTGTTTACCTGTTCACGGAGAGCTTCAATCTAAGTTGGTTTTGATGAGCGAAAGTTTAAGAAACGACGGAAGAATATGGGTGCCGAAAAAGAAAGGCGATACCAGAAATCCAAACGATATTCCGGAAGATGAACGCGATTATTATCTCGAAAGGAAATATCCTGCATTCGGAAATCTTGTACCGCGAGATGTTGCTTCGAGAAACGCAAAATATGTTTGCGACGAAGGACGCGGAGTTGGCGGCGGTAGAGCCGTTTATCTCGATTTTTCGGAAGCGTTCGAAAGAATTGGGAAGGAAGGCGTTAAAGATAAATATGGCAACCTTTTCGATATGTATCAAAATATAACCGGTGTCGATCCTTACAAAGAACCTATGCAAATTTATCCCGCTCCTCATTATACAATGGGCGGGCTCTGGGTCGATTATAACCTTATGAGTAATATTCCCGGTCTTTTCGTTATTGGTGAAGCTAACTTCTCCGATCACGGGGCAAACAGACTTGGTGCCAGTGCATTAATGCAAGGACTTGCCGATGGATACTTTGTAATTCCTTATACAATAGGTAATTATTTCGGTACGGAAAAACCGGAAAAAGTTGACACCGACAGACCTGAATTTAAAGCTGCGGAAGATAATGTTAAGGATGGAATTAATAAATTGTTATCTATTAACGGTTCTCAAACCGTCGATTCGTTACATAAAAAATTAGGTCAGATATTAATCGATAAAGTCGGAATGTCCAGAAGCGAGAAAGGTTTGAATGAAGCTATTAAACAAATTCGCGAATTAAGAGATGAGTTCTGGAACGATGTTAAAGTTGTTGGAACCGGAAAAGAACTGAACCAAACTTTAGAAAGAGCAGGTAGAGTAGCCGACTTTTTGGAATTAGGCGAATTAATGGCAGTAGATGCATTAAATCGAAATGAATCCTGTGGAGCCCATTTTAGAGAAGAATATCAGACCGAAGAAGGTGAAGCTTTAAGAAACGACGAAGATTATTCGTACGTTGCCGCTTGGGAATATATTAAACCGGGCGAATGGGAACTAAATAAAGAAAATCTCGAATTTGAATTTGTAAAATTAGCTACGAGGAGTTATAAATAATGGCAAATAATCATTTACATTTGACGTTAAAGATCTGGCGACAAGAATCTCCCGAAGCAAAAGGCTACTTTGAAGAATTCAAAGAAGAAGTATCGCCGGATGCATCAATCCTCGAGATGCTTGACGATCTTAACAATAGATTAGAAGCAGAAGGAAAAAGACCGGTAGCTTTCGAAAGTGACTGCCGAGAAGGTATTTGCGGAACTTGCGGAATTGTAATAAACGGGCATCCTCACGGATCACTTCCAAAAACCGCAACTTGCCAATTGCATATGCGTAATTTTAACGATGGCGAAACTATTTATTTGGAGCCGTTCAGAGCCGCCGCTTTTCCGATTATAAAAGATCTTATTGTAGACAGATCTAAATTTGATAATATTCAACAAGCGGGCGGTTATGTTTCTTTTAATACAGGAAGCGCTCCCGATGCAAACTCAATACCAATTTCGAAAGATATAGCCGATTTGGCATTAGATGCGGCGGAATGTATAGGTTGCGGCGCCTGCGTTGCCGCTTGTAAAAATTCATCCGCTATGCTGTTTGTTAGTGCAAAAGTTTCTCAATTTGCGGTTTTACCCCAAGGTCAACCGGAAAGATACGAACGCGTGCACGAAATGGTTATGGCTATGGATGAAAGCGGATTTGGAAGTTGTACTAATACTTATGCATGCGAAGCAGAATGCCCTAAAGGTATTTCTGTTTCCAATATTGCAAGAATGAATAGGGAATTTCTTAAAGCAGAAATTAAAATTCCTAAATTGGAAGTAAAACTTAGATAAATTGTCTAATTTTTCGTAAAGGAAGTAATCATTTAATGGGTTACTTCCTTTTTTTTATTTTATGCTGTATTCTTTTATTTTATTCTTTAAACTTACACCGAAAAAGAATGCGCCGGTTAATAATGAAAAAATCATTTCGTTTGAATTCATTGCAAAATGAAATTCGTTGGCTGCTGTTAAAAAGAATAATCTTACGGTAATAATTGTTGTGAGAACTACTATAAATCCTATTAAACCGTAAGTCAAAGGCGCTAGAAAATAACTTTTTAAATCTTGCCGGAAATCGTTTCCGGGTTTGCTTTGTTCAACTTTGAATTTACTTAAATCTAACATTTTTCCCTCCGTTAAAAAATCTTTACTACAAATAAACATTTTTCAGGAAATTTGTCAGTGATGTGGAATAAACATACGTGGTTTTAACCTGTTTTTGTGATGCGCGTTACAGATTTGTGTTATTTTAAGTAAATTTATTTATGGGTTAAGTTGAATAGAACGGTAAAATTTCGGCGGGATCGAATAACATTCATCACTATTATTGATTATTCGATCCCTTTTTTTAGTTGAGATAT
>JALSTI010000188.1 GCA_026983795.1 Melioribacteraceae bacterium
GAAAAAATTGAATTATCGCAATTTGGTAGGAGATTAATAAATCTTGCCCGCCAAAGTCTTAATCAACGTATCAGAGAAATAGAAAAAGAAATAGTTTACCGCGAATACAGCGAAATGATTGGCGAAATTGTTGTTGGCGATATTTATCAAGTAAGAAAAAATGACGTACTTGTTAACCATAATAAAAACGAATTGGTGCTTCCTCGCATCGAGCAAATTCCCCGCGAAAGATATCGCAAAGGAGATACAATTAGAGCCGTTGTTAAAGCAGTTGAAAAAAGTGGCAACAGACCAATGATTATAATTTCCCGGGCAGATAATGAATTTCTGAAACGTTTGTTTGAAATTGAAATTCCGGAAATTTACGACGGTATTATAGAAATTAAAGGTATTGCCCGCGAACCGGGAGAACGCGCTAAAGTTGCCGTCGAATCTAATGATGCAAGAATTGATGCGGTTGGGGCTTGTGTTGGAATGAAAGGCGTTAGAATTCATGCAATTGTTAGAGAATTAAATAATGAAAATATTGACGTTATTAATTATTCGGATGATCCGATTACTTATATTCAACGCGCTCTCGCTCCCGCTAAACTGAAACAAATTGAATTGGATGAAGACGAAAAAACTTGTACCGTAAGTGCCGATAGCGATCAAGTCTCGCTTATTGTTGGACGAAACGGTGTAAATATCAGACTTGCTATGAAACTAACCGGATATCAAATAGAAGTTATTCGCGAAGAAAAATTATACGAAGAATACGAAGAGGATATTGAATTGATAGATCTTAAAGACGAATTGGGTCCTGAAATAGTTAGCTTGTTAATTAACAACAGATACGATACAGCTGTGGAAGTTCTTTCCGCCGGAGTTGATGAATTGAAAAAAATTGATGAATTAAGCAACGAGAAAGCAGAAGAAATAATTGAAATATTAAAAAATCAGTTTGAAGAAGAAGAATAAAATTTTAATGGGTTTAATATGACCGAAGTTAAAAAAACTAAAAAATTAAGACTATACAAATTTGCAGCCGAGTATAATTTATCTACCGAAACACTTTTGGAGTTTCTGAGAGGGAAAAAATATAAAGTTAAATCCCATATGTCTGTCCTTACCGAAGAAATGATTGAAGATATTCGAACGGAATTTAAAAAAGATATAGAAAAGGCTGAAAAACACTATCGTAAAATATCCGAATTCCATAAAATTAATGAAGATAAGGAAGAGGTTGAAGAGCAAACGGTAGAACCCGTTAAGGAAGAAAAAGTTACAAAGGTTGTTGAACCCGAACAACCTGAAACAGTTCAACCGGAAGAACAAGCCGGAGAACCCGGTATTGAAAAAACGGAAGAAATTTCCGAGCCTGAAAAGGTTGAGGAACATCCTGCTGAAGCTCCAAAAGAAGAAGTGCCCGAAATATTCGAAACGGATGCCGAGAAGGAATTAAAAAATAAGAAAGCCGGACTCAAAATTGTAGGCAAAATAGATCTTGAAAAACCTAAAGCCAAAACAAAAAAATCTAAAAAATCCGCCGCAAAAGAAAAAGCACCGGAGGAATCTGATAAGGCAAGTAAAACTCCGGCGGTTACCGAAGTTCCTGTAACCGGAAAGGAAGGCAAAAAGAAAAAGAAAAAAGTTCTAAAAGCTAAGAAAAAAGCGCTTGCTATTGATAGCGAAGAACAAAGAAAAAGTAAAAGAAAAAAGAAAGTCCGGAAATTTGAAATTGATAAAAAAGAAGTAGATAGAGCAATTAAACAAACTCTTCTGAGTATGGAAGAAACTGCTGCCGGAGAACGCGCCAGCGCAAGAAAGAAAAAACGAAAAGAGAAAAAAGTTATTCAAGAAATTATTGAAGAGCAAAAACAAGCCGAAAAAAATAAAATTCATGTAACCGAATTTATTGCGGTAAACGAATTAGCTAATATTATGAAGGTTCCCGTCAATGAAGTAATCCAAAAATGTATTTCTTTGGGATTAATGGTTACAATGAATCAACGCCTGGATGTTGAAACCATTACTTTGGTTGCCGACGAGTTTGGTTTTGAAGTTGTCTTTGAAGAAGAGTATGCAATTGAAAAATTAGCCGACGAAGAAGACCCGCCGGAAAAATTAAAACCGAGACCTCCGGTTGTTACCATTATGGGGCATGTCGATCACGGAAAAACATCTTTGCTCGATTTTATAAGAAAAACAAATGTCGTTGCCGGAGAAGCCGGCGGAATTACTCAACATATAGGTGCTTATAAAGTAAAGGTTGATGGCGATAAGTCAATTACATTTTTAGATACGCCTGGTCACGAAGCATTTACCGCAATGAGAGCGCGCGGTGCCAGAGTAACCGATATAGTTATTTTGATTGTTGCCGCCGATGATGCCGTGATGCCTCAAACCGTTGAAGCAATTAATCATGCGCAAGCAGCCGATGTTCCTATTATAGTCGCTATCAATAAAATAGATAAACCGAACGCGAACGTAGAAAAAATTAAACAACAATTAGCCGAACGGAATGTGCTGGTTGAAGATTGGGGTGGAAAGTACCAAGTTGTGGAAATTTCTGCGAAGACCGGGCAAAATGTGGACTTATTGTTAGAAAAAATTCTGCTCGAAGCTGAATTGCTTGAACTTAAAGCCAATTACGACAGAAAAGCGCGCGGCGCTATTATTGAAACTCAAATGGAAAAAGGAAGAGGAATTACTTCTACGGTTCTAATACAAAAAGGAACCCTGAGAATCGGGGATATTTTTGTCGCGGGAGATGAATACGGCAGAGTAAGAGCTATGTTTGACGAAAGAAATAAAAAAATTAAAGAAGCTACTCCTTCAACTCCCGTATTGGTTTTGGGGTTTGAAGGCGCTCCTCAAGCCGGCGATGTTTTTGTTGTTATGGATACGGAAAGACAAGCAAGGGAAATTGCTAATAAACGGCAGCAACTTAAACGCGAACAAGCGCAACGCCAAGTTAATCTGGTTACACTCGATGAAATAGCTTCTCAAATTAGTGAAGGAGTTGTACAAGAATTGCCCCTTATAGTTAAAGGCGATGTTGACGGATCAGTAGAGGCTCTTTCAGATTCGTTAATGAAACTTTCTAATAAAGAAGTAAAAGTAACCGTTATACATAAAGGAGTCGGCGCAATTTCCGAAAGCGATGTGCTCCTCGCCGCCGCTTCCAAAGCTATTATTGTGGGATTCCACGTACGTCCTCATACAAATGCAAGAAAATTAGCCGAAAACGAAAAAGTGGATATCAGACTTTATAACGTTATTTACGATTGCGTAAATGAAGTTAAATCGGCATTGGAAGGAATGCTGAACCCGATAGTTTCCGAGGAACTGACCGCTACGGTTGAAGTGCGCGAAATTTTTAAAGTACCTAAAATAGGTACTGTTGCCGGCTGTTATGTGCAAAACGGCAAAATTACAAGAAATCAGAAAATAAGACTTTTTAGAGACGGCGTCGCAATTTACGAAGGTCAATTGGCATCGCTAAAAAGATTTAAAGACGATGTAAAAGAAGTAGATGCCGGTTACGAGTGCGGTTTGAGTATCGCTAATTTTAACGATATTAAAGTCGGCGATATAATAGAATCTTACAAAATTGTTGAGACCAAAAAAACTTTAGATATGTAAATGTCAATTCGTGTTAATAAAATTGCAAGTTTAATACAAGAAGAATTAAGTTTAATCTTTTTGCATAAAGTACAAGACCCCGAACTTGGATTGGTAACCATAACTCATGTTAAGTTAACCGCCGATCTAAAACTGGCAAAAATTTACCTGTCGGTTTTTGAGAAAGAAAAAAGAGATTACGTGCTTGAACATGTTGATTCTATAAAAGGATATATCAGGTCCGAATTGGCTCATAGAGTAAGAATAAAAAATGTTCCGGAACTTGATTTTTATATTGACGATACATCCGACTACGTTGAAAAAATAGAGCGGATATTAAATAAAATACACAAAGATGATATCGAAAAAAACAATACGGAATGAAAATTTTAATTTCGAAAAAGGCGAAGTTATTTTAATCGATAAAAACGCCGGAGTTAGTTCTTTTTATATTGTTCGCAGATTAAGGAAAATCCTGAATATTAAAAAAATAGGGCATGCAGGTACTTTAGATCCTGCAGCTACCGGTTTGTTGATATTGTGCACCGGAAAAAAAACAAAGGAAATTTCTTTATATCAAAATTTGAAAAAATGTTACACGGGATCAATCGAATTAGGCAAAGCAACGCCTTCGATGGATGCCGAAACCGAGTTTGTTGAAGAAAATGATATATCGGGCGTAAGTTTGTCCGATATAGAATTAACTAGAAAAAAGTTTGTCGGCGAAATTTTACAAACTCCGCCGATGTACTCGGCAATTAAACATAAAGGTAAATCGCTTTACAAATATGCAAGAAAAGGTATTGAACTAAAACGGGAACCGAGAAAAGTAACCGTTTATAATTTTGAAATAGATAAGATTGAATTACCCGAAGTCTATTTTAAAATTGAATGCTCTAAAGGAACATACATAAGAGTTATTGCCGACGATTTCGGAAAAGAATTGGGAGTGGGCGGATATTTGAAAAGTTTAAGAAGAACAAAAATTGGCGAGTATTCGGTTGACGATGCTTACACAATCGAAGAATTTGAAAATTTAATGAATTGAATTATTTTTATTCGAACTTGTAGAAAATTTTAATATGAATATTTATTATGAAGAAAAATCAATAGATAAGGTTAAAGAAACTATTGTTACAATAGGAACTTTTGACGGAATTCATCGCGGACATCAAAAAATACTTAATAAGCTTATTGAACTGGGTAAAAAAAATAATTGGAGGACTTTTGTAATTACATTTCAACCTCATCCCCGTAAAGTGATTTCAAAAGATTACAATATGAAATTGCTTACAACAATTGATGAAAAAGAGGAATTGTTTGAGTTTTACGGAATAGAGAATTTGCTGATTATAAATTTTACAAAAGATTTTTCAAAACTTTCTTCGGAAGAATTTGTAAAAAAATTTATTTGTGATAAAATAGGCGCCAAACATATTGTTGTAGGATACGACCATAAGTTTGGTAAAGACAGAGATGGAGATGAAAATAAATTGCGTTTGCTGGGTGAAAAATACGGCTTTAATGTAACTAAAGTTAAACCTATATCAATAGGCGATGATGTAATTAGCAGTACTAAAATTAGAAATTTACTATTGAACGGTGAAATTAAAAAAGCTAATGAGTTTCTGGGTCGATTCTATTCCCTTAAAGGAAAAGTAATAACCGGCGCGGGTAGAGGTCATTCAATTGGTTTTGCTACCGCAAATCTTATGATTGATAATCCCGATAAATTAATTCCGTTAAGGGGAGTTTATGCGGTTTATGTTATATTTGGAAATAAAAAATATCTTGGTGTTATGAATATTGGGTTCAGACCCACATTCAATCAAACTACAAATTTAATTTTGGAAGTTCATATAATAGATTTTAATAAAGAAATTTACAACGAAGAACTTAAAGTTGAATTTATAAAAAGGCTGAGAGACGAAAAAAAGTTTAATTCGAAAGACGAATTGAAAAATCAAATTAAAAACGATATTAACGCAACAGTTAATATTAGTAACTAATTAATTAACTCCCGGTTAATTCTGGGGTTATATTGTATAACTAAATGAGGTACAAAAAATGTCTGTAACACAAGAAAAAAAGTTGGAATTAGTTAAAAAATTCGGTAAAAACGAAAAAGATACCGGAACTGCGGAAGTTCAAGTAGCTATTTTAACCGAAAGAATTAATTCTTTAAGAGACCACTTTGCAAATCATAAAAAAGACCATGCTTCAAGAAGAGGTTTAATGAAAATGGTTGGTAGGCGTAGACGCTTATTGGATTATATCAAAAGAAAAGATATTGAAAGATATAGATCCGTAATTAAAACATTAGGTTTAAGAAAATAAAAGGAAATTTAAATGATTTATACTAAAGAAATTGAAATTGACGGGAAAAAAATAACTATTGAAACAGGTAAATATGCCAAACAAGCTAACGGCGCCGTAATGGTTAGTTGCGGCGAGACCATGGTTTTTGTAGCAGCTACGGCTTCGGATTCGCCTCGCGATGATATCGATTATTTCCCGCTTTCTGTTGAATACCGCGAAAAGGCTTTTGCCGCAGGAAAATATCCTGGCGGTTTTTTCAAACGGGAAGGCAGACCGACGGAAAAAGAAATTCTTACTTCAAGATTAATCGATAGACCAATCCGTCCTTTATTTAGTAAGGATTATAAAAACGATACCCAAATTATCAGTCTGGTTTATTCCTTCGATGGCGAAAACGAGGCGGATGTTTTAGGCGCTATCGGTGCTTCTGCCGCTTTAACTATTTCCGATATCCCGTTCTTGGAACCGATAGGCGAAGTACGCGTTTGTCGTGTTGAAGGGAAATATATTGTGAATCCTACTTTTACCGAAATGGAACAAGCCGATATGGAATTAATTGTTGCCGGGTCCAAAGATTCAATTATGATGGTTGAAGGGGAAGCCCACGAAATAAATGAAGACGAATTTTTGGAAGCATTAAAAGTTGCGCATGAAGAAATAAAAAAATTGGTTAAAGCCCAAGAAGAATTGCGCGAAGAATGCGGCATTCCAAAAATGAAAGTTGAAGAAGTTAAACTTGACGAAGAATTAATAAACGATGTTTATAAGCTTGCTTACGATAAGTATAAAGAATTGGTTGCAACCGTTTTAAGTAAAAAAGAAAGATCCGAAAAAAACAAAGAGTTAAATTCCGGAGTATTGGAAAAGCTGGCCGAAAAATATCCGGACGAAGATGAAACAATTAAAGAAATTCTTCACGATATTGAAAAAGAGTTGATGCGTAAAAGAATTATGGAAGAAGGGAAACGGTTGGACGGCAGAAATACTACGGAAATCAGGCCCATAAGTATAGAAACCGGAATTTTGGCTCGCACGCACGGTTCGGCGTTGTTTACCAGAGGTGAAACTCAGAGTTTAACTACTTTAACGCTTGGCACAAAATCGGATGAACAGATAATTGATGGTTTACAAGAAGAATACAAAAAAAGATTTATCCTTCATTATAATTTCCCTCCGTTCAGCGTTGGGGAAACTGGCAGATTTACCGGACCCGGCCGTAGGGAAATAGGTCACGGGAATTTAGCCGAAAGAGCGTTGAAGTTTATTATACCCGAGGAAAGTAAATTTCCATATTCGCTTCGCCTTAATTCCGATATACTCGAATCGAACGGCTCTTCCTCTATGGCTACGGTCTGCGCCGGTTCGTTGGCATTGATGGACGGCGGAGTTCCGGTATCTAAAGCAATTGCGGGAATTGCAATGGGACTTATAAAAGAAGATGAAAATTATACCGTGCTTTCGGATATTTCGGGAAATGAAGACCACCTTGGCGATATGGATTTTAAAGTCGCAGGCTCTTCCGAAGGAATTACGGCTATTCAAATGGATATTAAAATTCAGGGAATATCGTTTGAAATAATGGAAAAAGCATTGAAACAAGCTAAAGAAGGCAGGTTGTTTATTCTTAACAAAATGAATGAAGCACTTAGTGCCCCGCGCGAATATATTTCCCGTTATGCTCCTAAACAGATTGCTTTTAAAATTAACTCCGATAAAATCGGTTCGGTTATTGGTCCGGGCGGAAAAATTATTCAAGGTATCCAGAAAGATTATAAAGTAGATATTTCTATAGATGAAGACGGTACCGTTCACGTTTCGGGAAGCGATTTAGACCTGGTGAAACAATCTAAAGAGTTTATTAAAAAATTAACTGCCGAACCGGAACTTGGAATGAATTACGAAGGAAAAGTAGTTAAAATAACCGACTTTGGCGCATTCATTGAATTTTTACCGGGCGTACAAGGTTTGCTTCACATTTCTCAAATTGATAATGTAAGAGTAAATAATGTAAAAGATTATTTGCACGAAGGAGACAAGGTTGAAGTGAAACTGATTAAAGTGGAAAATGGAAAATATAGCTTGTCTCGTAAAGCCTTGTTAAAATCTAATGATAAAAAAGAAACAAATCAAAATGTAGATCGGGCTTGATCTTATTTTTTTATTAATCAAAGAGTTTCGGTAATGTATGTTGGAAATTTGAATTTGGGTGAGAAATTAATTTTAGCTCCTATGGCTGAAATTACCGATGCTCCTTTTCGAAAAATTGCTAAAGAATACGGTGCCGGATTGGTCTTTACTCAAATGGTAAGCGCCGATGGAGTTAATAAAGGTAATTTTACTTCGTTAAGATATTTAACATACCATTCGTCCGAAAAACCGATAGGCATCCAACTCTTGGGTAATGATCCTAATATAATTTATCATTCGGTTAAAAAAGTAGTTAAATATAATCCCGACTTAATCGATTTAAACTGCGGCTGCCCGGTGGAAAAAGTTACGAATCATGGAATGGGCAGTTGTATTTTAGACGATAGTAAATTGTTGGGCGAACTTGTAAAAGCCATGGTTGAAGCGAGTAACGGAATTCCGGTTTCTATAAAAGTAAGATTAGGTTGGAACAAGAAGAATATAAACATTATAGAAAATGCAAATATTGCTAAAGAAAACGGAGCTTCATTAATTTTTGTCCATGCCCGGTCAAAAGACGAAAGATACGAAACGCCCGCTCATTGGGAATGGATAAAAAAATTAAAAGAAAATTTAGATATTCCGGTCGTTGGCAACGGTTCCGTTTTTACTCCTCAAGACGCACTTAGAATGAAAGAAGAAACAAATTGCGATTCGGTTATGGTTGCCCGCGGCGCACTCGGTAATCCGTTTGTTTTCCGCCGGTTTAATACTTTGGTTGAAAAAGGAGAGGACCCGGGACTCCCTCCATTACCCGAAGTTCAAAAAGTTGCTTTAGCGCATATTGAAATGTTATTTAAAGAATATGATGAAATTACCGCTCTTGATAGAGCTAAAAAAAACGTAATTTGGTATTTTAAAAATTATCCGGGTCTTGCAAATATTATTAATAATATATTTGCAATCAGATCCCAAGAAAAATTAATAGATTTTGTAAAAACTCACGTTTTAACAATTAATAAAAATTACAAATCGGATGAAAGTCTGATGGAATATCAACAAAAATTTAAAAAAAGGGTAATCTTTTGGTTATCGGATGGTGAAACCAACAAAAAGTTTTCAAAAACAAAGTTAATTAATAGTTAATCTAATTAATTGAAAAGAAACATTAATATGTAAAATTTCGCAAAGTATAAATATGTATTTTTGATATTTTGTCAAAATTATACACCTCCGGCCGAAAAATTAACCCTAAAATGGGTTAAATTATGAGAAAAGAAATAATTATTAATTCATCTTCGTTCCAAAACCGGGTTGCAATTACCGAAGACGGAACACTAGTAGATTTTTTTATCGATAACCCCGAAAAAAGTAGAATGGTTGGCAATATTTACCTTGGTAAAGTTGCCAGAGTTCTTCCGGGTATTAAAGCCGCATTTGTTAATATCGGATTAAAACACGATGCATTTTTGCATTTTTCCGATATCGGCGGAACCTTTAATGCAATTCAAGGTATTCTGGATGAAGATGACGATGCCGAATTAACCGTTGATGACGATTTGGATTCGGATTCTCAACATTCCAAAAAGTTTACAACTAATGTTGATCTTAATAAAGTTCCAAAATTGCATAAAGGTCAGGAACTTATTGTTCAAATAATTAAAGAACCTGTTGAGAATAAAGGGGTTAGAATTTCAACCGCTATTTCCATTCCCGGTAGATTCTGTGTTTTACTTCCTTTCGATAATAAAATTGGTATTTCAAAAAAAATTTCCGATTTCAAGGAAAGAAAACGTTTGAAACAAATTGCCAAAGGAATAATTCCGGAAAACTACGGATTAATAATAAGAACTGCAGCTAGAAATCAAGATCAAAGTTCAGTGGAACGCGATTTGAAATTCCTGCTAAAAACCTGGAAAAATATAGAAGAAGCCGCCAAATCGAACAATCCGCCGTCTTTAATTTATGACGACGTTAATACAACAATCAGCGTTATTAGGGATTTATTTACACCGGAAGTGTCAAAGGTTTTTGTGGATTCAAAGAAAATTTACAGGGATATACGCGAATATCTTCAATTTATCCAGCCGAATTTAGTTGATAGAATAGAATACTATAAATCCTCTCAACCTATTTTTGAAGCTTTTAAGGTAGAAGACCAAATTAAAACTCTTTTAGGCAGAAGGGTTCCTCTTCCCAGCGGTGGTTATATTATTATTGAACATACTGAAGCAATGACGGTAATTGACGTCAATAGCGGTAGATATGCCGCTAAAAAAGAACAGGAGTTGAATTCGCTTAAAACCGATTTGGAAGCATCGAGGGAAATTGTTAGGCAATTAAGACTACGGGATATAGGCGGCTTGATTGTAGTGGATTTTATAGATCTTGAAGAGGAAAAAAACCGGAAAAAAATATACGACGAATTAAGAAAAGAATTTAGAAAAGATAGAGCAAAAATTGCAATGCTGCCAATGACTGATTTTGGTATTATGCAAATTACTCGTCAACGAATTGGACATAACATTGTTCAATCGATGTACGAACCTTGTCCGTATTGTAATGGAACGGGTCTTCTGACCAAAAAATCCAATCTGATTCACGAAATTGAAGATTGGTTAAAACGTTATAAAAATGCGGGAAAATATAAAAACCTAACCTTAATCGTTCATCCTTCATTAGGAAGAAAATTAAAACAAGGCACCTTTAACACGCTTTTGAAAATTCAGCTTCGCCATTTTATTCGGATAAAATTGGTGGAAGATGAGAATCAAAATCCCCAAATTTTCGAATTCAAGTCTTCTAAAACGGGCGAATTACTAAATTAGTTTGCTGATTGACCGGAATTAAATGATTGCTATTTTATAATCATTAAACTCAAAAATTTCGTAATTTTATTTGTTTGGAATTTTTGAAATCACTTAAAATTGTAGGCATTAAAATGAAAAAAAACAAAATT
>JALSTI010000189.1 GCA_026983795.1 Melioribacteraceae bacterium
GGAAGTTAATTCATTTAAATTTATAATATGTTTGGAAAAGTTTGTAGTCCAATTAGGATATGCTTTTAATATATGCCCGGCTCCGTTTTGGCAAAAAACCGTATTATAAATAAAAAATAGAACGGGGATTATTTTTAGAAATCTCATGTAATTATTTAAGTAAATCTGTTTTTGGATAAAATGCAGCCCATGCAAACCAATATGCAATATACGAAGTTGTCTGCCTAAGTTCTGCGCCTACATTCGGACCTTCTATAGCCACTCCGAAAATATCATATTTATTTCCGAGATTATCTTTCATAATTAAAGGTAATTGACCGGTTAAAGGTGTAAATTCCAGTGTTGTTCCGCTTACGCTTCGATTATAAGCAACTATAAAATTATCTGTTGAACTGCCCGCAACAACAATATTTTCCCCTCCAACATTATCGGATATAATATCCAATTTGCCGAAACTTCCTATTTTGTAAGCTTTAGCAGCGCCGTTAACCAAAACGCCTAACACACGTTCTTTCTGCGGTAAACGGGTATCTTTGTTATTTACGGGAAACAAAAGCGAACTGTTATTTGTTTTGTAATCTCCGTAAGGATAGACACCGTATGAACGAGAGTAACCTGTATTTGTTGTTACCACCTTGGTTGCAGGATACATCGATCTCCAAGTTTTCCATGTAGTTTCAACAATTTTATAAGTTTTAATAAAAGTACCTTTTAGTTCTCCGTTTACGCTTTGTAATTTCATTTGAGACCATCTGCTGCTTGTCAACCTGTCATAAGGGATAAGATTGGTATTATATAAAAGTCCGCTAACGCCAAAGGTTGTTTCTGTTTGGTTAACAATTCTAGACCAAGCAATACCCGAGCCGGTAAGAGGACAATAAGTAATAGCCATTTTAATTCCGTTTACATCGTCGTTTATTATTTCGTGCCAATCAAGAATCGGGTGGGGAAAAGCTTTAATATCATTTGCCACTTTTACTCCTATAACCAAATCGGCATCGCCCAAATACCCGGCGGAACCGGCGTCGCCGAATTCTGGATTAGTTAAAGCCGGTATACCGTCTTGACCCGGACCACCGTCAAAAACTTGATCGGCCGGAATTAACCAATCGCCGCCGGCGGTAGAGGAGGGAAGCGATTCGTTAACCGTGTTACATTTAGTAAAAGTTAATATTAAAATACCAATTATTAATATTTTATTTAAAATTAATTTATTCATTTTTGCCCCCCGTCGTTTATAATTCAAATGGATTATTAACTTTTAAAACGTAAGTAAATGCTAAAGATGCTGTAAGTGTTGTTGTTAATTGTGTTCCTATTAAATCTCGGTAAATTGGAATTTGTCCCGATGCACGAAGAGTAAAATTATCAATTAAATTTAAATTAAAGCCCGGGACCAAATTTATCCAGTTTCCGCCTGTATTAGGAATATCTCCCAATGAAAATTGATCTTGAGCAGTATGGCGTATCCTTACAAAAAGCGAAGGATCAAAAAATCCGCCTGTCAAATAAACAAATCCAATTGTTGAAATAAACTCATTGCCGAATTTATATGTTGAAAATTGCGAACCGAACCGTGGATTTGTATTGTTTATCCGGTATGAAATATTTACCAATAAATTTAACGGTATTTCGAATAAATTTGCATGCGAGTAAAATGACCACAATATTATATCCCACGAACCTGTCCCGGGTTGCATGTCTGCAGGAACCAATATACCGTTGCTTTTTACATCCGACTGACCCGTTGGAGCTTTAATTCCCGCTCCAACGGCTAATTCATTCCTATTAACAATAGAAAGCGACAAAATATTATACTTAACTAAAAACATCAAATCACCAATACCGTTTATAGTTAAACTATTATTAGAACCTGTTAATGGGTCTATTAACCGTTGTTGATTAACGAACGAGAATAAACCGGTTAATGTAATTTTAGAAGAGAAACCGTAATTAACTTCAAAAAGTATTGATTGTGTAATCCTTTCGCGGGTTTGGTCTATTAGTTGACTGCTCCCTTCATAAACATCCTGCAAAGAATTATATTCGTAATTTAGCCCGAATTGCCATACTCCTTTTTTTGTAGTAGACATTTCCAATGAACCGAGAAGAGGAGTTCCGGCCGTGCAACAAGCCTGAGCATAAACTATTTGCGTATATAAAAAAGCTGCAAGTATGTATATTAATTTTTTCATTTTTCCCTCGTATGCCAAAATATATTATTTTATAAATAGCAACTGTCAGGTTCTTTACAGAAATTGTATCAGAATAGGGTAAATTTAATTACACAAAAAATTGAAAAACTTGTAAATTGATTAATTATTTAATTATTGG
>JALSTI010000190.1 GCA_026983795.1 Melioribacteraceae bacterium
AACGGATTCCCGCTTTTTGTCTCTTATTTACTAATACCGCTACTTCACGACCCAATACATCGTAAACTTTTAGGTTAACAAAAACCCCCCTTGTATTCCCCCCTTTATCAAATGGGGAATTTAGAGGGGTTTTAATTGAATATTCTATTGCGGTTGCAGGGTTAAACGGGTTCGGGTAGTTTTGGTTTAATGTATATTGCTTAGCTATTCCTTTGGGATTTATAACTACAGTTTCATATTCCGATTTCTTTTCAGATTCATCGCCAACAGCCGTATATACTTTTACATTGTAACCACAACACAGAATAATATTCTGTACTACAATTTCGTGTTTGGTAATTTTTACAGGGAAGGAATTGGTTTTAATAATGGTCAAATGTTTCAAATTATAAAAACATTAATTAGATAGTCGTGGAAAAATACCGGAAATAAGTTTGTATCCGGCATTTACCCGGTTTGGCAATACATGAAAGTGCTTTTCACGTTAATATCGGGAATTACTGAAACAAGGAAGAATTTGTTTTTATGATTTAAGAGCGTCATCAGTTTAAATTACTCCGGTTCCCAATCGGCACCCTCGCAAGGTACGTATTCTTTAGTGGGATGTTTATCATATTTCAAACAAATCACTGCGGTTTCATCAAAATACTTGCAAGAAGAGCAAAGTGAATTAGTTAGAACTTCTTTGTTTTTCTCCAAAAATAATTTGTATTGTATAACCGCCGGATGGATAATAAATCCATATACCGAAATAGTAACTACCGCCCACCAATATTTGTATTCGAACCAATCAATAAAAATCCAAAGAAGGGGAATTAATATTGCAACCCGTAATATAGTCCAAAAAATTATTCCACCCATATTTTTACCATTAAATTTTTATAACCGGTAATTAACAAGCCGCTCCAATCAAATTGATTTTAGAAATATATTAACTTAACTTTGAAATTAATATTTTATATTGAAAGATAATAAAAGAACTTATGCAAAATTTGAATGACGGTAACAAAAAAAGCGGGGAGAGAATTAAACCAAAGGCGGAATCCAACTCTAATATTAACTCCAAAAAAAATAATTCCAATCAACCCGCAAGAAATCATCATAGTAAAAGAAGGTATTATAACAAAAACTTAAAATATAAAAACAACAGAAACCCGTATAACAAAAACGACAAAGGCTACGCAAAAAAACAATTGTTTAGAAAAATATCTATTGTAATTCCATTGTTTAACGAAGAAGAGTCGATTAGACCTTTAATGCAAGAAATAAACAATACAATCAAAAATATAAATTCGGAATTCGAAATTCTGTTTATTGACGACGGCAGTACCGATAACTCGCTTAAAATTATAAAACAATTGGCAAATACGGATAAAAAAATAAGGTATATAAGCTTTCAAAAAAACTACGGCAAATCCGCAGCATTAAATACGGGATTTCTATACGCTACGGGCGATGCCGTAATTACAATGGATGCCGACCTGCAAGATGATCCGAGAGAAATACCCAACATGCTATCTAAACTTTACGAAGGATACGATTTAGTATCGGGCTGGAAGAAAAAAAGATTCGATCCGTTTATAAAAAAATATTCATCGCGTTTCTTTAATTTTGTTACGCGTTTGTTAACGGGAATTAAAATACATGATTTTAACTGCGGTTTGAAGGCTTACAAAAAAGATGTTGTAAAAAATATTGAAGTCCACGGCGAACTTCACCGTTATATTCCCGTTTTAGCCGGCTGGAAAGGATTTAAAATTACCGAAGTCGTTGTAAAACATCATCCAAGAAGATACGGAAAAACAAAATTCGGAATCTCCAGGTTTTTCAAAGGTTTTGTGGACCTAATTACAGTTATATTTACTACGCGTTATATTCAAAGACCAATGCATTTGTTCGGACTTGTGGGCGGATTGTTTTTTTTAATAGGACTTTTAATTGACGGTTATTTGGCTTACGAATGGATTTTTTATGCAAAATATATCAATAACCGTCCGTTGTTCTTTTTGGGCATTTTGCTAATAATTGTAGGAATCCAATTTTTTTCGGTTGGACTTCTTGGTGAAATTATGGTACACAACTCAGATTTTGAGAAAGATTACAACATTAAAGAAAAAAAATAATTGTGCAACAACTAATATTGCAATTAGAACATAAAAAACTTCATTAATGAAAATAACTATTCTTTCGCCCGCTTATCCGTTTCGCGGTGGAATTGCAAATTTTACAAACCTACTTGCCAAAAATTTGGAAAAAGGAAATAACGTAAGCGTTTATACTTTTACAAGACAATATCCCGGTCTTTTATTTCCCGG
>JALSTI010000191.1 GCA_026983795.1 Melioribacteraceae bacterium
TTTGCAAATAAAATTCTTGCTAACGCAACACGCTGCCTTTCTCCTCCGCTTAATTGGAATCCTTTTTTGTTTAAAATTTCTTTTTTTATACCGACTAAACCATAAACGAAATCTATTTGAGTTTGGCTGGGATTCAAATCGTTCATTAAATTTTCAATTTTTCTAAAAGGATTAATAATATCCTCATTATTTTGAAACAACAATTGTATGGGAGACGGCTGATTTTTTTTAACAGTTCTTAAATTAAAAGTAATTTCGCCTCTGGTGGGTTGAATTATTTTGGCAATTAATTTTGCAAGCGTAGTTTTTCCGCTTCCGGATTCTCCCACTATACTTAAAATATTACCTTTTTTTACGTCGAAAGAAATATTTTGTAAAATTAGCGGATTATTCGTCTTATCAAAAAGCTTCGAATTTTCAGGAATATATTCTATGTTTTTTAGTGAAATTAAACTTTTCATTTAAGGCAATTAATATTTTTATGTGTAATTGTAATTTTCCGGCGAAACAAAAGGCTCCAACTTACCGTTCTTCATTCTGCTTATAAAATCGGAAGTTACTTTTGCAAATTTAATATCTTGTGTAACTATCAACACAATTTTTTGAGATTCGTGGGCAAATTCTTTTAATTTCAAACTGATTAAATTTGATGTCGGTAAATCAACGGCGGAATTCGGCTCGTCCAAAATTAAGATTTCCGGATTTGCCAACAACCCAAGAACGATGCTGATTCTTTGAGCCATTCCTCCGCTCACTTCGTAAGGGTAAAGTTGAAAAAGCTGAGTTGAATCCGGCAGACCGAAATATTCGAGATATGAATTCAAAAGCGGTTTGTGCGAATCTAACCCATTGAAATAATATTCAAATTTCTTAAGCGGATCAAAGCTTCCGATTGCATCTTGAAGAACAAACCGTATTTTTTCCTTTCTGAAATTTCTTTTTTCGTTTTCTGTTAATTTAAGAATGTCAATATTATCGTAAAATACTTCTCCTTTAACGCTATAAACCTTTTGATTAAAATATCCGATGATAGTATTTAGTAAAGTAGATTTTCCGGCTCCGTTTTCACCGGTAATTGTATAAATGAAGTTTGTTTTAAGTGAAAACTTGTTTTCATCAAGAATTTTACTTTTGTTATTGCCGTTTTTTACGTGTACGGATTTTATATCGACGGATATTTTCATTGTGAAGTATTATAAATTTTGTAAAAATATTTTACACTTTTAGTTTTTTATTAATTTAAAATTGTTAATTTCGCACATATTTTTAACTTCAAAATAAAATTATGAAAAAGAAAATAATTCTTCTGTTTATTATCTCATTATTCTTATTTTTATTTAGTTCCTGCCAGAGTAAAAAAAATGTAAAGAAAAGGGTAATTTTTAGTATTTCATCAGATCTCAGCACTTTAAATCCACTTTATACCTTTAACCTTAACGAAGGGAGAATATCCGAATTGATTTATTTGGGTTTGGTGGGACATAGATGGGACGAATCAAAGGGCGATTTGAAATCCTACCCGCTGTTGGCAAAATATTGGTCATGGAGTAAGGATCATAAATCGATTGGAATAAAACTGCGACCTGATTTATTGTGGAGCGACAGTACAAAATTCCGGGTAGACGATATTGTTTTTTCGTTCGATGCTTATTCCGATCCGCAAGTGAAAAGCAGATTTTACGGGACGTTCGACAATTTTATAACCGACAAAGATGCGCATATTAATTTGAAAAAAACATTTGATATTATTAGCGATGATAGTTTGGTAATCCATTTTAAAAAGAATTCTCATCCCAAACTTGTTGATATTGATATGCCGATTTTGCCTAAACATGTTTTCAAGGGAATTAAAAGAACAAATTATTCAACGTCAAAAATTAATTTTAATACGGTGGGAACAGGTCCTTACTTGCTTAAAAATTGGTTGAAAAACGAAAAAATTGTTTTGGCTCCCAACAAAAATTCTTTCCTTTATAATTCCGCTATGATACCCGAGTTAATCTTTAAAATTATTCCGGATTATAATTCGAGAATCATTCAATTACAAAAAGGGGAAATCGATTTTTTAGATGAAGTAAGAGCCGATGATATAAATAAAGTAAAGAGTTTTAAGAATATAAAAGTCGTTCTTCAAAAGAGCCGTACGTACGATTATGTTGGTTGGAGTAACATCGACAGGGAAAAATACAGAAAAAGCAAAGTTTTAAAACCGAATAAATTTTTCGGTGATCCCCAAGTAAGAAGAGCATTGACTATGGGAATTGACAGGAAAATTATTATTGATGAATTTTTACAAGGTGCCGCAGAGCTTGCTTGTTCGCCGGTCTCACCCATTTTTAAGTATGCGGTAAACAAAAATGTGAAGCCGTATAAATACGATAAAACGGAAGCGTTAAAATTATTACATAAAGCGGGTTGGAAAGATTCGGACGAAGATGGAATTTTAGATAAACAAGGTAAACCATTTTCATTTACATTGTATATTCCGGCGGGGAATCCACGTCGAAAGTTCACATCAAATATAATTAAAAGCAATTTAAAAGAACTGGGTATTGACGTAAATGTGCAGTCTGTGGAACCGTCGGTATTTTTTGATAACATGTTTCAAAAAAAATATGATGCTTGGGTTGCCGGTTGGACCGTTCCCATTCCTCTTGAACTAAAACCCTTTTGGCATTCGGATTTGGAAAAAAATATTGCAAATTGTGTGGGTTATAAAAATTCAAAAGTCGATAGTCTGCTTGATGCTATTGAAAAATTATCCGGCGAAAAAGAAATTGTGAACGATTATTATAAAATTCAAGAGCAGATTCATAAAGATGAACCGGTGACATTTCTATTTTGGATAGATAACATTACCGCATTCAATTCAAAAATTAAGAATATTCATGTAAATCCTTTGGGTGGAATACAGCATTGTTGGGAATGGAGATTATCGGATTGAAAGGGAAAAATTTATTAAACAATTTAATTATTAAACGAATTTTATCATCAGTTCTTATTTTAATTCTTCTGATCAGCTTGATATTTTTTCTTTTAAGATTAGCTCCCGGCAATCCGGTGCAAAAATTTGTCTCGCCTGCGTTAAGTCCCAAACTTGCCGAAAAAGTCAGGACTTCTTTTTCTCTTAATAAACCCGTTACGCGTCAGTACATCGATTTTGTTAAAAATATTGTTACCGGAAATTTTGGGATTTCATACCAGCAACATAAGCCTGTTGTTGACGTTATTAAAGAATATTTACCGTTTACCGTAATTTTTTCTTTCATAAGTTTTTTAATACAAATCGGTTTCGGGTTCCTGTTTGCCTTTTATGCTTTCAAAAATAAAGGTAAATTTTCCGATGAGCTTCTTTCGAAATTAAGTTTGATATTATATTCAATTCCGGCTTTCGTTCTCGGTATTCTATTGATTTATTTATTTTCTGTTACTATTCCGTTATTTCCCTCAGCCGATTTAAGATCGGTTGACTTTGATGATTTAACTTTAATAGGAAAAATATTTGATTACGTTAAACACCTGATATTGCCGCTGGCAACGCTCTCGATACCGGGAATAGTTATTTACTATAAATATTTACGGGAAAATCTGGATTCGGTAAACAATAAAACTTTCATTAATCACCTTAGAATAAACGGATTTGATGAGAAAACTATTTTAAAAAAGCATATTATTCCTAATACTATCGGTCCTTTAATTTCCGTAGCCGGCATTGAATTGGGATTATTGCTGAGCGGAGCGCTAATTACCGAAGTAATTTTCAGCTTGCCTGGCATGGGCAGACTGACCGTCGGCGCCATTTTAAATCGCGATTATCCTTTAATAATCGGATGTACATTTATTGCCGGATTACTGGTTATCATTACAAATTTTCTGGCTGATATAATCCGTTATAAATTAGACAAAAGAATGTTAAAAGGAATTTAGCTTGCTCAAGAATAAGATTAAAATATTGCATTTATATTATTTGTTAATCGGGATAATCTTAATTACAAAGTATGAGTTTATTCTTGACAGCTTAAAGTTCGGAATGGATATGTTAAAATTACTAAGCCGGAACTTTACCGCATTTAAGGCGTTATTAAATTTTTCCGTATTGGAAATTTTAATTTCTTTGTTTTTTTTGTTACTGATAATTGTTTCGCCACCTCTTTCTAAAAAATTCAGAAAAATCTTAAATCTTAAACTAACCTTGGTCTCATTTTTATTGAGCGTTCTTCTACTGTTTGCATTATTAACCCCGGTTACAGCAACATTTAATCCTAATCAGATAAGGAACATTGGCGAAACAAAATTATTGCCGCCGCTTAGTATGTTTTACGCTGTAAAGTTAAAAGATAAATCCGGTAGTTTCGATGAAATAACCGGAATAAGAAAAGAAGGTGAAAATTTGATAAATCACGGTATTACAAATTCTACTATTCTCGTTAAGAATATACAAATTGATAATAACAATATAAAATTGAATACTAAAAGCGGAACGAAAATATACCGGAAGGATGAAGTTGAAAGCGTTAATACTAAATTATTCTTATTCGGAACGGACGAATACGGCAGAGATATATTTTCCAGAATAATTTACGGTACAAGATTGGCTTTTGTTATTGGTTTGGGTTCGGTTTTTGTATCGGTGCTTGTGGGAATTTCGTTGGGTATATTTGCGGGTTTTGTAAAAGGATTTTTTGATTCGGTTTCAAACAGAATAGCAGAAATGTTTTTGGCGTTCCCTTTTTTGTTTTTAATTATTCTAATAATTGCTTTATTCGGAAATTCGGTTTTTGTTATTATTTTAGTCCTTGGCATATCTGGATGGATGAGTTTGTTTAAAATTATACGTAACGAAATAATTAACTTATCGGAAAGAGATTTTATTATTACATCAAAAAATTTGGGAATATCAAAAACAAAGATATTTTTTAAAGAAATGTTTCCCGTTATTATTTCCCCTATAATTGTTAACTTGGTCTTACAATTCGGTAATGTAATAATGGCGGAATCTGCGTTGAGTTACTTGGGACTTGGAGTGAGTGAAGATTATTCATCTTGGGGCTCAATGATAAATGCGGGTCAGTATTACTTAACAAACGCTTGGTGGATGAGTTTATTCCCGAGTTTGTTTTTGTTTTTTGTTCTTTATTCCGCTAATAAATTAGGGCATAATTTGGAGAAAATTTTCAATCCTCTTACCTCTAAATGATAAATAAACGATATGAAATAATTAAGCTGCTCGGGAGCGGCAGAGGAAAAGTTTTCAGTTGCAAGGACTTGCTTACCGATTCCGTTTGTGCAATAAAAATTTTACCTGCAGGCGCCGAAGCATACGAAGAATTGCTTTTTAGGGAAGAATATATAGTTCTCCGGCAGCTGGATCACCAAAATATTATTAAGAGTTACGACTTCGGTGCTGTTTTGGAATTAGACGAAGAAGATGAAAAATACGAATTACGAAGCGGTCAATCTTATTTTACTATGGAATTTTTTGCAGGTAATTGTCTGCACAAAAGTAAAATAAATAATGAAACCGAATTGCTCGAAATATTCAAACAAATTTTGAAAACGCTTTTTTATTTACATGAATCTAATTTTATTTACCACGATTTAAAAGCCGAAAATATTTTATATAACGGGAATAAAATTAAATTTGTTGATTTCGGATTTATAGAAAAATATGAAAAGGGTAAAGAGTCAAACTATGAACCACGTGGAACGGATATTTATTTAGCGCCGGAACTGTTAACGGGAAAAGAATATGATAAAAGAATAGACCTTTATTCTTTGGGTGTTTTATTTTACTATTTGATTTATAACGAATACCCATTTAAGCAAGGTAGCAATATAAAATTATATAAAGAAAAGTTAGAAGGCAAAATTTTATTTCCTCAAACCGGATATTCAAACCGGTTTATTTCGGTTATAAGAAAATTGTTGGAAGTTGATCCGGACCTACGGTATAAAAATGTATTAGAAATTTTTAGTGATTTAAATTTAGATAGCAATTATTTGCTAAATGACTGGAAAATTTGCAAAACCTTTGCCTTAACGGATGCGGTTAGCGAAATTAAAAATTTTCTTTTGGAAAAAACAATTAACCGTATTTTATTGATTGAAGGTAAAAACGGTACCGGAAAAACCGCAATAACAAATGAGTTATTTCAAAATTTCTCCGGAGTAATTTCCGTATCTGCAGAAGACAGAAATGACGATGAATTTTTTGCGAATACTATTTTGAGGAAAATATTTTATAACAAATTTGTTTTTAATGAATTAGACTTAAAAACAAAAATTGTTGTTAGTGAACTATTGTACGAACCTGTTCAAAATTTTTACGAAAAACTTAAAACAGTTTTTAACGTAATAACAAAATCTTTAAATTTTGTATTAATCCTGGACGATTTCGATAAATACGACCTTTTTACGCGTAATTTTCTCGAATCCGTATTCCCGTACTTCATTGCAAGAAATTTCAAGTTGGTTCTTACCGTGGATAATTACTTTTCAAATTCACTTAAAGATCAAAACAGATTCAAAAAAATTCAACTCCAGGAATTTAATGCTGAACAAGTTGGCAAATTGATTAATAAAACGCATTCGGAATTATTCCCGCGGAAAGATATTACTGAATTGGTTTTGCAAAATTCGGATTTAACTCCACTGTCCATTCAGATTTTTATACAAGCGCTTTTCGATTTGCAGGCTTATAAAATTCATAATAATTCAATAAATTTAAATTTAACTGATGAGCAATTAAAGCTAATCCGGAGATCTCAAATTGAAATTTTGAAACAGAGAATTGAAGGTTTAACAAAAAAACAATTGAATTTATTGGAGCTTATTGCTTCATTCGAATCTCCGGCATCTGTAAATACCATTTCACAATTTTATGATCTGTCTATTAATGAGGTCTCTAAGGAAATTGAAGCTTTAATCGGTCTCGGATTGTTGAACCGGAGAGGGAATACAATTGCAATTAGTTCTGTTTCCCTTAAAAATTTTCTTTATAAAAACATAAAAGAAAAAAAGCAAATTCATATTTCTATAGCTTCCAAATTATGTAAATCCGGAAATTCCCTGCCGGTGCTTGAATGCGCCAAACAATATGAAAAGGCTAACGACTTTAAGAAAGCTTTAAGTTTATATTATGTAGAAATGAACAATGCGAGAAAAAGAGGCGCTATAAATTACGAAAGAAACCTTTTGGAATACCTTCTTAATTTACCTTTTGATAACAAAGAATTGAAATTATTAAAAATCAGGTTGACGGATGTTCTTTTTATTCTGGGGCATTCAAAAGAATCTTTTGAGTTGGCAAATAAATTGCTGGAAACATGTTCCGGTGAAGAAGAGAAGTTTAATTTACTGTATAAAAAAGCCGACTGTTTAGTGGAATTAGGTAAAATAGAAACCGGACTGAAACTTTATAAGGAATTATATACTGCCGCAAAATCCGCTGTTCAAAAATTAAAATTGGAATTATCTATTGCAAAAGCCGAATCATATTTGGGAAATTATCCGGAATCGAAAAGTATTTGTAAAAATATTTTGAAAAATAAATCTGCCGAAAAAGAATTGATTGCGGATACATATAATTTGCTTGGAATAAACAGGTTTCATTTACACGAAAATTTGGAGGAAATATTATCGGAATTTGAAAAAGCAAATCTAATATATTTAAAATTAAAAGATTATAAAAATTTAATAAAAACGGAAAGCAACATCGGTAATTTGTTGAATATTTTAGGTAAAAATAATTTGGCAATTGAGCATTGGAACAAAGCTCAGGAATATAATTTAATTGTTGGAAGTTTGGACGATGAAATGAGAAGCTTGCTTAATTACGGGATTTATTTCTTCCAAAATTATGATTTTAAAACTTCTGAAAAAAAGTATCGCAATGGTTTGAACATCGCTAATGCAATTGGTAAAGAGCATGAAAAAGGTCTGTTTTTAATGAATTTATCTGAATTGAATTTATTTTTATGTAAATATGAACCGGCAATAAAATTAAGCAAACAAGCGTTAGAAATTTTTGAAAATTTAGGCGATAATAACGAATTGGGCGAAGCAAATTATATTCTGTGCTTAATCTTTTACAAGTTGGGTGATAACCGTGCTTTTTACGAGCAATTGGCCGGTTACGAACGTTTAATTAAAAACACTGAATTAATTACTACACAAAAACATTACTTTGATTATCTGGAACTTTTAAGATTCGAGAAAACATTCGACTTTAATTTGGTTGAGAAAAAAGTAAATCGGCTTATGATGTTGGAAGAGAAAATTAATAACCAAATATTTTTTATAAATTTGCACTTCTACTTTTTAAGGATATTGTTCAGAGATAAACATTTTGAAAAAGCTTTTAACTATATTCAAACTCACGACCTTTTGAAAAGAGCGAAAAATAAATCCTATTTGTTAGGAGAACTTTATTATTATTTAGGTAAAATAGCGGAAGTTTACAAATCCGCTGAAATTTCGGGCAGTATGGAGTATTACTTAAAAAGTTATGAAATTCTTAAAAATCTTGAGTTAACCGAACTAAGTTGGAAAGTAACTTTTGCATTATCAGAAAGATATTTGGAACGCGGAAATATAAAATCCGCTTTAGAGTTTATTAATTTAACTAAACAAATAATTAAATATTTACTAAGTCAATTTTCCGATTTGGACCTGGAAAATATTTTCCTTTCACAACCCGAAAGAAAAGAAACTTTAATTAAAATAGAACGATGGCAGCAAGTAATCAAATAGAAACAATTACAATTAATTTCAAAATCCATTCAAAATCGAAATTGGGCAAGCAAATTGAGCTGGCTGTAAAACAAATCGATTATCCGTCAAAAAAAATCACAATTACAAAAACACAACCTAATTCCGGGAAACTTAATGAATTTTTAATTTTGGATATCAATCATTTGGAAGATCATCTGATCGATTCCGCTCTTCAGTTCAAAGAAAAAATAATCAACGAACCAATAATTATAACCGAGTCTCAAAATCCCGTTCTATTAAGCACTTTATCACGATTGGGCTTAAACAGAATTTTTGTGTTCCCGTTTGAAATTCAAAAATTTAAAGCATTTCTCGAATCGCAAGTGAATAATTTGTCCGTTAAACTGCTCTCTAAAAAAGTAGATAAGGATAATATTGATATATCGGATTTTGGAAATATTATTGGTAAATCCACTGCAATAAAAAAAGTTTTATATCAAGCAAAAAATGTCGCAATTAATTATCAAGTCGATTTACTTATTTTAGGCGAAACAGGAACGGGAAAAGGTTTGCTGTCCAGAAGTATTCATAATAATAGCCCGCTTGCCGATAATCCCTTCGTGGCTATAAATTGTTCGGCTATCCCCGAAAATTTATTGGAAAGTGAATTGTTCGGATACGAACAAGGCGCTTTTACTGACGCTCGCGCCAGAAAGTTGGGGTTGTTCGAAATTGCGAAAAACGGCACCATATTTTTAGATGAAATTGGTGATCTTAGTTTGCATCTTCAAGTTAAAATTTTAGATGTGTTAGATAACAGGGTTATCAGAAGACTTGGCGGAACCAAAGATATTCCAATTAAAGCGCGTATAATATCCGCTACAAACCGCGATTTATTAAGTTTGGTGGAGCAAAAATTATTTAGAAGGGATTTATATCACCGCCTTGAAGTCGTTACGTTAAGAATTCCACCTTTAAGAGAAAGAGGCAATGACATTTTACTCTTGGCTAATCATTTTTTAGAGGAAGCAAGCAAAAAATTTAATAAACCGAAACCTAAAATTAATGCCGAAATGAAGAAATTCTTGCTGAAATATCCATGGCCCGGAAATATACGCGAGCTCAGAAACGCTATCGAGAGAGCTGTGTTATTATCGGAATCGGAATTTCTGCAAACCGACGATTTGTTTAACTTTCCTAAAATTGAATCTTTTGAGCAATTGCTAGGAACAAATAATTATTTAAACCTCCAATTAAATTCGGATAGCGTTTCCATAGATGAACTTGTGAAAAGAATTGCTACACATATCTTAAATAAATTTCACGGTAATAAATCGAAAACCGCCGAGTTTTTGCATATTTCAAGACCACGCCTCGATAGGATTTTAAAATAACAATATTTCTGAAATTCCATCTAAAATAAAAACGGTTCTTTACTTGTATTTTTGTATTCTTTTTTTAAAATTGTGTAATAAAATATTGCAATGTAATAATCTATTGCGGTAAAAATTACCAGTTTTAAGAATTTAATTCTTATATTCTTATGAAATTTCTTGTTTTATTAAGTGGAATAAAAATTGCACACGGGAGTGTGTCACAAATCACTTCTTCAACAAAATAGAGGGTACCATGAGAAAAATCCTTCTTGCAGTTGTTGTTTTGAGCCTTTCTTCAGTTCTTATACTGGGACAGACTTCGTCTAATGTACAAAAGTCTGAAAGATACAGAATTAATAAAGTTAAGGTTCAATTCAACAAATCTTCTAAAGTAGATAAAAACACCTCTGCTGAAGAAGAATCTATCCTTGTGATAGACAAAAAGTCTTCTGCCCAATTAGAAGACCTTGGAAGCCGTTACGGTTGGACTCGCTCCAATGCACAATTGGAAGAGTTAGGAAGCCGTTACGGTTGGACTCGTTCTAATGCACAATTGGAAGAGTTAGGAAGCCGTTATGGCTGGACTCGTTCCAATGCACAATT
>JALSTI010000192.1 GCA_026983795.1 Melioribacteraceae bacterium
ATCTTAATTATACCTATGCAGGTTTGGGTTGGTTGCCGTTTACAGCATGGGATATGAGTGATCCTGACAATCCGAGACAACTTGATATTAGTTTTGTAGAGGATTCCGCTAACGGTAATGCAAATAGGATTTGGGACATGGGCTGGGACGGTACCCAATTTGCCGATAATGGCGGTAGAGAATATGTATTTATACATAATACAACTTATAGCCCAGGTACATTTTACAATGATGTAAATTGGGGACCTATTACGAATGTGCTTTACGCCTTTTGGCCCTCTGCACGGGGAAGCCATCCGTATCTCGAAGCCCCATTTACGATGGACATAGTTCCGAATTATGTGAATTTGCCGGATGATGAATTTGAATTTACAGCTCCGGAAGTTAAAAGTGGTGTGGATTTAGTAAAAGCCGATGTAGAAAATATAAACGTGTTCCCGAATCCCTATTACGGTTATCATTACAGGGAAACATCACGTGATGTTCATTATGTGACTTTTAATCATTTGCCGGATAATGCCACAATAAGAATATTTGACTTGAGCGGTGTACTGGTTAAAACCATAAAACATTCCGCTTCGAACGGACAATTTGAACGGTGGAACTTGCAAAACGACGGCGGTTACCCTGTTGCAAGCGGAATCTATATTGTACACATTGATATGCCTAAGTTGGGTAAAACCAAAATTCTTAAATTGGCATTGGTTCAAGAACAACAAATATTAAAAGTCTATTAATATAAGGTTCAACCAATTTGGTTGAACCTCTTATAAATTTTATTATGGAGGAAACTATGACAAAGTTAAACAAGTTACTCTTAATTTTTCTTGCGCTGGCTTTTTCCGCAGTGGTTACCTTCGGAGGCGGTCAAAATCGTGCCGGAACTGCTGCTGCTGCTCAGCTTAGGATTCCTATCGGGGCTCGATATCTTGGCGTCGGCGGTTCTCAAATAGCAAATGTTAGCGGACTGGATGCAATATTCTGGAACCCGTCCGGAGTAGATTTTAATACGAATGCTGCTAACGGTATGTTTTCTCATCGTACTTATATTGCCGATATGAATTTGAACTATGTAGCGGTTAACGGAAAATTCGGCGATTTCGGTAGTTTAGGTTTCTCTTTTAAATATCTTAACATTGGGGAAATTAATGTTACTACTATGGATCAACCGGATGGTACCGGTCAAGTTCTGAAACCGAATTTCTTTGTAGTGGGCTTAACTTATTCGAAAACTCTAACCGATAGAATCGCTATCGGCTTGAATTTCAATATTATTAACGAAGGGTTCGGAAGAATCGAAGCATCAGGTTTCAGTTTCGACGTAGGTCTGCAATATAGGGATTTGTTTGATACAAAAGGACTCGATTTGGGTATTGTTTATAAAAACTTAGGTGGTTCCATGCAATATGAAGGAAATGCTACCTATGTTCAAGCAGACGATCCGACTTCTTCCCGTGGTCCTACATTTTATCAGATTTCCGTTGCAGAAAATCCGCTACCTTCCGAGCTTTCGATCGGATTGTCGTATAAAGCTCACTTCGATGAAGTAAATGCAATTACACTTTCATCGGCATATTTCAATAATAATTATACTTTCGATGATTACAAATTCGGTTTGGAATACTCTTATAACGATATGTTCTTTTTGAGAGGCGGTTATTTATTTTCACCGCAATCAACCACCGAAACACCCAATATCTTCCAAAATTATACTTTGGGTGCGGGTTTTAACTTCAAAGAAATTACCGGTTTAGATTTATCGGTGGATTATGCATTTATTCCGGTTGATTACTTCGATTCAAATCATGTATTTTCACTTAATGTCGGCTTTTAGCCGTATTACATAATTTAATTGTTTAACGGTTCCGTAGTAATTATTTATTGCGGAACCGTTTTGTTTTTTATTAACCGTAAAGAAATATTTTTATTAATAGATAAATCAGGGTTGTGTGGATAAAAAAGTGAATAAACAATTTCTTTTTGTTATTGTAGTCAGCTTGTTTCTGCTTTCTAATTGTTCAACAACGAAGAATGATTATAATGAATTTGAAGGCAAATGGGGTGGAGTGTTAAAAACACCGGCTAAAAATGTTTTGGTGTATATAGAGTTTCAAAGGGATAGCAGTAATAATAAATATGTAAAGGTTACCGGATTATTAAAGAAGAAAAATTTTCCTTTTTTCGCGGACAGTATATTGACAAATGGAAATAAAATTTTTTTTAGTATTAATAAATTAAATATAGATTATAATGGAAAATTTTTAGCGGATAGTAACAAAATTAAAGGAA
>JALSTI010000193.1 GCA_026983795.1 Melioribacteraceae bacterium
AACTATTATTTATGCAAAGAAGAAAATCCCTTTTCTCAATCAATTATTTTTTTATTTCAACCGGGAAAAAACCACAAATATTATTATACAATTCAAAATGTAAATTCTTAAATCATTCCGTTTCTTCTACTCATAATAATTTATTTTTTATCAATGAACAACTTAATTAAAGAATAGTAAGTGAATAACGTAAATAATTATATTTAACAAATCTCACCTTGGAGTTCTAAATGAAACTAAAATTATTTTTATTCCCCGTCTTATTAATGATTATTGTTTCTTGCGGTCAGCACAAAAAAAACTTTGAAACACAAAATGCTGCTTCTGACAGCACCGTTGCTAAATTAATAAAAGTAGTAACAAGGGGAAAAATTAAAAGCGAAGATAAAATAAGAGTAGTTTTTAATAAAAGCATGGTTAACGGTAAAATTGAAAATAAGGAAGCGGATAATGACCTTTTTACATTCATTCCGGCCATTGAAGGAAAAGCGTTTTGGAAAGACAGTCATACTTTACTTTTTGTCCCCGATAAACCACTTCCACTCAGAACGGATTATTCGGCAACGCTTAATTTGAAAAAAATATTAGATACTCTGACGGCAAAAAAGATTGAAAACTTTAAGTTTGCTTTTAGCGTAATGGGTAGGGATGTCTTTTCTTTCAAAAGCAAAATTACACTAAAGGATAAAAATAATCCGAAGCTTGTTAATTACCGCGGCAATATAATATTTACTGAAAATACAAATATTGAGGATCTTAAAAAGGCCGTCTCTTTAACGGCAAACGGTAAATATTATAATGTGGAATTGTTTTCGGGCAATAATCAACGGACCTTCTCGTTTATCAGTCAGGATATTGTTAGAGATAATTCAACAAAAGATTTTAAATTCACCATCAAAAAAGAGCCGTTGGGTTTGTCGGATGATTTTGTTAAAGAATTTCAAGTTACTTCTGTTAAAGAATTTAAAATTGTTGCGGTTAAGAAATTAACAAATGATCTTAAACCAAAACTTCGTATTGAATTTTCGGATGAATTGGATTTTAATCAAAACTTAAGCGGAATGATAACAGTAAGCGGCTTACCGGATATTAAAATTAACAAAATCGGAAATTCGGTTGTTCTTAACGGTAATTTTAATTTCGGTAATACTTATAAAGTGGTTGTCGAAAAAGGGATAAGAAGCAAATGGGGAACGAAATTGAAATCGAAAGTAACAAAATTGGTTACTTTCAACGATATCAAACCGAGAATAAAATTTGCGAGCGACGGCGTATTTCTTCCAACCGATAATGAGTATAAATTACAGTTTTATTCCGTTAATCTTAAGCGTATTCATGTAGAAGTGAAAAGAGTTTATGATAATAACATCGGAGAATTTTTATCCAACGAAAAATTAAACAGTTTGGCAGACCGCAAACAACCGTTCAAACGGCGGTATATTAATAGAACCGGAGTAATTATATATAATCGGTCGTTCGAATTGAATTCCGAGAAAAATAAAGAGTTACTTAATGAAATAGATTTATCCCCTTTGGTAAAAGAGCATACGAACGGTATTTACCTTGTCCGGTTGAATTTTAACCCTGAAGATATGACGGTTAAAATTGATGAGGATAAATATCGATATATTGGAAAAGAAGGACAAATTTACAAGCCGTTAATCTTTTCGAATATAGGTTTGACTTGCAAGCTGGTAAATAAAAATGTGTACAGAGTTTATGCAACGGACATAATTACCGGTAAACCATTGGAGGGAGCTAAATTAAAATTAAAATCTATATATGATAACAGCATCCATTTCAAAGCCGTGACAAACAGCGAAGGAATTGCTGAACTACAGGAAAAAAATTGGGACTATTATTATCCAAACGAATTATACATAGAAGCTGAAAAAAACGGACAAAAAAGCGTTTTGAAATTCCGTGAAATGCAATGGAATGTTTCCGGATTTAACGTTGGCGGCGTCAGCGGAGATGTTTCTAAAGTTAAGGCTTATATTTATTCTGAAAGAGGCGTTTACCGGCCCGGTGATGAAGTAAATCTTTCGGTTATTGCAAGGTTTGAAAAGAAAAAATTCCCCGATAATCATCCGGTTACTCTTTCTTTATTTAATCCTCAAAGGAAAAAAGTTTATGAAATAACCGATAAGTTTAATAAAGATGGATTTTTAAATTTCAATATTAAAACAAAGGAGACCGATCCGACCGGTAATTGGCTGGCTGAGTTTAATATTGGAAACAAACGTTTTTCTCATACGGTAAAAATCGAAACTGTAGTTCCCTATA
>JALSTI010000194.1 GCA_026983795.1 Melioribacteraceae bacterium
ATAAAGTAGAAAACGGAGAAATTGTAGAAGAATTACATAAACAAAAGATTTATGATTTTTATTATTATTTTGAAGTTATAGAAAAATTCAATATGTATGTTGTATATTGTTTTGATACTTTTACTTTCGATGATGCCTCGCAAAACTCTGAAAGAGCACAATTTATAGTTAAAAGGAAAAAGTAGCATGTTAACATTTAAAGACGTGGAATTTAGTTTTGCCAATCAACCTGTGTTTAGCAATCTTAATTTACATGTGGAAGAAGGAGAGTTTGTTTTTATTATCGGAAAAAGCGGAATAGGTAAATCCACGCTAATTCAAATGGTTTATATGAATGTTTTACCGCAAGGAGGATATGTTCAAGTTGGGAATTTCAGTTCCGATACAATCAAAATAAAAGATTTGCCCAAATTAAGACGAAGCATAGGAGTTGTTTTTCAGGATTTTAAATTGTTAGACGACAGAAACGTTTTCCAGAATTTGGCTTTTATTCTGCATGTTATTGGAACGCCGAGAAAAATTATAAAAAAGAAAATAATTGAGGCGCTTACCGAAGTCGGTTTGGCTCATAAACAATTTAATATGCCATCGGAATTATCCGGGGGAGAGAAGCAGCGGGTAGCAATAGCAAGAGCGATAGTTAAAAATCCTAAATTAATATTAGCCGACGAACCAACCGGAAATTTGGACCCTGAAACATCGAGAGAAATATTGACGATTTTAAGAAAGATAAACTCAAACGGTACGTCGGTTTTGTTTGCCACTCATAATTATGATCTTGTAAAATCCTTCGATACGAATATATACAAACTAAAAGAAGGCAAAGCGGTTAAAGTTACTCTTAAAAAACCTGTAGAGTCTTAACTTAACTTGGAAATTATTAACTCGGAAACCTGTTCAACCGATTGTGTTCCGTCAACAATAATTATCTCAGTTTTTCCCTCGTAATACTTCAATACCGGTTTTGTTGATTCATGGTAAACTTTCAACCTATTTCTAATTACCGCTTCATCATCGTCTTTACGCTTTATAAAACTGTTTTTCGCTCCGCAATTAGGACAAACATCTTGGTTTTCGAGTGATTCCAAATTAACTATATAACCGCAATTACTGCACATTCTCCGCATCGACAATCTATGTACAATTATTTCGTCTTCAACATTTAACTCAATTACAACAGGGTAGTCCAAATCAATATGAGATAGAATTTGATCCAGCAGTTCGGCCTGCTTGGTGGTTCGCGGGAATCCGTCTAAAATATAACCCTCTTTGCATTTTTCACTCATTAATACTTCTTTAATAATTCCGCCCATAATTTCATCGGGAACTAACTCGCCGGCTTCCATAATTGTTTTGGCTTTTTCGCCTAATTCAGTGCCTTTGCTCACGGCTTCTCTCAAAATATCGCCCGTTGAAATGTGTGGAACGTTCAATTTAGAGGCTAATATTTTGGCTTGGGTCCCTTTACCTGCGCCGGGAGCTCCGAATAATATAATTTGTTTTTTAATCACCTTTTACCTCCATCATTAAAAGTTAAATAGTTAAATAATCAATTCAAATTTGTATATTTATTTAGCTTGCGTTTTTGATCAAAATATTTTTTTAACAAATATTTGCTTTCTTCTTGATAAATTCCAGAATATACTTTAACCGAATGATTATATTTTTTAGAATCAAGAATGTTATAAACAGATCCCGCCGCTCCGAATTTTGGTTCTAATGTACCAAAGTAAACATTATTTATTCTCGAAAGCAAAATTGCTCCGCTGCACATTAAACATGGTTCCACGGTAACATATAAATCGCATCCGGTTAAAAATTTTTCTTTAAGATGATTTGAAGCAGCGGTAATTGCAATCATTTCAGCATGAGCGGTTGGATCTTTTAAAGAACCGGTTTGATTATAACCACGACCAATTATTTTATTTTGGTAAACAACAACAGCGCCGACGGGAATTTCGCCGATGTTAAGAGCTTCTTCGGCGAGCGCTAAGGCTTGAAACATAAATTTGTAAACATGTTCTGGAAAGAGCAATGCTAGCCTGAAATTATATAAAATTAATTTATTTTAACACGTCACAAACTTAAAATAGTACGCCCGGAAGGACTCGAACCCTCAACCCTCTGATCCGAAGTCAGATGCTCTATCCAATTGAGCTACGGGCGCAAATACAACATCAAAATATAAATTATAATTAAGAGGATTTCAAACCCATTTAATATTTTATTGCTGAAACAAACTTACTAAAACACACAAAGGGTTTCCGTAAAGGGTT
>JALSTI010000195.1 GCA_026983795.1 Melioribacteraceae bacterium
ACCGGGGCTGTTTTCTGTTTTATCGACTTCATTTTCAATTACTTCTTCAATTTCGTTCATCATTATTTTTCTCTTTTGTTCAAGGAAATCGGTATCCTTCATAATTTCGTCAATTTCCCTTGGTCTGGGTAAATCATTTAAACTGTTTAATCCGAAATATTTTAAGAAATTATCTGTCGTACCGTAAAGCAAAGGTCTGCCTACAGTTTCAGCGCGTCCTTTAATAGCAATCAAGTCCTTTTCAAGCAGGGTATTTAGAACGTAATCCGAATTAACGCCTCTAATCATTTCCAATTCCGGTTTTGTAATGGGTTGCTTGTAAGCTATAATAGAAAGCGTTTCCAAAGCAGCTTGGCTTAATCTTCTTTTACTTTTTTCGGTCGATAAATATCCGATATATTTAGCGTACTCCGGTTTTGTAGCGAACAAATACCCGTTGGCAATACTGATTATTCTATAAGAATTTCCCAAGTCGGAATATTTTGAATTAAGCGTATCGATTGTATTTTTAACGTCGTTAACGGAAATTGGTATTTCATTCCCGTCAATTTCCTTAATTGCTTTAACAATATCTTTGGCTTCCAACGGTTCGTCGGAAGAAAAGATTAAAGCTTCAATAACCGATATATAAATATTATCCATTTGTCAAAAGATATATTTCGAATTTGTTATATTCTTCCGTTTCTCTTATTCCAATTTTGCCCATTTTTATTAATTCAAGCAAGGCAATAAAAGTAACCACAATTCTAAGCTTTTCGCGCATACCGGAGACCAACTGCACAAAATTAAGATGAATATTCTCCCTGCATTTTGATAAGATGTAATCAATTTGTTCTTCAATTGTCACATTAAATTTTTTAACTTCATGTACAATTTCTTTCGGTTTTTCTTCTAAAGCGCTTTTGAACGCTTTTATAAGATCGTAAATGCTTATATTTTTAAGCAAAGAATCAATATCGGAAGGAGTTTCTTTGGGATCGTTATCGAAATTACCCCTGTAATGAATTTTCCTTTGATTCGATTCGAGTACCGAAAACTCTTCCGCCATTTCTTTATAGCGTTTATATTCAAGCAATGCTTTTACCAGGTCTGCGCGGGGATCAATCTCTTCCCCTTTTTCATCGGTTTCTTTGGGAAGAAGCATACGCACTTTAATCAGCATTAATGTTGAAGCCATTAATAAAAATTCGCCGGCAACTTCCAAATCGAGTTTTTCCATTAGGTCCACATATTCAATAAACTCTTTGGTTATTTTTGAAATGGGAATATCGTAAATATCCAATTCATCCCTTTTGATAAAAAAGAGTAATAAATCCAAGGGACCTTCGAATGTATTTAATTTTACTTTATACAATTTTAACCCAATTTCATTTTTTCATGAACCTCTTGCATTGTTAGCCTTGCAACTTCCTTTCCTCTTTTTTCACCGTCTATTAAAATATCTTTTACAATTTCTTTATCCGCTTCGTATTTTTTCCTTCTTTCAATTATAGGTTCTAAAAACAGATTGATTTTTTCCGTACATTTTAATTTACAATCTACACAACCAAGTTGACCGCTTCTGCAGCCGCTTTCAATTTCGTCCACATTTTCCGGATTAAATTTTTTATGATATGTAAAAACCAAACAAACCTCTGGTCTGCCCGGATCATTTTTACGGATTTTTTGAGGGTCGGTAACGGCTTTACGCAATTTTTGTTTTACGGTTTCCGGTTCGTCCGAAAGTAGGATGGAATTGTTCAACGATTTGCTCATTTTAGCATTGCCGTCAAGTCCCGGTAATCTTGCAAATTGAGTTAACAGCGGTTGAGGTTCGGGAAATACTTTTCCCCATTGCTGATTGAATTTTTTTGCAACTTCGCGCGTAATTTCTATATGCGGCACTTGATCTTCGCCAACGGGAACGGCTTCGCCTTTATAAAGCAAAATATCAGCCGATTGTAAAATTGGATAGCCGAGATGTCCATAAATAATATTAGAAATATGCAAATCCCTTGCTTGCTCTTTAACTGTAGGATTTCTTTCCAATCTCGCTTTGGTTACAAGCATCGAAAATATCAAAAACAATTCGGTATGCTCTTTAATTTGGGATTGACGGAAAAACGGACTCTTGGCAGGATCGAGTCCCGCGGCTAACCAATCAATTACCATTTCTATTGTATTATCATAAATATGATTGGTATCCAAATTTGTTGTTAATACGTGATAATCTGCTATTAAATGAAAACTATCATAATTTTCCTGCAGCTTCACCCAATTTTCAAGCGCGCCCACATAGTGACCGAGATGAAGTTTCCCGGTTGGTCTCATACCGCTTAATATGCGTAATTTTTTCATATTCTCTCAGTAAATTTGGGAATTTTAAAAAATTAAAAATAGCTAAAAATTATAATAATTGTTTATGTTTGTCTAATCTTGGAATAAATATGGTTTCCAATTAACATCAACATTATTTACCGAATTCAATAAATATAAGATATGATTTGGTCTATATGGTTTAGTTCTAAGTGTCATTCCGGCTTCTTCGGGAGTTCTGTTACCCTTTTTATTATTGCAGGGCAAACAAGCCGCTACAAGATTTTCCCACGTATCCGCGCCGCCTTTGGATTTCGGAATAACATGATCGATTGTAAAGGGCAAATCGCTTCTTCCGCAGTAAACGCATTTATGTCCGTCTCTTTTTAAAATATTTTTTCTGGTAAGAATAACATTTTTATACGGGACGGAAATATAAGTTTTAAGGCGGATTACACTGGGCCAAGGAAATGTAAGCGTAACGGTTCTGATTGCCTTGGTTTTGTTTTGCGCTACAAGTTCGGCTTTGTGCAATAAAATTAGTACTATTGCTTTTTTCACGTTACAAATTGTTAAAGGTTCGTAACTTTGATTAAGCAATAATACTTTAGCGTTTAATTTTCCGTTAAGTTTATATTTTTCGAATTCAAACTCTCCTGCCGAATTCTAATTTAAACTTTGATTTATAATTCCACCGGCTAAAACAAAGCCCTGTTCGTCGTAAAGAACAACCGACTGCCCGGGAGTAATTGCACGTTTAGGTTGAACGAAATTAATATTAAAAACATCCCGGTTAAATTCGTTTACATGCGCCGGGGACCCTTTATCGGAATAACGGATTTTTGCAATTACTTTTTTCCCTTTAGGAATTTTATTTGTACTCACAAAATTAACATTTCCGGCAATTAATCCGGTAGTATATAAATCTTTCTCTTCGCCCAATTCAATTACATTATTAACCTTGTCAATTTTTTTTACATAAACCGGTTTTCCCAAAGCTATTCCCAATCCTTTTCTTTGACCGATTGTATAGAAAGGAATTCCCCGGTGCTCGCCTACTTTTTTGCCGTTTAAAATAAAATCTCCCGGATTTACTCCGGCTAATTTTCCCGGTTCCCTTTCCCTCAAAAATCTTTCATAATTATTATCTGCAACAAAGCATATTTCCTGACTGTCGGGTTTATTTGCCGTTTTAATCCCAAGTTCACCGGCTATTTGTCTTACTCTTTCTTTTGTAAATCCGCCAAGCGGGAAAAGCGTTCTGCTTAAACTTTCTTGAGTTAAACCCCACAAAGCATACGTTTGATCTTTTTTTGAATCGTTAGAATTTTTAAGGCAATATCTACCGCTTGATTTGTTGAACACAACTTTAGCATAATGACCGGTAGCTACAAAAGCCGCGTTTAATCCGTCGGCTTTCTCAAGCAACTCTTCCCATTTAATTTTTCTGTTACAAAGCACGCAGGGATTCGGAGTACGGCCGTTCAAATATTCGTCAACAAAATTATCAATAACGGAATTCTCAAACGCTTTTGTAAAATCTACCGTATAATGCGGGAAGCCGAATTTATTTGCAATGGATTTTGCGTCGAAAATTGCATCGAGCGAGCAGCAGCCGGATTCGTGTTTAGGTGCGCCGCCAACTTCCATAAATCCCCATGTTTTCATGGTAACGCCAATTACTTCATAACCTTGCTGCTGCAACAGAACTGCGGCTACGGACGAATCCACTCCCCCGCTCATTGCTACAATTACTCTGTTTTTATTTAATTCCAAACCGCTTTTCATATATTTTATTAAATTATAATTTTGAAATATAAAAAAATGATTGTCAATTAGCTATTCCATTTATTCAACACTATTGTAAAGGATTAAAATGATAGACGAAATTAAAAATATGAGTCGTGATGACTTACTTAAACTTGTTGAAGTTTATGCTAAAAACTGGTTGGCACACGACGGGTGCTGGTTTTTGTCGGCTGAGGAAAAAGAAGGCATGGAAAAAGCAATTGAGCTTGATACGGAATCTTGGAGAAAATTTGCCGCCGCCGAAGCCAAAAGAATTATGAAAGAGTTCAACATTCCTCCAAACGGCGGACTTAAAGCTTTGGAAAAAGCATTTAATTACAGATTGTACGCTGCAATAAACAAACAGCAAACTGAATGGGTTGATGAAAATACTTTGATTTTTAGAATGATTGAATGCCGGGTTCAAAAAGCAAGAGACCGTAAAGGTTTGCCGCACTTCCCTTGCAAATCCGTTGGTATTGTTGAGTTTTCCACGTTCGCAAAAACTATAGATTCCGGAATTAAAACCGAAGTGATAAGTTGTCCGCCTGATCCGGTAAAAGATTTTTACTGTGGTTGGAAGTTTACAATGGAAAACAAAAAATAAGTCGGCAATAATTCCACTTTAGAGCTTTTAATGAACTTGTTAAGGGTTCAGTATATTAATTACAATGTTATTTTATTCCGTTTTGTTGCGTGTTTGTTTTATACGGTCAACTTGGCAAGTTGACCTACAATTTGTATTGTTTTTAAATTTTTGTTTTGTAAAGTGCTTTAATTCTTTTTTATTAATTCTTTGAAAATATTATTTTCGAATTTTTCTACCGAGCAAAATATTTTTTTTGCATTGAATTTATTTTTTACTTTTATTGCTTCCATTAGTGAAATGCCTTCCCAAAGCCCGCCCGATTTTTCTACGAAAAATTTTAGAGCAAAAATATATCCGGTACCTGTATTTATTATATAAAAATCTTTTTTATTTTTATCAGCATAAGCTTTTTCTATAAAAGACCTGATTCCTTCTTGATCTAAATAATAATCATAAATCAATTCATCCGTGTTTCTTTCCCTTTGCTTTATTATATGATAATAATAATTATCCAAATTATCGAAATATTTCATATCATCTAATTCCATATCCGATAAAGAATTTATATCAGGCAAATTATCTAAGATAAAATTTAATTTATCTTCACAATTATCAGCTTCTTTCATTTCTTTTTTTATACTTTCATTTAGTTTATCAAAATTTTCTTCTTCAAGTGATTCATCTAATTTTTCCAATTTTTTAATTATTTTATCATCCAAATCATTTAAATCAGCATCAGAACCTGAAAATAAAAAATTAAGAGCAATATTATCTTCTGTTAATTCATTTAAATAATAATCTGAATTTAAGAATTGAAGACCTGATTTAGATAAATAGTAAGAATTAACCTTTTTTTCGTTTATTTTCTTTAGATATAGTAAAATTTTAGCCATATTTGCATCTTTTTCAAAAACAGCTGTGTATTTTTTCCCATCCCATTTATACAAAATATCTTCAGGGATAAACGGATTTTCAACTTTTACATTATTATCGTAAATTAAATTCTCCAAATCAAATTTTTCAGATTGAGCTAATGTTAGCATTACAATTATATAATCTTCTAATTTCGGAACATTTAATACTTTGAATACTTTCGTTACATCAAGATATTTTTTTACTTGCATTTATCCTCCTATTTAATGAGTTAAAACATTTTGCGTAAAAATGATTATTCTGATTAAATACCCAATATCCGTCCTAATTCAAATTTAATTTTATTAGATGTCCGACTACGCTGTAAATAGCTCCGGCGGATTAGGAGTTTAGATTCTATTATACTCAGGTTATTAAAATAAACAAAGAAAGAACAAGCATCATACCGTTTTCCCGACGCGGGTTCTATTGTTTTGTCCCGGTCGGGATCCCGCATAGTTCATAATAACGCCAAGAAGCGGGACAATTCTATTATAGTCCGATTAGATGGGCAAAAAGTCAAACCTAGTTGAAATACGAGAGACTCCATAGAATTAAGCAACCATTGACTTCTCAAGTTTTAGTTCGGTTTTTAATGCCTCTCTTAGTAAATAAAGTTTTTTATGATTATTTATTTTTCTCATTCTTGATTCTGTTTCTATCAAACCCATTGCAATCCAGCGAGCTAACATATCCGGTGATTTCCAATGCTTTATCTTTCTTAAGTATGAACCTAATTTTGAATTAACATTTTCTATGCAGTTCGTTGTACTTAAGGATCTGCCTAACTCGGCTGATAATCCTAACCCATGCAGCGTTAAGGTTTCTTCTAGGCCCTCTTTTAATGAATTTGCTGCCGATCTGTTTATCTTTGATAATTCATTTCTTATTTCTATTAACTTCGCTTTTGCTTTTTCATAATCCGGCTCACTATAGGCCGATTGTAATTTTGCCCTATATATCGGCGTATCTTTTTCACTCAAATAACTTACTACATTTTCCCGTTTATGCCAGTGGCATCTTTGTACTAAACAATAATTTCCAAAGGTTTCTTTTACTGCTTTTCTCAATCCCTTCGATCCATCTAAAAGACACAACAATCCTTCCTCAAACCGAAAGTTTCTTTCAAACAAATTCTTCAATAATTCTTTTACTGATTTTGAGTTCTCTGTTGTTGCCTCGATAAACCCTAGCAATAGCTTTTCTCAGCTCATTGTTATTCCTAGGCAGATTACTATTTGCTTCTTTACTAAATACTTGCCGTCTATCAGTAATCCTACAAAATTATACTTCCCTAAATCTCTTTTCTTAAATTCTTTTAACGCTGATGGGCTATTGTCTATAAACTTTCGGCTTATTGTCGATTGACTTAAACCAAAACTTTCTGCCATCGTTCTACTCAACTCTCCATAATTTTTTTGACTCAATCCCAACAGTACACTTTTTATCATTTTTTCATTTGGGCTTTCATGTTCTTTTAGTGATCGATAAGCATTATTGTTCTCTGCTTTTTTTGTTATTGCATCAAAATAACGGGGAACTTTTATTTTAACTTTTTCATCTCCTACTTTTATGCTTCCCGGATTATAACCCCAGCGTGAATATCGTCTTTCTCCTTCCGTTTTATGTTTATAACGCTCTCCACATTTTTCCGCTAATGATGACTCCATTATATTATTTGCTACTATTTTCATTATCTCTGTGTAGTCTTGAAATATACTTATCTGATAGTCCAGCCTTTGTGATTCTAACCATTCAAGATTTTTTTCCCTATTATTTTGTATCTTTCATTCTGAGACTCCTTTATTAGTTTTATTATTTTTTGACTTAAATAAAATTACTAATTTCTTTGGAGTCTCTCTTTTTTCTTTTGCTATTTTCAACTAAGAATGAATATACACCATCGTAAATTATCCGGTTTCAATATTTATTAAAATACAATAAAGCACCCGTAATTACCGGAGGATTTTATACTTGCATCAATATTAATGGAATAATGAATAAAAAAAATTAATTATTTTTAGTAGTATACACAATAGCAAAGCAGGTTACGTAATTATGGGAATGGCTCATGGAAATTTTTAATGACTTGTCATCGCCCAAAAATGTACGCAGTTTACCGAAAAGTTTAACCTTTGGCATACCATTTTTTTCATTATAGATTTCAATGTCTTTCCATCTGAATTCTTTATTCCATCCGGTTGCAAGGGCTTTTGCAATTGCTTCTTTTGCGGCAAAGCGTGCGGCAAGATGTTGATATTTATTTTTCTTGGATAAACAATAATCCAATTCAACTTGAGTATAGATTTTATTAAGAAAATGTTCTTTATATTTTTCAACGCTTTTTTCAATTCGTTCGATTTCTATTATATCAATTCCAACGCCAAAAATCATTTCAATCTCTTAAAAAATGTGAGCGTCAACATTAACGCCTTCGTTCTTTAACTGCTTAATTAAAATTTCCGATAGTTTATTTAATTTTTCCAACGATGATTTTAAATCGTTAATTATTTTATCATCGTATAACAGTTTGCCTAAATTATTTTTTTTTCTTTTTGTTTCGTCTAGCAGTCCGTTAAATTTATTCATTACGTTTTTTGTTTCCGAAAGCGTTTTTTGCGTTAATTCGAATGTGGATTTTATGTTTTCATTATTTTCCGTAAGAGTTGAATTAAGGTTTTTAGAAAGTTCGCTGCCGTTTTTAATAAGCATGTTAAGTTCGCTTTTGTTTTCGGAAATAACGGAATTAAGTTTTGATGTCATTATACTTAAATTATGAATAGAAGAACTTAAATCATTAATAAAATCATCATTTCCCATAAATTTATTCATGGAGGTCAACGTAACTTTAATTTCTTTAATAACGCTAATCAAATCTTCTTGCACCGAGCTGAGAGCGACCATAGCTGTAGAAATATCCCCGGCAAAAATACCGTGTTGAATTTTATTAAAATCCAAGTTTTCCGGTGAACTTCCCGGATTAATATCAATTTTTTTGCCGCCCATTAAATCGAGCATAACAATTGAAAACTTTGCATCGGACTTTAGTTTAACGTCGCTATCTAGATTTGTTTTTACATCCACCTTATTTCCGTTGACTTTTATATCGGTCACATAACCTTTACGCACACCGTTAATTGTAACGGCATCGCCTTTTTCAAGTCCAGCAACAGAATTAAATTCGATTGTTAATATTTTGTTATTCGAATTAAGACTGAAATTTTTTGCCCATCCGAAAATCCAGAGCAATAAAATTAAACCTACAAGAACAGTTATACCAACTTTAATATCCGTTTTTCTATTATTTTGCATTAGTATCCATAAACTTTTTTAAAAAAGAAAATTCATCCGGATCTATTTTATGATCTTTTAATATAATTTGAACGTTAGAACTGAATGCGTCTATTTTTTCTATTGCGTCTTTGGGTTTTAATGAAGCCAGTTTCTCAAAATAGTTATTAATTAAAACTTGAAGTGAATCTTTGTAATCTGTCTCTTCAACTGAATTCAATTCTTCTGATATTTTATCTTCGGCTAGCGATAAAACTTGTTCTTTACCTTTGTTCAATAATTCGTCTCCGTGATAACGTATTACATAAACCACTCCAAAGATAATTATTACCAGAACAATAAAAGCGGTTAAGAAGCAGCCCTTTTTCATTCACTTGTCTCCGGATTTAATTTTTCTACCAGAACACTATTTATTCTATTATTTTTAACATTTTTCACGGTAAAGCGGTAACCGTTAAATTCCAATGTATAACCTTCTTCGGGAACTTTACCGGCTTGATTAAAAATAAATCCGCCCAGCGAGTCGTAATCGTCATTTTCCGAAGTAAAATCTTTTCCTAAGAGTTCATTAATTTCGTCGATAGGAACCTTACCCAATATTAAATATTTATTATCGCCAAGTTTTGTTATCTCATCTTCTTCTTTATCATACTCGTCTCTTATTTCCCCAACAATTTCCTCCAGAATATCTTCCAAGGAAATCAGACCTGAAGTTCCGCCGTATTCATCAATAACAATACCTATATGTGTATTTTTACTTTGAAATTCGTGCATTAAATCACTTATTAATTTATTTTCAGGAATAAACATACAATCGCGTGCAATTCTTTTCAAAGAAAAATCCTTAGTTTGAATACTTTTACTGATGTAAGGTAATAAATCTTTTGCATATAAAATTCCTAAAATTTGGTCGAGGCTTCCCTCATAAAGCGGCAGCCGGCTGTGTCCGGATTCGGTTATAATTTTCATTACTTCGTCAAAAGTAGCCTCTATTGGAACTGAAATTATATCCACTCTCGGCGTCATTACTTCACGGGCTGTTACGGTTTTAAAAGAAACCAATCCTTGAATCAATTCCTGCTCTTCTTCTTCAAGCGTGCCTTTTTCCACGCTTAAATCCGCCAATTCCGCAATTTGTTCGGAGGATAACGCGGTTTTTTTCTTATCGTAATGAATTGACGATGCGAATAGATTCAAAAATTCACTTAGTATTTTAGATACCGGTAGCAAGAGAAGATAAGTAAAGTAAAGTGGTACGGCTACAATGTTACTAAATCTTTTAGGATTTTTTGAAGCCCAGACTTTGGGAGTAATTTCGGCAAAGAGTAATATCAAAATAGTAAGCACAACTATTTGAATAATAAGAGTAAGATTTACCGGGTAATTAAAAGCATGAGCAACATCAACGGCTAAAGATACGGATACTATTGAAGCGCCCACATTCAAAACGGTATTACCTATTAAAATAGTAACAAGTAGTAATTTGGGATGGTTAATTAAATTGAGAATATAATTATCCACTAATCCTAAATTATTCTTCTTATCTTCCAGTTTCTTTTTATTAAGTGAAAAAAGAGCTACCTCGGAACCGGAAAACAGTGCAGAAAAAGTTAAAATTATGAAAAGAAAAATTAAGCGATAATACCAGCCAACATCCAAATGGAAATTTTTTCCCTATTGTTAAACATAACAACTAAAATGGTAAATCATCATCTTCGGCAGTAGAAACAT
>JALSTI010000196.1 GCA_026983795.1 Melioribacteraceae bacterium
ATTGTTTTATCATCGCTTTTACTTAATGCTCAAAATATGAATAAGAAAGATATGATGATGAAAAAGAAAGCAATGATGATGAAAGTAATCAAAAAAATGCAAGCGAAAGCTCCCGCAAAAGGTTATTTGAAAGCTCACAGCATGTTACAAAAGCCGCTTGATATTTTAGGCGGACCAATCAAAATAGAACTTTCTCAAGAAAGCAGTCCGGTTTACGTTGGAATGCCCGATCACAGAAAATTGGATCCCAGAATATTCGGTACTGTAGATATGCCGCGTGCATTCGAAGGAACACCCGGAATTACAGGTGTGCCGGTAATGTTAAGAGAACATGAAGGAAATAATTTTACTCAAATGAAAACTCTTTCTCCTTTCGGAGATAAACATATCATATTAACTGACGGTACGCTGGAAGTGAAAGCAACCGATAAAACCGCCACGGATGCTGCAAAATCGGACGATGAAGTTATGTTAGTTGCTTCTTGGAAAGATAAAGCAGGAAATACTTATATGGTTAAAGCCGGTAAAGTTATTCCACACGGTTTGGAATATCCGACTTTCGGTGGAGTTGTTACAAATCATATTTTACACGGGTTCAGCGGCGTTGGAACTCCTTTGATGCCCAGCGAATATACTTATTTTGCATTTTGGGCAATTGGAAATATTTATAAAAACGGTGAACTTGTTGACAAAATGAGAATTGTTCACGGAATGTTAACCGAATATGTTAGAACTAAAGGTTATAAATTAGGTTTCGATGATGAAGTAACTCCGACTGCATTACAATTCCATTTAATGGTTCCCCCATTTAAACCGAATATGAAAACAATGGCATTTGATATGGCCCCTGTAAAAACGGGATTTAAATTACCTAACGGAATGGAACTGCCTTTCTGGCATGTCATGTTCGAAAATGTAGAAGTAAACGGCGAAAGGGAGTAAAATCAAATAAATATTTTCCCGGAATCTTATGTGAAGCTAATTTACTTAAAATCTTAGCGAAGGCTCCGGGAAATTTAATTTAAATTATTATTTAGCAAGGAAAGCAAAATGTTCAAAAGATTTAATTTTAATGTAAAAAAAAGTATCGTAATATTACTTATTCTGTTTTTATCAATCAGCTTTTTACCGGCATGTTCCGGAGGAAATGCTGACACTAATAAGAAACCTGTTCAAACAACATCAATATTAAAAAACAAAAAATTACGGAAAAAGAAAAAAATGCCGAAGGGAAACAATGTTTGGATGAAAAATTTGGCGTTTGTTCCCAAAATTAAAGTGATAAAGGTCGGAACCACAGTAACATGGACTAATAAAGATGTTGCTATGCACACCGTTCACACCGGAACCCCGGAAAAACCGCTACCGATGATTTCCAGCGGGACATTAGGGAAAGGGGGAAAATTTAGTTTTACTTTTACTAAAAAGGGAACTTATAAATATTATTGCACTACGCACCCTACGGTTATGCAAGGAATGATTGTTGTACAATAATTTTAATCCGTAATAATTTTTGTAATAAGTTTTTTTTCAATTATTTCGAAGTAGTAATTTTTAACAGTCAAATATTTATTGTTGTAATTCCAAATTTCGGAACTGTTTTTCTCTTTTTGTAAAAACTTGTTGTCTGATTTAATTTTTGTTCTATCTGCTACAACGTAAAAAGGTTTTTTATAATAATTCGCGGTGATGGCTAATAGTTTACTGCCAACTTTATTTACCACATTCCGGTTTTTTAAAACAGCATCGGCGCCTATTATTGCAACGTTGCATATTTTAACATAAGCCGGAATCATTGCTTCCGTAATAAGTTGCACTTTAATGTTTGAAGAAACCAATTTCTCAGCTAAAATTCTACCTTCGTTCAACGGACGTGATTCCGATATAATAATTTCAATTCCTTTTTTCTTTTGTGACAGCAGCTTGAAAATTTCAAAAAGCGTTTTGCTGTTTGATAAAGTAATAATCTTTAGCGACCGCTTAATTTCGGGATATAGTTTTTGAAACAATTTTCCGTAAATAAGATTTTCCGACGAAATAAAATTTCTCACTTCTTCGAAAAATTTGTCTTTACCGCCGCTATTGTAGGCTTTTATTAAATTATCGAGATACGATTGCAAAGATTGGAAAGTTGCAAATTCATTCTTCAGGGAAATCAGAACATTAAGAAGATCGGGTAAGGTAGAATAGTTTAAATAAAAATAAGAATTTAATTTTTCTTGTAGTTCTTTACTACCGGAAATTTTATCCGTTACAATCTTCTGTAACTCGTT
>JALSTI010000197.1 GCA_026983795.1 Melioribacteraceae bacterium
CCGGAGAGGAATTTAATATTAATTCAACAAAGCAACTTCAGCATATACTGTTCGAAAAATTACAACTTACACCCACAAAAAAAACAAAAACTGGTTACTCAACCGATGCGCGTACGCTGGAAGCAATGAGAGGCTCGCATGATATTATTGATGAGTTATTAAATTACCGTATGATTTCCAAGCTGAAGTCAACATATGCAGATGCCCTGCCGAAATTGGCGCACCCGGAAACACACAGAATCCATACCACTTTTAACCAAACTATTGCTTCTACAGGAAGATTATCAAGCATCGATCCTAATTTGCAAAATATTCCTATTAGAACCGAGTTGGGTAAAGAAATAAGGAAAGCGTTTATTCCTACAAATAAAGATTATGTAATTTTAAGCGCCGACTACAGCCAAATAGAATTACGAATATTAGCTCACCTGAGTAAAGACCCCGGTTTAATGGAGGCTTTTAAAAATAACGAAGATATTCATAGAAGCACGGCAGCTTTAGTCTTTATGGTTAAACCGGAAGATGTAACTCCGGATATGAGAAGAAAAGCCAAAGAAGTAAACTTCGGCATACTTTACGGTATCGGTCCGTTCGGACTTAAAACCCGTTTGGGAATTACCCAAAGTCATGCTAAAGAAATTATAGACACATATTTTTCCACATTTAAAAATGTTAAGGCTTTTATGGACGAATCCGTACAGAAGGCAAAAGAGCACGGATTTGCCGAAACGCTTTTGGGAAGGCGAAGATATTTGAAAAATATTAATAGCAGCAATCGCGTTGTACGCCAATTTGAAGAAAGAGTTGCTATTAATATGCCTATTCAAGGAACGGCAGCCGATATGATTAAATTAGCTATGATTAATATTTTCAATGAATTGAACAAAAACAAATATAAAACAAAACTTGTTTTGCAAGTCCACGACGAACTTCTTTTTGATGTATATAAACCGGAACTTAAAGAAGTATCAGCAATGATCAAAAATCTAATGGAAAATTCATTACCGCTCGATATTCCCGTTCTTGTTGATATCGGCACTGGAAAAAACTGGTTGGAAGCTCACTAAAGTTACCGGCAAAAACATTATTAACGTATGCTCATAGATATGCCGAGAGTTATTCCGTAATTGAATTTACTCACGCTGTCATAATCCTGCGGTTCCGACTCATCATAGTACTCTCGCGTAAACGGTAGTTGAACCCCGAGCTCAATTCCAAAATTTTTAGAGATTAAAAATAAATCGGAAATACTTACTAAAAATATAGAATGATTTTTGAATATTGAATTACCGCCGCAAGCTATACATTTAATATTTATATGATAATTAACCGTAGTATTTAAAATATTTCTATTGCTTATTTGGTAATTAATACCTGTACCCACCAGAATACCGCTAAAATTTTTTGAGCCGAGATTAGGTCCGGCTGTTAAGTTTAAATAAAATCCCCCACTAAGCGGAATGTTATAATTAAATAGAAAATGAAAACCATAAGAATTTTCTTTCTTTTCCGATTTCGTAACTTCATTAGTTTCCAAATTTATATTTTTGGTATTTACCGTTGAATTAAATAAAGAAAAACCAATATTAGTACCCCAAAAATTAGATTGGGCAAACGAGTTGCCGTAAAAGATGAAAATGGCAATAAACAAGAATTTTTTCATTTGGTTGATTTCCATTTTATTATCTTCTAATTAAATTTATTCGTATTAAAATATTTGTTAATCAAATTTATGTAATTTCGAAAAGTAAACAAAGCGAAAATCATTTTTAATTTGGGAGGGAAATGAAAAGAAGTTTGTCATTCCGGATTTTGATGCAAAATGAAATTCTTAATCGAATAGGAAATAATATATCAACACTCCAATATTAATCTCAAGTGCGGAAAGTGCAATTCCGCTATACAAATCAAATTTATCCGTTTGATTGAGGAACACGCTCTCTTTTGTCTCTTTATATTTATCGAAACGTTTATCGGCTTTAAGTTTAAAATACGCTGCCGTAGCTCCGAAACCTGCTGCGGATAGTAATAAAACTTTGAACCATGGTGTTTGGGTAAATTCCTCTTTATTTTGATGAAACTCTTCGGGTATTAACTTTACATTTACAACCGGACTCAATGAATCGATTTGTTTAGGGAAAAAATTCTTTTTTTTCAGTGAGATATCTATTAAGTTTTTAGAGATTAGAGCCGGTGTATAACCGATAAGTTTTTTAAAATTATAAACTGCGGCGTCTTGCGGATTGGAATTAATATAACTTATTCCGGGTAAATTGTATCTTACTCTTCTCGGTTGGTTACACCCTTTGACTGTGATTGTATCCAAAATAGTATTCCCGTCCCATTCGTAAATATTTTTTTTTATGGCGATTATATGTGTCCCTTTAGACAAAGTGATTCTAACGGAATCTCTTCCCAAAAGTTTACCGTCAACAATAATAAAGCCATGCGATTGATTTTCAAACAAATAATCCGAGCCGCAATTCTGCGCAGCTAAGTTTGATGCCAAGAAGATAAAAAATAAATATATACCTGTTATTTTATTCATTTGCCGAACCGTTAATTACGAAAGTATAAATTTTACCGTAATCCGTTCCCAAAAAAATCATCCCGTTGCTATAAATTGGCGCTGTTTTACATCTTCCGCCTACTTTAATTGTTTTCACTATGCGTCCCGAACGAATACTTACTATGTCGACTTTCTTTTGTAAATTCGGTTGTATCAGATTATCCTTAAAAATCAACGGTGTTGTATCGATCAATCCGCCCAAACTTTTTTCCCAGTAAAGTTCACCAGAATATTTATTAACGCAAAATAAATCCCCGTTCAAATTTCCTATAAATGCTCTTTTATCATCGAATGTAATACCGTTTTTAACCGGTGCTTTCGTATCGTATTTCCAAATTACATTTCCGTTATTAATTCTTATTTTATAAGCAATTCCGTTGATATCCGCAATATAGAAATATTTACTTTCTCCGGTAACTTCGGAATTGAATCCACCGGATATATTTTTAGAATATAAAATTTTTTTTAAATTTTTATTGACTACGTAAATCTTTCCTTTTTGGTTTCCCCAAACAATGTAATCCTCAATCATTAACGGAGAGCATAAAGTTTGTTCGTTGGTTTTAATTTGCCATTTCACTTTTGCATTAATATTAACGGCAAATAAATTCCCATTATTTGATAACACATAAAAAAGTTTTCCGTCGGTAAGCAGTTTATTATTGGAACCATAATCTATTTTAACGGTTTTTTCAGTTCCGTAATCCAAGTCGTATACATGGAAGGTTCCGAAATTTTCTTTATAATCGTTCAAAACAAAAATAACTTTCCTTCCCTTTATTATTGGTGCGGAACGGATTTCGCCTTTATTTTTAATAACTCCAAACTCCTTGCCAGTTTTCAAATTAAATGCCGTTATTCTGCCGCCTAATCCCGAAACAAATAATATTTTTTCATAAACAGTTAAGCTATTATTCGAAAAACTTCCGTAAACATCCAATATCCATTTGGTTTTAAGAGAATCTCCCAATTCTTTGTTTACAAAAAAATCTTGTTTAACCGGTTTAGTAGTAATTTGATTTTTTTTACCGTTAAAGTAATAATTCTTTAATATTAATTTTTTAGAACATCCTGCAATTAATAAAGCTAAAAGAATTATACTTGAATATATTTTCTTCATCAGAAATCCCATCCGAAAAAGAATTGATAAAACAGACCCGGCTGCAATTGCGAAAAATTCTTTTCGATTTTTTTACCGACATCATATCTGAAAGTAATTGCCCTTAAAAAATTAAATCTTATTCCCCCGCCTATACTTCCCAAAGTTTCTTTATAAGTTTTATCCCAAGCGCTGCCGGCGTCGAAAAACAATGCGCCTTTAATACCAAAAAAGCTAAGACCAAAGAACGGGAATTTAACTTGAAAAGCATCTATTAGAGGGAAACGAAGTTCAATTGAAGATATCCATAATTTTTCACCTCTAATTGACCAGCGGGGCCAACCTCTTAAATCCCAACTGCCGCCGGCAATAAATCTGCGGGCTTCTTTACCGTCATTTACGAAAACGGACGCCCTTGTGGCAAGAGTTGTTCGTAAGCCTAATCTTAAATAATATCTGTAATCGGCAATAAACGTAAAATAGTTGACGTTACTGAATTTTATATCGGTGGTGTATGCCAGCAAAAGTCTTAAACGGGATCCATCGACCGGTCCGGTTAAACCCCAAATGGAATTATCGTGCACGAATGAAATTGAATTCGATAAAAGTAAAGCTTTACGACCAACTAATTCCGTTTCCAAATCCCTATCCGAATTTGCTAATGTTACAGTTGTTTCCAGTCTGTCGAAACTTGAAAACGGATAAAGTAAGGTTAAATAGGCGCCGTATGTTCTTTCAAAAAAGAAATTATCGGATTGTCTCAAATCATATCTTCTTCCGCTAAAATGAAAAATACCGTAACCGAAATTTGTTCTATCGCTTAAATTTATTCGCGATAACGCAACATTAAAGTTTTTCAATATATCGCTTTGTATTTCGGCGGTATTGTAAATCAGAAAATAATACCGGTCATCGCTAAGAATATCGCTCAGCGATAAAATAGCTCCGCCGCGCGTTCCGAAGACAGGATCCGTTATTACTTGACTAACCGCATAATCCAAAGTATAATGTTTTTTATATTTAAGTTTCTGAGATTTGGAAGAAAGTTTTAATTCCTTTGCCAACCATTTATTGCCGGAAAGTTCGAAATTGAAAGCCACAAACGGATTATTAGGAGCAGCAACATCTTTTAGGCTTACATTATAAAATTGAAATGAAAATTTTTCAAAAGCCGAAGTAACCAAAGTATCGTTATTTACAAACGTAAAATTAAACACGCTTGTTAAGAACTTTGTTACTTGTTTCATTCCTATTGGCAAATGGGAATTATCGTACTGCATTACCCAAATATTATTTGTCCCGTCTTTATCGCAATTAAAATAAAGTTTTGAAAAGGCGGGGTTAAAATGAGGAGTGCCAAAATTTGCATTTGCGTATGTAAGGTAATAAATCCGGTGGGATTTCAAATTCAATTCAAAAAGATTATACTTTTTTGCATATTTCCCGTCGGTTCTGTCGGAAGAAAATACTATTGTTTTATCATCTTTGCCGAATACCGGGTCTTTATCGTTGTAATAATCGTTTGTAAGTCTTGTGATTTTTCCGCTGGAAATATTCAGAATGTATAAATCGCTGAATCCTTTTTTATCGGTAGCATTAAAAACAATTCGCTTACCGTCGTTGGAAAAACTTGGAGCCGATATTGTAATTAAATCATCAAATCTGAACGTCCGGATTAGGGATTTATCCCCCGGTGAATACAAATTAATCACATCCGATTTGCCGGATTTATTAACAAAAGCTAAAATCCCATTTGCGGAGACAGTTAGAGAAGGCTGCAAAAGATGGAAGGACTCAAAGACCGGTTCCCTTTCACCTTCAAGAATTAAATCCGGGGATTCCAATTCCTTGGATGCGGGATTATATTTTAAGCTATAAATTGAAGTATATCCTGTATAGTTTCCAATAAAATAGATCAGCCGGGTACTATCATTGCGATAAAAATTCGGAGAGAAATTGAAACCCGAATTTGTAAGCTTTTTAGAGTTAATTGAATGAGGATAATCCACACTGTAAAGGGGAAAATATTCTTTCTTTAATTGATACAACCATTTTGCGTCAATCTTTTCCAGCGGTTCGTTTAACGTATATTCCATAATATCTTTGAATTTCGTAAACCGCCAAAAATTTTCCATAAGCAGAAGAATTTTATCCTTTCCGTATGTTTTAGATACAAATCCGAGAAAGTTTTGTCCTTCTTTATACATTAAGAACGAGCCGTAAATTTTTTCCATTTGCGAAATGGGAACGAACAAATTGTTTAATACAACATCTCTCATAACCATTTCTGCTTGTGTATCCCAATGATACGACCAATACTCCGCCAGTCCCTCCACAAACCAAAGAGGAGGATACCTGTCGTCAATAACCCTGTGCGTATGAAGAACATTTGCAATTTTACTGCTCATAAACACATGAACCAACTCATGCCTGATAACATGTCTGAATTGGGTAAGCGAGCCCAAATACGGAATAACTACTCTTCCTTTTAAGAATTCGAAAAAACCTCCTACACCTTCCGGAATAAATCCCGGCGTTACATTTGTTTGTTCAAAATGAAGATGGGTATTGTAAAATATTAACGGTATTCGTCTAATTACAAGATGATCGAATTTGATTTTTAAGTCACGGTAAGCCTCTTCGGCATAGTTAGCCCCGATTTTTGCAATCTCTTCGAAATTGTCATAATAATAAATATCGAAATGTTTGGTTTTGAGGATTTTCCAATTAAACTTTTCGTAGTGGACTTTATTCCTACCGAAGAAATAAAATTGCGAAAGGTTAACTTGGGTAGTGAAAAGAAAAATCAGCAGACCATATTTAAGTATTGCTTTTAGCAAGTTCTTCTTTCAAGTAATTAATATTTTTAATTGAAGAAGGATCTTTTCCTCTAATTATTGCCAAGTAATAGGAAATCCAATCGGTAAAATAAATCATATCAAATAATCTAACTTTAAAATGATTTCCGGAGCTTTGCACTTTTAATATTTCCACGCCGGAGCCGTTTAATATTTTTTTTACAATTTCAAACCGGCGCTGTATTCTTGAGTGATATTCTTTATCGTTTAACATAATTACTTTAGCGTTAAATTGCGATTCGTTGAATGTTTCCCAACCGATTATTTCATTGTGATTCATTTCCGGGAAAACATTATGGAATGCATGAAGTTTGGAGTTTTCGTTTATCTGTTCTTTGAATCTGTTTCCGAGTCCGGATGTGTAACTATCAGCCGAATAAATAACGGGAATAAAACCAATTAATTTTTCGGCAAAACTTAATGCCGGATTGTTTTCCATTGAATAAACCTGACCCTTGTGTTTAATTAACGACATAACGTTTTGAATATAACCGGATTGTTCACTTATAAAATTCAACTTCTGCATAACATTAATCAATGTAAAAATATTTATCCAAAAAGCATATCTAGGTTGATATCCTTTTTCCAGCAGCGCGACGGGCAGGTTATATTCGGCGGCAAGTTCAAGCAGTTTGCCGCCAGTAGTTATACATATTATTTGACATTCCCTATCTACGGCTTCTTTTGCAGCAGACAAAGTTTCTTCCGTATTGCCTGAATATGAAGAGGCAATTATCAGTGTATTTTCGTCTACATAGTTGGGTAAATTATAATTTCTGTTAACGTTAAAAGGAATGCTTAACTCTTCCCTCGCGTAATTCATAAACACATCTCCGCTAATTGCCGAACCACCTAAGCCGGTTAACACAATATTTTTAATCTTAGTTGTATCAACGGAATCAATATTATATTTGTTTTTAAGGGTATAATCAATTTGTTTATAGGAGTTAATAAGCACGTCAAATTGATTTTGCGGGTCGTATTTTTTGATCATATCTTTAATATTCATATTATCTCACATTAAATCTTTTAAATCTTCTGTTAAATGAGTTTTATAAAATTCAAATATCAGATTTTTTATTTTTTCTTCGGTTTCAAATGTTAAACATTGGTCACTTAAAGATTTAACATCCGAATAATTTATACTTCTTACAACTTTTTTAATTTGCGGTATAACTGAAGCGGAAACGCTCAACGATTGTAAGCCCAATCCTATCAGCAGCGGTACGGCAAGAATATCGGCAGCCATTTCTCCGCAAATACTAACGTCGGTATTAATGTTTTGGCATTCGTCAATAATATATTTCAATGTATTTATAACCGCCGGATGAAATTCTTGATATTGTGCGGAAACATTCTCATTCCCTCTGTCAACCGCAAGCAAATATTGGATTAAATCGTTAGTTCCTATGCTAACAAAATCCACTTCTTTAGCAAACTTCCCAGCCATAACGGCCGAGGAAGGAACTTCAACCATAATGCCTAGAGGAATATTGTCGTCAAAATTTAGATTTTCGGTTTTCAATTCATTTTTGCAAATCTCAACTATTTGTTTGGTTTTTCTGATTTCCTGAATGGAAGTAATCATCGGAAACATGATTTTGATATTTTTATGGATACTGGCGCGCAGCAAAGCTCTTAGTTGGGTTTTAAATAGCTCCAGATTATCCAGCAAAAATCTAATTCCCCTCCAGCCTAAAAAAGGGTTCGGCTCTTTAATATCGAGCGGTAAAACTTTATCCCCGCCAATATCAAAAGTACGGATTGTAATAGGAAGCGGATAAAGTTTTTGAGCTAATTTCGAATACAATTGGAATTGAGTTTCTTCGTCGGGAAAAGAATTTGCTACTTGAAAAATTTGTTCGGTTCTAACAAGACCGATTCCTTCGGCGCCGTTTTGAACTACGAAATCGAGTTCTTCTTCCAAATCCAAATTTGCATGTAAAACTATTTTTTTGCCGTCTTTTGTAACAGCCGGTTTATCGCGGAGTTTAGCTAATTCGCAATTAATTTCATTTAACTTTTCTAATTTCCGTTCATATTCCGAAAGTTGTTCTTTGGTAGGATTTACTATTACAGTCCCGTGAATTCCGTCGACAATTATTTTATCGCCGTTTTTAATTCTGTCGGTCGCATCGTGTGTTCCAACAACGGCGGGAATATTTAACGAACGGGCTACAATTGCTGCGTGGGAAGTTAAGCCTCCAAAATCAGTAACGTATCCTTTTACATTAACGCGGGTAAATAAAACCGTATCGGCCGGAGTAATAACATCGGTAACCACAACCACGTCGGAAGCTATTCTTGATTTCCATTTTTTATTTTTAATATTCTTTATTATTCTATTCTTAATATCCTCAATATCCATCGACCGTTCTTTCATATACGGTTCGGAAGAAGCATTCATTAATGCTTGATATTTTGAAATTTCATCGCTTACAACATATTCGGGGTTAATTTTTTCATTTTTAATTCTGTTAATAATTGTTTCCAGTAATACCGGATCTTCCAAAATCATCAATTGGGCTTCGAATATACCGGCTCTTTTCTCTCCCATTTTATCAATAGCAAGGCTGAAAATTTTCTGAAGCTCTTTTTTGGATTTTTCCAAGGCTTCGGAAAGGTTTTGTATTGCAAGGTCTGTATCTTCTATTTTTTCTTTTGTTACGTCTTCTTTATATTTTTTGTAAAGATAAGCGGTAGCAATGGCAATACCCGGCGCCGCGGGAATACCTTTTAAAATATTTTCTCCGGTATAATTCATAATTCGTCAAATCCTCTGTTAAAATAATCTACAATTTCATTGGCTGCTTTTTCTTCGTCTTCACCGTCAAAGGTAAGCGTAAGTTCAGAACCCTTTTCCGCAGCTAAGGTCATTACGCCGATAATACTTTTCCCGTTAATTTTTAATCCGTCTTTATAAATATAAAAATCGCTTTTATATTTAGCAGCAAGTTTTACCAAAGTAGCGGCAGGACGGGTATGCAAACCGGCATTATTTAAAATTTTTACTTTTCTTTCAATCATTTAACTGTTTCTCTCTCCCATTGATTTTGCCAACCAAACCAGTATGTTTTTTGCTTCTTCGTTTTTGATTATGTTGAGTGATTTTAGTGCTTTTCCCGTATAATTCCGGATCTCTACCTGAGCATCTTTTGCCACATTTAATTTAACGTATAAATTTTTATAATAATTAATTTGTGTTTTTTTAATCCCCTTGTTTTTGATAACGTTAAGAAGTTTTTTATGGTCTTCGCCTTCGGCTTTCCGGATAGCTTTTAACAGCAAATAAGTTTTTTTCCCTTCCAGTAAATCGCCGCCGACAATTTTCCCGAATTTTGATTCGTCTGCAAACACATCCAATAAATCATCTTTAATTTGAAAAGCCATACCCAAATATTTCCCATAATTAAAAAGTGCTTTTACTTCTTCCGGACTCCCGCCCCCAATTTGAGCGCCAACCGAGCAGCTCATTCCTGCTAAAGCCGCGGTTTTTTTATAGATCATTTTTTTATAATCTTTTAACGAGACGAATGTTTCCGATTCGTAAAGTTCATCTAAACTTTGACCTTCGCAAACTTCGATTATTCCTTTAGTAAAAGTGTTAACAACAGGTCTGCAATCGGTTTTACAATCTTTAACCAACATTTTGTAGGAATAAGCGATAAGATTATCGCCGGTTAAAATTGCCGTACTCAAATCATATTTTGAATGAACTGTAGCTCTTCCCCTCCGTTTTTCGGCATTATCCATTATATCGTCGTGAACCAAAGTAAAGTTATGGAGAAGCTCAACGGCTATTGCCGCATTATAAGCGTCGGAAAATTTAGCACCGACAGCTTTTGCCGAAACCAAAACCAGAAAAGGTCTTAATTTTTTACCGCCGCTTTTTGCAATGTAATCCGATGGTTCGTACAGAGATTTTGGACTTTTATTTTTAAAAATACTTTTTAATCTCTTATTTATTTTGAGCAATTCTTTTTCGTAAACGGTCTTATAGTATGTATATTGATTCATTAGTTTCAATAGAGTTTATTCACTTTAATCAGTTTTTTATGATTT
>JALSTI010000198.1 GCA_026983795.1 Melioribacteraceae bacterium
TACTTGCCCAAGTGGAAAGCTCGCAATTTATTGTTCCTAGATCGTATGCGCGTTTAATCGATTTCGATATAGCGGATTATAAGAGTAACATTACCGGAAAAACCAGAGTGGATGTATTTATAGAAGTGCCGTATTCACGAATCCAATTTGTAAAGTCTGGCAACAATTATATAGCCAAGTATAACCTTACCGTTTCATTTTTTGACGAAGACGGGAAAATGGTAACCGAAAGGATGTGGAAAGAAAAAGTTATAACAAACAAATTTAACTTAACATCATCACCGGCAAGTTCAAATTTAAGCTATAAAACATTTAACTTATCGCCCGGCAAATATAATTTTGTTTGCGATTTGGAAGATTTGGATTCGCGTAAAACTTATAAAGTGAAAAGTAAAACTACCGTTTTAGATTTTTCTGACTCACTGGAAATTAGCGATATAGTATTAATTTCCAAGGTTCTAAAAACGGAAAAAGGGGATAAAATTATACCTAATGTTTCTCAAACCGTTTCAACTATTGATTCTTCAATCGCTTTTTTCTTCGAAATTTATTCCGATAGCAACCGGACTGTTAAAATAATTTATGCAATACGCGATCAAAACGGGACTCAAAACGGATCAAAAGCAACCGAACTGAAACTGAAAAAAGGTAAAAATGTAATATATCAAAACTTAACGGGAATAAAATTTCAATTGGGTGAATATGATCTTTTAGTTCAAATAAATGATTTGAACGGTAATAACCTGAAAGCATTGGGAAAACGGTTTATCTCCAAAATTTTCGGCTTCCCTTTTAACATAACCAATCTCGATACGGCAGTAGAGCAAATGGTTTACATAGCCTCGCAATCCGATATTTCTTATATAGAAGACGCAAAATCTTATAACGAAAAATTAAAAAGGTTTATCGCCTTTTGGAAAAAGAAAGACCCTTCCCCAAACACTGTGGAAAATGAAATATTAAACGAGTATTACCGTAGAGTTGCATACGCGAACGCCCATTTCAGAAGCTATTACGATGGCTGGAAAACGGATATGGGAATGATTTATATTACATTGGGTCCGCCTAATCAAGTCGAACGTCAACCTGTTGCTATCGATTCTAAACCTTATGAAGTTTGGCAATATTACGAAATTAATAAAACGTTTATATTCGTCGACCAAACTAATTTTGGCGATTATAGATTACTAAATCCCATTTTCGGAGATTGGTATAGATACCGACAGTAAATAAAGCGAATAAATGGTTGCCACAATAACAATAAATCCTCTGCTGGAATACCGGCTTTATTTCAATAAAATTGATATTGGAACTACTAACAAAAGTTTCAAATACGAAATTACATGCGGAGGAAAAGGAATTAATGTAAGCAGACAATTAAATTTGCTTAATGTAAAAAATGTTGCTCTTACTTTGCTGGGCGGGAATAACGGTAAAATATTAAGGCGACAATTAGAAAAAGAAAAAATTAATTTCTCCGTCGTATCTGTTAAAGACGAAACAAGATTTGCTTCGCTTATAATTGAAGAGGATTCTCAAACTCTTACCACTCTGTTTTCCCCCAATTCCAGTTTTGAATCTATTGAAGTTGAAAATTTTATCGAGAAATTGGAAAAAATCATTAAAAATAATTCGGTTATTGTTTTTTCCGGAAGTTCGCCAAATGCAAACGCAAATAAAATTTTTCCGGCGGGAATTGAATTGGCTCATAAATATGATAAAATAAGTATTTTGGATACTTACGGTGATCACTTAAAAGATTGTCTTTCCAAAGGACCGACGGTTTATCACGGTAACGTAAAAGAAATATCCGGTTCGCTAAAAATAAACTTGAACGACGAGAAATCTAAGATTGATTTTCTAAACGAACTTTACGGTAAAGGAATTAAACTTGCATTTATAACAGACGGAGCCAATGCGGCTTATGTTTCGAAATTTGACTTTCACTATAAAATTGAAAATCCTGAAATTAAAGAAATTGACGCGACCGGAAGCGGCGATGCATTTATTGCCGGAATTGCTTACGGATTGGAAAATTCATTGGTTTACGAGGAATTTGTTAAATTGGCGTCTGCATTGGGCGTTGCTAATGCAACAAAATGGGAAGTGTGCAACTCAACACTTAAAGAAGCAAATAAATTTATAGATAAAATAAAACTTTTTCCTATTGGCAAAAAGATGAAAATAATAGATGACTCTCCTACAATATAAATATATTTCCATTACTCTATTTTTTCTTCTCTTGTCATATTCCCGCGCTCAAACAATAAAATCATTTAAGTTCACAAACAACCATATTTTCAACGGGCAAACGCTTATTGAGCAAGTCAAAGATTTTAGAAACAAACAATACAATGAAGCACTGCAAGATTCCATTTTAAACAGATTGTATAAATTTGCTTCCGGCGAAGGATATATAAAATTTAAAGTTAATCGAATTAATATTTTGCCATTTAAAGATTCTCAAAATGTAATGCTGGAAATAAATGTTGACGAAGGCAAACCGGCAATTGTAAATAAAATTTTTATTCAAAATTTGAATAAGTCCGATTCCTTAAATATTCTTCCCTTCTTCAACAATCTCGAACGAAAAGTATTTAACAAATTTGAAATTGAAAATGCGGTGAATCAATCCTTGGATTATTACGAAAATAACGGTTATCCTTTTACGCAAGTCAATATCAAATCATTCTTTTTCTTCAACGACTCCTTAACGCATCAAACAAAAACCGATATTTTTATATCAATCGATAAGCTGAAGAAAAGTAAAATTGACAAAATTGAAGTTGTTGGAAATACTAAAACAAACATCGGAGTTATTATCCGGAATTCCCGCTTAAAAGTAGGAGAACTATATTCCGAAAAAAGAATTAACGACATTCCGCGCCAATTAAATAAACTGCGCTTTTTTAGGGTAATTGGTAAACCGAAATATTATTTTAACTCAAAAGACGAAGGGATTTTACAAATTGACGTAAAGGAATTACAAACCAATCAATTCGACGGCATAATAGGTTATGTACCGGCAAGTCCGAACCGCAAAGGATATTTTACCGGATTTGTTAATATCAATTTAAGAAATATGTTCGGAACAGGACGCGGTGCATCTATTAAATGGCAGCAAGAAAATCAATCAACTCAAGAATTGGAACTAAAGTATTTGGAACCGTGGATTTTTAATTATCCTTTTAATATTAAATTGGATTTATTTCAAAGAAAGCAAGATTCCACTTATGTGCAGCGTAAATTTACCGGAAACATCGAGTTTTTGGCAACCGAAAATATTTCGGCTTCGTTAATCTTTTCAACGGAATCAACCATTCCCAACCAATCCAACTCCAATAGATTTACCGTTTTTAATTCGAATATTTTTACAACCGGCGTTGACTTAATTATAGACACACGAAACGATATATTGCTTCCGAAAAGCGGTATTTATTTCAATAATTCTTATAAATTCAGTTCAAAAAAAATTAACGGTCCACAAAAATATCTAACTTCGTCAACAATTTTAAAAAGCACAATGCAACGGTTGGAGTTGGGTTTTTCCTTCTACTATTCTATTTTTAAAAACAACGTAGTATCGTTTTCGGTAAATGCAAAAGAATTAAAAAGTAATTCAATTGAAACCAGCGATTTATTCAGATTCGGCGGGACAAACACCGTTCGCGGTTACAGGGAAAAACAATTTCTCGGAAACAGAATTATTTGGTCAAATTTAGAATACCGGTTTATGCTGCCGCCTGAATCTTATGCGTTCGCTTTTTATGATTTAGGTTATTACTTAAAAAACGGTAATAAAATTCTTGGGATTAACGAAGAAGCCGGAATAATTTCCAGCTACGGCTTGGGTTTTAGCTTTACAACAGCTTTGGGCTTATTAAAAGTAAGTTATGCAATACCAAAAGGAGGCGCTCTTAATAAAGGATTGATTCATTTCGGCATTCAAAACGAATTTTAATTTTTACTTTAATTGATTTATAAATATAAAATGATTGCGAAATTTTATTCGGTTATAAAAATAAGCCGACCGGTAAATGCAGTAATAACATTTGCGACTATAATACTAGCCGGAATTATATGCTCTAATCACATTTTAATAAGCAAAGATTTATTGCTTGCTGCCGTTTCAGGAATGTTTGTTTTGTCAGGAGGAAATATAATAAACGATTATTTCGATATTGAAACGGATAAAATAAACAGACCCGAACGGGTATTACCGGAAGGAGGTCTTACTAAAAACCAAGCTCTAACAATTTATTTTTTGTTTTCCATATTCTCTCTAATTTCCGCCGTTCAAATAAATTTAACGGCAACTATAATTGTAATTCTTACAATTGTTTTGCTGTTTCTCTATTCATTCACTTTAAAAAAGATTCCTTTGGTCGGAAATTTGCTTATTTCGGCGCTCACGGGTTTAGCCTTTATTTTCGGGGGTGTAGCCGTAAATAATTGGAAAGCGGGATTGTTTCCTGCTCTATTTGCTTTGTTAATTAATTTTATAAGGGAAATTATTAAAGATACCGAGGACGTTGAAGGCGATAAATTAACAAATGTTGTTACCTTTCCGTTGAAGTATGGTTTTAACAAAACGGTTAAGTTGATTGGTTTTTTGATTTTACTTTTAATAATTGCCACTTCTTTACCGTTTTTCTTTCATATTTATAATATTGAATATTTTATTATTGTAACAATTACCGTAAATCTTATTCTGGTTTATAGTTTTAGTTTGATATTCAAAAAGGGGGAAAAAGCAAATCTTAGAAAAATCAGTAATCTTCTTAAGGTTGGTATGTTATTCGGATTATTTGCTATTTTTGCAGGATCAAATAAATTATTTTAAGTTTGAAAATTGAAAAATTTCGATAATTCATATTTGACTGCGGGAATAAGATTTTTAGCCGGAATAGACGAAGCCGGAAGAGGACCCTTGGCAGGACCCGTTGTGGCAGCCGCCGTAATTTTTTCGGAAGATACTTACAACCCCGAAATTAACGATTCAAAAAAAGTTAGTCCCAAATTACGTGAAATTCTTTTTGATTGGATAATGCAATCGGCGGTTTCGGTAGGAATTGGTATTATTGATCAAAATGAAATTGATAAAATCAATATTTTGCAAGCTGCATTAAAAGCTATGAAAATAGCGGCCGGTAAATTAAAACCTCAACCGGATTTGTTATTAATAGACGGTAACAAAATATTCGAAAGTAAAGTTAAAACCATTCCGGTAATTAAAGGCGATTCAAAATCCTTCTCCATTGCTGCTGCTTCCATTATTGCAAAAGTAACAAGAGACAGGATAATGGAAAAAGCTTCGTTAAAAGAACCGCAATATTTATGGCACAAAAATAAAGGCTACGGAACCAGAGAGCATATTGAAGCAATCAAAAAGTTCGGGTATACTTCTTTTCACAGAAAAACTTTTTTAACAAATATTTTGTTTAACAATAAATAATTTTCCTTAATGAGTAAGTATAAAAAGGAATTCGGAAATTTCGGAGAAGATTTAGCCGAAGAATATTTAAAGAAAAAAGGGTTCAAAATATTACAAAGAAACTACCGTTACAGCCGGGGAGAAATCGATATTATAGCAAAAGATAACGATATACTTGTATTTGTTGAAGTAAAAACAAGAGTGAATTTGGAATTCGGTCCGCCGGAATTGGCAATTACTAAAAAGCAACAACAGCAAATAAGAAAAACAGCTGAGGCTTATTTAATAGATAAAAATATAACGGATACGGGATGCAGAATTGACGTTGTTGCAATTCTGAAAATAAAAAACAAACCGCCCCGTATAAATCATATAATAAACGCATTCTAAAATTTCTGATTAATTTTTACAATATTTATTTACCATTAAGTATTATATTAGTATTTAACAATATTATGTACTATGAAAATACCTCAGCACATTACAAAAAAGAACTTAACCGTATCAGAATACTTGTATAATTTTTTTGCAACATTAACAGGTATAACGGTATTTAATATCCAATTGATAAAGGAAATTTTTATTCCTCCTTATGAAATTGAAGAAATTAAAAAGCACATGAACGAGTTGGGTGTTAAAACATTCCCTATTGTCAGTCTAACAGGATTATTAATCGGATTAGTATTGGCAATGCAAAGTTTGCCTGTTTTTAACCGTTTTGGCGCCGCCGATTATTTGCCCGGTGCAGTCGCCCTTTCGGTGGTAAGGGAACTGGGACCCGTTATAACCGCATTAATTTTTGCTGGCCGTGTAAGTTCGGGTATCGGAGCGGAGCTCGGATCGATGCGTGTGACGGAACAAATAGATGCAATGGAAGTCTCGGGCATTGATCCTTTTAAATTCTTAGTAGTTACCCGCGTAATTGCAACAACGCTTATTTTACCGTTGTTAACCGTTTACGTTATTTTTATAGCTATCTTCGGAAGTTTTTTTGCAGTTACACTTTCTCAAGGAATTAATTTTGAGTATTATAAAAATGCCGTAACAACCGCAATATTATTCAGCGATTTTATTCCGGGCATTGCAAAAACATTTGTATTCGGATATATAGTTGGAATTGTCGGTTCTTATAAAGGATTTACAACATCGGGAGGAACAGTCGGCGTTGGCCGCGCTTCTACTACTTCGGTTGTCATCGCATCCATGCTGATTCTTCTTTTCGATACAATTTTAGTAAAAATTTCTCTTTGGTTATGGCCGTCTTAAATATAATTGAAATTAAAAACTTATCGAAAAAATTTGACGACCACGTCGTTTTGAATAATGTGTCGTTAGACGTTGAAGCGGGAGAAAATTTAGTCGTTTTCGGAAGAAGCGGAAGCGGGAAGAGTGTTTTGCTAAAATGTACAATCGGACTTTTATCTCCGGACGAAGGGAAAATTTTCATTAAAGGTAAAAATATTTTAAGCTTAACAAAAAAAGAATTGAATAAAATCAGAAAACATATCGGATTTTTATTTCAGAGCGCAGCATTGTACGATTCGATGTCCGTAAGGGATAATCTTGCTTTCCCCTTGATTAAACAAAAACTTATTCCCGCAGATAAAATAGAAGATAAAATACACAATACCTTGGCAATGGTATCTTTGGAAGAAGCTATCGATAAAATGCCTTCGGAACTTTCGGGAGGAATGCGAAAAAGAATCGGATTGGCAAGAGCAATTATTACAGATCCCGAAATTATGTTTTATGACGAACCTACAACCGGCTTAGACCCTATTTCATCTAAGGAAATTAGCGAATTAATTATTACTTTACAGAAAAAACTTAATATGACTTCGATAGTGGTTACCCATGATTTGATTTGCGCTAAAATTATAGCGGATAGGGCAATATTTTTACGCAATGCGAAAGTTGCATATGAAGGAACTTTGGAAGAACTTGTTAAATCCAACGACCCATTTTTGAAAAACTTTTTTAGTACTGAACTAATAAACACATAAAGGTAGTTAAATGTTAAAAAATTTTGAAGGCGCCCGGTTAGGTATTTTTGTTTTTCTGGGAACAGTATTGCTGGTTTTAGCAATTTTTTTAATCGGCGATAAAAAATCGCTATTTGTGAAAAGTTATCATGTTAAGACTTACTTCAGCGATGTTCAAGGACTTAAAACCGGTGCATCGGTCCGTTTAAGCGGTATAAATGTCGGAAGCGTGGAAAAAATTCAATTATTAGCAGATACGACCTATAAAGTTGAAGTTACATTAAGCATTGACAAAGATCTTAAAAAGTTTATCCGGCTAGATAGCAGAGCATCAATAGAAACCGAAGGTTTAATCGGAAGTAAAATAGTCTCTATAACTCCCGGCTCGCCAAACATGTCCGAAGTTGCCGACGGTGGAATAATTAAATCGAAACAACCTTTAAGCATGACCGCAATTATTGAAGAAACGCAATCCATTATGGCTTATATGAAAGGAATAACAAAAGACTTTTCGGAAATTGTAGCAAAAGTAAATACCGGAAAAGGGACAATAGGAAAAATTATTAACGATGACAAACTTTATTACTCCAGCGTTCGCATAATGAACTCTGCCGATACAACCTTAAAGTCTCTTACAAGTCAACTCGACAAAGTATCCGATATTGTTATTAAAATGGGAGCGGGAACATATAACATTCTTGCCAATGTTGATACAACAACCGCCGAAGTTAAAAAGTTAATAGATAAAATTAAAAAGGGCGAAGGCGTTTTAGGCGCTTTAATTTCGGATAGAAGTGCTTACGATTCGATAAAAACCGTTATTAATAATTTATCAAAAACAACTATTGCCGCCAAAGAAGGAACCGAAGCATTTTTGGAAAATATGGAAGCCTTAAAACATAATTGGCTTTTCAAAGGCTATTTTGAAGAAAGGGGTTACTGGAACGAACCTGAATATGAAATTAAATTGGAAAAGAAAATAAAAAAACTAAAAGAAGAAGAAGCTAAATTACAAGAAAAAATTAAGGAATTGAAAGAACTCAACGATCAAGTTGATAAACTCAAAAACAACGTAAATAATAATTAGCTGTTTTAAAATTACTTTCCCCTATGCATTAGTATTTTGAGATGAATTAGGAATTTTAATTTTCTGAAATATGCAAACCCAATATTTTGCATATTTATTTAATAATATTATTAACATTACCAACCGAATTATTCTTATAATATTTTACGGTTAATATTTCTCTCAATTAGTTTTTTTTGCTAAATTAAAAATTTATACTTACAAATTTTTACAAAATGAAATCCAAGCAAAGTTTGTACCCTAAAAATAAAATTATTATTAAAGGGGCAAGAGAACATAATTTAAAAAATATAGATTTAGAAATTCCACGGAATAATTTTATAGTTGTTACCGGTGTTAGCGGCAGTGGAAAATCTTCGCTTGTATTCGATACACTTTATGCCGAGGGTCAACGCAGATTTGTAGAGAGTTTATCATCATACGCCCGCCAGTTTTTGGAAAGAATGAGCAAACCTGATGTTTCCTTTATTTACGGTATTTCGCCGGCTGTTGCTATCGAACAAAAGTCCGGCTCAAAAAATCCACGTTCTACGGTTGGTACAACAACCGAAATTTACGATTATTTGCGATTGCTTTTTGCCAGGATAGGCAAAACTATTTGTTTTAATTGTGGCAAAGAGGTAAAAAAAGATTCGGTTACAACAGTTACCAAATGGCTGGAAGAACAAGACGAAGGGAAAAAACTGTTTTTAAGTTTTCCTTTACATAAACACGAAAACAGAAATATTGATGAAGAACTTTCGCTTCTTAAACAAAGGGGATTTTTCAGAATATTTTATAAAGGTAAAACTATTGATTTAAACAATCCGGATTACATCCCCGAAACAAAAGAAGATGTTTATGTTATATTGGAACGGTTCAAAGTTAAAAAAGGCAAAATGAGACCGATGCTTGCCGAATCAATTGAAGCTTCTTTCAGAGAAGGTGAAGGCAAACTTTGCATAATTGATCCATTAAATAAAAATATTAAACAGTTCAACAATTCATTTGAATGTTGCGGAATTCATTACGAAGAACCCGAACCCCGCTTTTTTTCATTTAATAATCCTTTCGGCGCTTGCCCTGTTTGCCAAGGTTTTGGCAGAACAATAGGATACGATATGAACTTAATCGTGCCAAATCAAAATCTTAGTCTCATGGAAGGAGCAATTGCTCCGTGGAGAACTGTAAAATTCAGCAAATATTTAAGGGATTTAATTAGAACTGCACCAAATAAAAATATTCCGATTGACGTCCCGTTCAAAGAACTCAGCGAATCTCAAGTTAAACTTATTAAAGAAGGGTTTGACGGCTTTATTGGCATAGACGGATATTTTAAGAAACTTGAACGGAAAAATTATAAAATGCATATCCGTATTTTGCTTAGTAAATACAGAGGTTATACAAAGTGTTCGGCTTGTAAAGGATCGAGATTACGAAGGGAAGCTCTCCAAGTAAAAATCGCGGGTAAATCAATTTTCGATATAGTAAGTATGTCAATTGGCAAAGCAAACGACTTTTTCAAAAACCTGCAGTTGACCGAGCATGAGTTGGAAATAGGGTCAAATATCTTAAAAGAAATTAAAAAGCGACTCGCTTTTCTTAACGATGTAGGACTTTCTTATTTAACTTTAGACCGGCTTAGCAATACTCTATCGGGCGGAGAAACACAAAGAATTAATTTGGCTACTTCGCTTGGTTCGGCATTAATCGGTACGCTTTATGTACTTGACGAACCGAGTATCGGGCTTCACCCGAGAGATAATAAAAAGTTAATAAAAATACTTAAATCTTTAAGAGATTTGGGAAACACCGTAATTGTGGTGGAACACGATACCGACATGATGAAAGAAGCGGATTTGATAATAGACATGGGACCTAAAGCCGGTAAAAACGGAGGCGAAATAATTGCCTACGGTACGCTTAAACAAATACTGAATTCCGAAAAATCTCTTACCGGAAAATACTTAAGCGGTAAATTGTCTATTCCGGTTCCCAATAAAAGAAGGACAAACAAAACGCCGTCAATTAAAATTGTCGGCGCATCAGAACATAATTTGAAAAACATAACCGTTGAAATCCCTCTAAATAAATTTGTAGCCGTTACGGGAGTTAGCGGTTCGGGAAAAAGTACTCTAATACACGATGTGCTTTATGGCGGTATTGCTAAGAATATTGGATTGGGCGCCAAGCGAATTGGGAAATTTGAATCGATTGAAGGAATTAAAAATATTTCGGGAATTGAAATTGTTGACCAATCCCCTATCGGTAAATCTCCGCGCTCAAATCCCATTAGTTATATTAAAGGTTTTGATGCAATAAGAGACCTTTTTTCTAAAACTCCGCAAGCGAAATTAAGAGGATACAAACCGGGTTATTTTTCTTTTAACGTTCCCGGCGGAAGATGCGAAACATGCCAAGGCGAAGGTTATGTTAAAATTGACATGCAGTTTTTAGCCGATTTATATCTTGAATGCGAAGATTGTAATGGTACGCGATATAAAAAGGAAATTCGCGAAATTACTTATAGAGGGAAAAATATTGTAGATGTATTAAATTTTACCGTTGACGAAGCTTTAGATTTCTTTAAGGAAAATATACACATCTCCAAGTACCTCCAAGTTCTTGCCGATGTTGGTTTAGGTTATATCCATTTAGGACAACCGTCAAATACGCTATCCGGCGGAGAAGCACAGCGAATTAAATTGGCAAGGCATTTATCTGCCAGAAAGAAAAATAAAAATACTCTTTTTATTTTCGACGAACCGACAACAGGTCTGCATTTGGACGATATCAAAAAATTACTGGATTGTTTTAATGCTCTTATCGAAAACGGCGACTCGGTTGTTATAATTGAACACAACTTGGATATTATAAAATGCGCAGATTACATAATCGATTTGGGACCGGATGCAGGTGAAAACGGCGGGCAAGTAATAGCTGCGGGCACACCGGAGGAGTTAATTAAATCACGCCAATCTTATACCGCTAAATTTCTTAAACCGCTATTAAAAAAATAATTACGTTGCAAAAAACATATATGCATCTTTCACGGATTTGTTTATGTTCTCCCTTCCGGCTTCCACATCAATCAAAATATTTCCTATGCTTTTAAGCAGAACAAATTTAATTTTTCCTTTTCTGTTTTTTTTATCGCTAAGCATTATGTCGTAAATTTTTACGGGATTTATTTTCGATAATTTAATTTCGTTTTTAAATTTTTCCAAAAGAGATAAATATTTATGCAAATTTTCATCGCTCAATATTTGCAGACGATTTGATAAATATAAAGAACATGCTATTCCCCAAATTACCGCCATTCCATGCTTTATTTTATATTTCTGTTCAACTTCCAAAGCATGAGCAAAAGTATGTCCTAAATTTAAAACCTTTCTCAAGCCCTTTTCCTTTTCGTCGTTCAACACAACGCCGGTTTTAAAATTTAAAGATTCATAAATTAAAAAGTTAAGATTTTTATAATCTCCCAGAATGAACTTTCCTGTATTTCTCAATAAATATTTGAAAAAATTTTCATTCGTCAAAAAAGCATACTTTACTATTTCGCCCAATCCGCATATTCTTTCTTCCTTTGTTAATGTTGAGAGAAAAGAAAAATCAATTATAACCGAAGCAGGTTGATAAAACGATCCGATAATATTTTTCTTCTCCAAAAAATTAATGCCGGTTTTTCCCCCTACCGAACTGTCTACCATGGCGAGCAATGTGGTAGGAATTTGAATATACGGAATTCCGCGCATATAAGTAGCAGCTGCAAATCCTGTAATATCGCCAATTATTCCTCCGCCTATTGAAATAATTAACGAATCCCTTCCGAATTTGTTACGTAATAAAACCGAGTGGATTTTTTGAAGAGTATTGTATGACTTATTTTTTTCCGTTGCCGGAATAATTATTTTATGTTTTTTATTTTTCCAAATATTAATTATGCTTTTAATTTTGGTATTATGAAGTTTAAACACATTGCGGTCAATAACAAACAATACCAGCTCGAAATATTTATTCTTTTCAAAATATTTCGTTAGTTGCCCGGTTACATCACAATTAACCGAAACTTGGTACGGATTATTTTTTAAACGAACTTCTATTTTTTTCATGTAATATTTTTCTTATTTCATTTGCAATTTTATCTACTGTATGTCCTATTGGACGCTCGTCGCTATCAATAATCAAATCGGCTTGATAGTAATATTTTTCACGCTCGGTTAAGAGCTTGTGAATTCTATCAATAATTTCCTTTTGAGAATTTCCCGCAAGAACCAAATCCCTGAATAACGGCCGGTCGATTTTATGCTTAATTCTTTTGTAAATAATTTCCGGAGCCGCTCGTAAATAGATTATTTTACCAAGCTTCTTCATAAACAAAACGTTTTCGTCATTTACAATTGTACCGCCGCCTAAAGAAATTACAACATTATCGTCTTTCGATAATTTTTGCAAATAATAATTTTCCAATTTTCTGAATTCAGATTCCCCGTATTCGTTGAATATTTCCACAATTGATTTATTCAATTCTTCCGAAATTATTTTATCCAAATCATAAAAATTCCAGCCCAAAACGTTTGCAACAATAGGACCCACGGTACTTTTACCGCTTGTCATAAATCCCGTTAAATAAATTCTCATACTATTTTGTAATTGTGAAATAATTTTATCAAACTTAAATATAATAGCAATTAATTGGAAATGCTAAGTTATCGAAATTCCATTTAAGAAGTTTTGCGAAGTGAATATTAATAGATAACGTTTATTCGTAAATAAACTAACTTTAATGTTTTAATTTTATATGTCGAATTGATAAACCAATCCTAATGTAAAAGTAATTCCGTTTATATTAACCTTCGAATCGAACGGTTCATTACTTACTTTAATTGTTCTACCTTTGTAATGAACAATCTCATTATCATATTTACTTTTAACTTCAAACTCGGGGTCTCTGAACCGCATTTCGAATTTCGCGGAAAGAAAATTCCAAATCATATAATCCATTCCCGTTTCTACTTGTAATCCGAATGCAAAATCCCTTTTTACGTTTGATATTTCCACATCACCGAATTTTCTGGTTTGCTCCCCTATATAAATACCAAAACCTCCGCCCATATAAAATTTAAAATCTCCGGTTGAAAAAGGAAGGAAATAATACACCGTAAGTTCAACGGGAATAACTTTAAATCCGTCATCAACTATATAAAACGGGTTCTGTAAATTTCTGCCGGATACGGATTTGCTTACGTACTCCACCCTTAATCCCAAAATAACCGGCTCGGAAATTCTGTATCTAAGCTGCGATGAATAACTGAGTATATCTTGAAACGGAATAAATTGATTGCGGATACCGATATCGGGAGAGTTAGGATGTAAAAATAATTTAGCGGTTGTTGTGTAACTTGCAGATAAAGATAAACTAAAATTGTTTCCGTTATATTGAGGAAATGTTTTGCTTTGTATTAAGAATAAAGAAAATATAATTAGAAGTTTTATTTTCAACTTTTTATACATTAAAAAATTTTATAATGCTTTAAAATAGGAAAGAACAATTAAACATTCTAATGCATAAAATTTTATACAAAGGGGAATAAAAAAGCCGCTTTGTGAAGCGGCTGATTTAATACGGTTTATCTGTAAAAAAGATATCTGTTATCTACAATATCCGCTTTTTCTTTAATTGCTTTAAGCCATTCCGCAAAATATCTCGATTTCTTTTGTTGAATCAAGTTATCCCTAATAGCATTTTTTTGTAGTGAATACAAAGTGGAATCGAACTTCGTTCTACTTTTAACTTTAATTAAATAGCTGCCAAAATTACTTCTTACGGGATCGGATACTTTCCCTATTTCGCCCGTTAAAGCATATTCCGTAAATGCATAATCCCTGCCGATGCCGGGAATAATCGAATTTACCGTAAAACTTTCAGCTTTGCCAAGTTTTGCTTTGGGATAAAAAGCTGGAGCTTTGTTTACGTCGTTTCCTATTTTACTTTTCACACCGGCGGCAATTTCAACCGTTTTATCAATCTTTTTCTCTTTCTTAACAATATTTTCAATCGCTTTTTTAACTTTTTCGAACGGGGAATAACCGGCAGGCAATTCTTCCGCTACCATTGCAACAACATATCCCGTAGGCAGCTTGAATACTTGACTAACATCGCCGACACTATTTTCAAAAGCAAATTTAATTAATGCTTTGTTGGAACCTAAACCGGGAATAGACGGAGCATCTTTGGCAAACGGAGGAGTTTCCAATATTTTATATTTTACCAATTTAGCTTCGGATTCAAAATCATTTTTATTTGCCAAATACGAAAAGTCGCCTGCATCATTATATAATTTATCCATTGTGGTAGCCGAGGGTACTATTTTGTTTACAATTTTTTCAATAACATATTTGTAATTGCTTCTGCCGGTAACTTTAATTATATGATATCCGAATCTGGTTTTAACGGGAGGTAATATTTTTCCTACTCCGGAACTAAAAACAGCTTTCTCGAAGGTAGGCACCATTTGACCTTTCGTAAACCATCCCAAATCGCCTCCCCTTTTAGCCGAACCGTCTTCGGATTTTTGTTTTGCTATTTCTTCAAAGTTAGCGCCTTTCTTTATTTCATTATAAATTTCCCAAGCTTTTTGTTTCGCTTCTTTTTCATTCGTTTTTGTAACTTTGATTAAAATATGAGAAGCTTTCATTACCGTCTCTTTTCCGCGCAATTTTTTATCGAGTTTATAAACTATGTAACCGGCATTAGTTAACACGGGACCAATAATACTGCCGGGTTTAGCATTATAAATCAAATCGGCTGCATTTTCCGGTAAAATATTCAAAGTTACAGTATCAACCGAAAACGGTTCATCCGAATAAATTTTGACGTAAGTTTTGAATGTACTTGTATCTCCCTTTAACTTTTTGACAACCGACTCCAGATCTTTCTTTATTGTAATAGAATCATCCGAAGACGGTGCTTTTTTGAAAAGGACATATTTTAACTTTCGTCTTTCCTTAAGTTTAAAATCTTCCATATGATTATCATAGTAATTTCTCAAATCATCGTCGTTAACCGAAATTAAAGAGTCGGGAATTGTATTAAATAAAAACGAAGCCCATTCGGCGCTCATTTTTGTATTTCTATCAATAAAGGTTCTTTTTATTTCTCCTTCGCTAACCAAAATGGAGCCGAATAATAAATCTTGCAACTTCTTTTGAAGTAACTGTTGCCTAACTAAATTTTCAGCTTCAATCATTGCCTGTTTGTTCTGCGGATTATAAATAGCCGCATCGTAAGCGGCACGGTTAAAATTACCCGTCGAATCGATAAAATTTTGTTTCAGGAATTGCGGCGGGTTAGGACCTTTAATTGCTTGCACAACTTCATCGTCCGATACCGTAATACCGTATTCTTTAATTTTTTGTTGAATTAATTTTTGACTTACCAGCGCATCCCAAACCTGATCTCTGAAAGCATCCATCTGTTCGGGCTCAACATCCCTACCGGTTTGTTTAAGTTGATTTTTTCTGTATTGTTCAACCAAGTTTGAAAATTCTTGATACTCAATTTTTTCACCGTTAATAGACCCAACGTTTGTATCTCTTCTGTGCACCATCTTTTGAAGGCTCGAATCCGAGAGAACCATAAACAATACAAACAAACCGCCAACACCAAGAATAAACCAAGGAGCTAAACTCCTCATCTTTGACATCATTCCCATATCAGGAAAATCCTCCTGTTTTACTAAAAAATTCAGATTTTAAAGTTAGATAGATGAATTTTGAAAATCAATGTAAAATAATATTTTGGGAAACAAATTTTTAACGCTTTTAACTCTACTTAATACAGCTATTTTTATCTTTTCCCGGATGTTGTTATCTAAAGTAAAAAGTTAAATATTTAATATTTTGGCTATTTTTAGATGCATTTGTAGAAAAAAATAAAGTTTGCAACTGAAAATTTGGTTGCTTAATTTTTGAGTCAATTAATGTTGGAATAATGTTAAACTAAAATACAGGTTAAACAAATGGTTCCAATTACTCATACATGGATACCTCTGCTTTACTTATACGGCGTTGGCGGTATATTTTTTCTTATCGGAATGATTATTATCAGAAAAAGCGGAGCAATAAACTTAAAACTCAAACGCCATAGACATTGGTACAGGGTTTTAATTTTCGGATACTTCTACTTTTTAGTTTTTCACACTTTCTTTACACTTCTGGGACTATATTGGTAAAATATGGAAACTTCAGCTCAAAACATTCAGCATACTTTTCATAATATCGGTTCGTCCATTGATATCGTTATTATTGGTGTTTACTTCATTTTCATTATGCTCTTCGGCAGCTACTTCGGTAAATACAACCGAAGCACGAAGGACTTCTTTTTCGGAGGCAGAAGATTTACATGGTGGCTAATCGCTTTTTCCATTGTTGCTACGGGCGTTGGAAGCCACAGCTTTATTAAGTATTCTGCAAAAGGTTTTCAATACGGTTTTTCATCTACAATGACGTATATAAACGATTGGTTTTTTCTGCCGTTCTTTTTATTCGGATGGTTACCGATAATTGTTTATACGCGCATACAATCCATCCCGGAATATTTTGAAAGAAGATTTAGCCCTTCGGCAAGATTTTTAGCGACTATACTGCTTCTGTTATATATGATCGGGTACATCGGAATAGGATTCCTTACACTCGGTAAAGCCGCAATGCCCCTTTTACCCGAATCGTTTAATATGTTGGGCTTGACCATTCATCCCACCTTAATGGGGATGATTATTATTATAGCGGTTATTACGGGAATTTATATTACTTTCGGCGGACAAACGGCAGTAATTTTCACGGATTTATTGCAAGGCTTTGTTCTCCTTTTTGCAGGCTTTTTGCTCTTCTTTTTAGGGATTGCGTATTTACATCCTTTTGGCGGACTGTGGCATTTATTACCCACAACTTGGAAATTACCGTTAGCTGATTTTAATAAACCACCGGATTTTAATTTTGTGGGAATTTTTTGGCAAGACGGGGTCGCCGGCTCGGTCGGCTTTTTATTTATGAATATGGGTTTAATTATGCGGTTTATGGCTACCAAAAGTGTGGACGAGGGAAGGAAAGCCGCAACTTTTAATATTTTAATTATGTTGCCTCTCTCGGCAATTGTTGTTGGAAACGCCGGATGGATTGGAAAAGCAATTTCAATCGTACAACCGAATATAATTCCACCTAACACGTCACCGGATCAAATTTTTGACGTAGTCGCTCATGTGGTGTCAAGTCCGGGGGTTTTCGGTTTTATAATGGCTGCTTTAACCGCCGCCTTAATGTCAACGGTCGATACTTTAATTAATGCAACAGCCGCAATTTATATAAATGATATACACAGACCGTTGAAACAATTTTTCAAAATAAAAGAAAAGACGAAAAAAGATACCGATAAAAAAGAATTAAGAGCAGCAAGGTATTCTTCGGCAATAATTACCGGTTTGGGTGTTTTGTCGGTTTTAGCATTCAAAAATTTTCCAACGGTTTATGAAGCCCACGGTTATTTTCATTCTACTTTAACCCCGCCGTTAGTTGTTGCTATTTTCCTTGGAATTTTTTGGAAACGTTTTACCCCGGCCGCGGTTATTACAACATTTTTAGGCGGCGTTGCGCTTATGATACTGGGCGCTCAGCATCCTGCCGTGCTAATTCATCCGTTCGATCATGGAATTGCTATGAATCCCGAACATCCTTATACTTATATTCGCGCGCTTTATAATTTAGTTGTGCTTTCCGTGGTTGCCGTAGTCGTTACATATTTGGACGGGCAATTTACATCTATTGTAAAATTAATTAAATCGAAATCAAACCATAAACAAATTATTTATTCCGTAACTGCATTAGCCGTTATTCTATTTATTATGATTTCATTAAATATCGGAAGTTTATTGCTTCTTTTAATAGCTAATTTAATTCTTGTTGTTTTAGTTGCAATTGCTTCAACATATTTTATTGAATACGATCCGGTTGCACAAACAGAAGGTTTGACGGTTTGGTCAATTAACAGGGCAAAGGAAGTGTTCAAAGGAAGAAAAGTGAACGAACGGGAAGGTGAAAAAGTTTTGGTCGATTGGAAACTGAAAAAAGGTGAAGATGGAGTAATTAACTTCTCGAAAAAAGATATGGAAAAAATGGCGGCCGAACCGGGTGATTTGGTTTATATAAGTGATAAACGCGCTTGGTTGGGCGGATTAAAATCTATTCATTCCGTTTTTGGCGAACCCCATGATGAAGACGGAATTGTTTATATTAGCGAAGAAGATGAAAAGAACGGAATTTTTATTAAAGGCAAAAAGTTAATAGCCGAAAAAGAAATGTAAGTATGTTAACATCAGTTTAAAAAAACTTCCTTTTACAAAGGAAGTTTTTTTTATCTCTTTCAAAATTTTAATCCCTTATATCCTGAAATCTTTTAGTCACATCGGAATATTTTTCTTTTAATTTTTTCACAACAACATCGGGAACAAAATCAGCTATGTTACCGTCGAATTGAGCAAGATTTCTGATAATAGTAGAATTTAAATAAGTGTATTTTTCATGCGGCATCAAAAAGACAGTCTTTAGTTTATTGTTTAATCTCCGGTTCATTAATGCCATTTGAAATTCAAACTCAAAGTCGGAAATTGCTCGTAAGCCTCTAATAATACCAACTGCGCCAATATCCGCGGCATGATCAACAACCAATCCGTCGAAGGAATCCACAAAAACGTTCTTAATATGCTTCAAGCTTACCTCAAGCATTTCAATTCTTTCTGCAACTGTAAATAACGGCGATTTGGTAGGATTTTTTGCAACGGTTACAACAACTTCGTCGAATAATTCCGTTGCACGTTTTATTACATCGATATGTCCGTTTGTAACCGGATCAAAAGTTCCAGGATAAATTACGCGTTTCATTTATTTGGTCCTTTGTTATCAATTATAAAATAATAAAATAAACTTTATTATGCGAATTTCATTGCTGCTCGAAAATGTAAATTAAACTGTCTCCCAATCTTTTTACCGGGTCCGTTTTAAAATTTATCTGATCTTCTTTTTCCGTCTGTATGGATCTTTCTATTAAAACAATTCCACCGGGCATTAAAAAGTTATTAGAAAAAAGATTTTCCAAAACCAAATAAATATCATTTTTAAAAAAGGGCGGATCCGCTAAAACCAGTTGATAAGTTTCATGCTTCTTCATCTTGGAAAATCTAACAGCAGTGGTCTTAAATATTCTTACCGAATTTTTAATTCCCAATTTTTCAACATTACCGGCTAACGTTTTATAAACGGAATAATTTTTCTCCACAAAATCCACTTTCCCGGCTCCCCTGCTGTACGCTTCAATGCCTAACGATCCCGAGCCGGCGTAAATATCGCAAACGTTTATACCGTTAAAATCCAAAATGTTATTCAAATAATTAAAAATTGCTTCTCTGTTTTTATCGGTCGTTGGCCGTGTAAATTTTGAGACCGGTACTTTAATTCCTCTTCCTTTTAATTTTCCGGCAATTACACGCATTAAATTATTCTCATTGCTATGGCCGTAGGCGAAGAAAACAAAACCGGCTGTCCGGTAAGTAAAGGATCGTTTTTCAGTTTTGGACTAATTTCAAAATTTATAAAAGGATTAATACTAATTACTTTTTTATCAAGTGCAACTTCCAAATCACCAATTAAATTAAAATCGTCTTCTGAAGTAAACAAAACAATCTCCGGAGTATTATAAGGTAATTTTATTTTTGATGAAAGTTTTTCAACCAAATTTTTAGCAAGATGTATAAGATCTTCTGAACTATCGATACTAATTTTACGATATATAACGGGAATATTGTTTCTTGATAAAATTAATGAAATAGTTTGGTTGTTTAGATAAATGCTAAGAAATTCACCGGAATTTTTAATGAGCGTTTGAGCAATACGGTTTGAAGCAATATGCGCGTTGTCTACATACTTAAGTACAAGATTATTCCTTGAACAAAATTTGTGTAATTTTTTGATTATTATTTTTTTTAATGCAAAGAAAATTATTGTACGGGAATTTTCGCTTCCGCTGCCCGTCTCAAATTTATCGAAAACGAAATCTTCGGCATTCTCAAATGGAAAAAGCTTGGTAAACTCCCACTTAATAAAATTATTTATATCCTCGGAAGTTAAATTTTTATCGATGGGAATTTCTGCGGAATAAAACAGTGAATCGGGCAAAGTAAAAGATACGATATCCGACTTTAATGAAGATTTAGCTGTAATTTTTTCGAATGATTCTTGAAGTATGTTTGTAAAATCTTTTTCCGGTGCGGAAAAATCGAATACCGAAAAAAAAGGTTTCTCATCGATATTTTCGATAAGAAACCTTCCTTCGTTAAAATCTATTTCAACAAGCTGTAATTTTTTTACTGTAAGGTTAATACCAACGTGATTAACAAACAGTGACATTTATTAAATTATTCCCAAGAAGCCGTATTTTTTAACGCCTCGTTATGCAAATCGCCAATAGTCCCGTAACCGTCGGGGTCTTTTAAGAAATAACGGGTTCCTATTGTAATATTAGTATCCACTTTGGTTATTTTACCTCTTCTGTTTATAAATGTATCCAGAACGGTAGAAGTATCCACTTGCAAAATATACCGTTTATGCGTTTTGGGAGAGAAAAATAAAGATTCGGGCACAAAAGCGCCGACGGATTTTAATTTTTTAAACGGATTGGTAGACTTACCCGTAATTGTATCTACTCCGTTCATTACTTGATAAACGAACGAATCGGTTTTTACAAAGTTTACTAAACTATCAAGATTATCTGTAAAACGTTTATACTTTTTATCCCATAATATTTCGGCTTGTCTTATATTATCCATCCTTAAATGCGATTCGGTTTTGTAATAATTCTCCTGTTTCATATAGTTACTCGGATCAATATACGCAACCTTTATTAAAATGTATGATAAAATTAAAATTACAACTAAAAGAGCGGCATGAATATACCACGGTTCAGATTTACTAGTCATTTTTCCTCCAGAGGTTGACAGTCTAAATTTAATCTAAATTAATATACTTTTTAATTTTGTTTAATTTAATCTTTCCAATACCTTTAACTTTAATAAGATCATCTATAGTTTTAAATTTACCATTTAAGTTACGAAATTCAATAATTTTTTGTGCGGTTTTTACACCGATTCCAGGAATTTTAGTTAATTCTTTTATTCCCGCGGAGTTAATATTAACAATCTTTAACTTATTTTTCTTTAATTTCGTAGTTCGAAAATTCCAATTACTAAAATCATAAAGTTTATCTTCAGAAGCAATAAAATTTTCACTAATTTCAGATTGTTTTTTTTCGACGCTTAACACCGTATTTTTGTATACACTATCGTCTTGCGAATAATCGTAAAATTCGTTTAACGGTTTTATTCTTTTATATTTAGTATTATAAACAAAAAGACCCGTCAAGAAAGAAACGGCAAGAAAAGAGAGTACGCCAAACTCTACTTTGGTCAAACCCAACGTACGCGCTATTTTCTCAATCTTTTTGATAAAAATACAAAGTTTATTAACTATATATTTTCGGAGCTTGAATATGCGGCATTTTTTTCAGCTCTTTCAATAATTCTTTTTCCTGGGAATTAAGTTTTTTGGGCACATAAACATTCACTCTAACCAATTGATCTCCTGAGCCGTGGCTATGTAAATGTTGAATTCCCTTACCCCGCATTTTTAAATATTTACCAGGTTGAAGTCCGGGTTCTATTTTTAATTTTGCCCTGCCGTTAAGCGTTGGCACTTCCACTTCCGTACCCAAAACCAAATCGGGGTAACTTACATACAAATTATAAATTATGTTATCACCGTCGCGCACAAAATACTCGTGAGGCAATTCGTTAAAAATAACAATTAAATCACCTGCAGGTCCGCCGTTTCTACCGGCATTTCCCTCGCCTCTTAAAGTCATATAACTGTTATCGGTAACCCCGGCGGGAATTTCCACTTTAATTGTAGCTTCTCCGTATACTCTGCCTTCGCCTTTACATTTTTTACAAGGATCGGTAATAACTTGTCCGGTACCGTTACAATTATGACAAGTTTGAATATTTACAAACTGTCCGAAAATGGATTTGGAGACTTGTCTTATTTCACCCGAACCGTTACAAACGGGACAAGTTTTATAAGCCGAAGGAGAGCTTGCGCCTGTTCCGTGGCAGACGTCGCAGACTTGATATCTTTTCAATTTAATTTTTTTAGTAGTTCCGGAAGCAATTTCTTCCAATGTAAGTTTAATATGTACTTTCAAATCCGAGCCAGGAGAGCCGGTGGTTTGGCGTTGACCTCGACCCCGTGCAGAAGCTCTTCCGCCGCCGAAGAAGTCGTCGAAAATTGATCCGCCGCCGCCGCCGAAAGAACCGCCAAATATATCCGAAAAATGACTGAAGATATCATTAATATCATGAAATCCTTCAAATCCGCCGCTTCCACCCAGTCCGCTATGCCCAAAACGGTCGTATTTTGCTTTTTTATCGGGATCGCTTAAAACCTCGTAGGCTTCGGCTGCTTCTTTAAATTTTTCTTCGGCTTCTTTATCTCCCGGATTTCTATCCGGATGATATTTCATTGCCAATTTTCTATAAGCTTTTTTAATTTCTTCGGGCGATGCATTTTTCGAAACGCCTAATACTTCGTAATAATCTCTCTTAGTCATCAATTACCCTTTATTCTTCGCTTGAATTATTTGATTGATTTTGATTTTCCTCATCGGCTCCGGATTCTTCGCTATCCGGGCCGTCCGGGCTAACAATAACTTTTGCATGTCTAATAACTTTATCCTTATACTTATACCCCGGCTCAATTTCTTCCAAAACCGTATGAGGAGGAACGCCTTTGGCAGGTTGTTGCATTAGGGCTTCGTGGTAATTAAAATCAAACTTTTGATTTTTTGCTTCAATTTTTTCAATCCCTTGTTCTTCCAAGGTTTTCTTGAATTTTTCCAATACCATTTTCAAACCTTCTTTGATGGAATCGATGTTTTTAGCATCATCCATATGACTAATGGAACGGTTTAAATCGTCATAAACCGGAAGAATTTTTAGGATGAATGATTCCGCCGCATATTCCAATAAATTCAATTGATCTTTTTCGGTACGTCTTTTATAATTTTCAAACTCCGCTATTTTTCTAAGCAAAGTATCTTTTAATTCATTGTTAGATTGTTCCAATTCTTCAATTTTTTTATTAGCCTTATCCAATTCTTTTTTCAAATGCTTTACCTCGCTCTTGGTTTCTTTATTTGTTTTATGTTTAGTGCCGGTTTGTTCTTCTTTTTCATGAGTTTCTTTTTCTTCATGAACATCTTTTTTTCTGCTCTTCATTAGTTTTTCCCTCTCTATTAATTTTTTTGAATAGCTTGTGATAATAATTCGGCCACATAAATAACAGCCGCAACCGATTTTGAATATTCCATTCTTTTCGGACCTACAATACCAACGCTTCCTGTAACTTGACCAAGTTTATATTCTTTTACCACCAAACTATATTCGCTTAATTTTTCTTCTTTATTTTCGCTTCCTATTGTTATTGTTACGTTTCCTTTATGTAATTTTAACTGATCATCCATAATATGAATTATTACATCTTTATCTTCAATTAATTCAATAATGCTTTTAAAATGTTCTTGATCGCCAAATTCAGGTTGATGAATTATATTTTTAGCTCCGGTTATTATCGATTTATCGTAAACTTTATCGTCTTTAAAAATATCATCAACGGAATCCAGAAACACTCTTATAATCGGTTTATATTCTTTTTTATAATTACTGATTCTTTTTCTAAACGATTTGCGGATTTCCGAAAAAGTAAGCCCCGATAGTCTTTCGTTTAACAAATGTTGAATGGAATTAAGATTCTTTTGATTAATTACCGAATCTATTTCCAAAGTAATAGTTTTAACCATACCTGACCGGATTGTAAGAACAACAAGGATTCTATTTTTCGCTATAGATATTAATTGAATTTTATCCAGAATAGCTTTATCAAACTTCGGATACGTAATACAAGCCAATTGTTTTGTTATATCACTTAAAATGCTAGATGTAACTTTAAGAATTTCGTCGGTTTCTATGGATAAAGTATTTAAAGTGTTTTTAATAAAATACTTTTCCTCGGGTCTCAATCTGGGCGGTTCCATCAGAGAGTCAACATAAAATCTGTAACCTTTGTCCGTAGGAATTCTACCCGCGGATGTATGCGGATGATTTAAATAACCCGAATCTTCCAAATCCGCCATAATATTTCTGATAGTAGCCGGTGAAAAGCCCACATTATATTTTTTTGCAATATTGCGCGAACCTACCGGACTGGCAGTAAGTATATATTGATGAATTACATATCTTAAAATCGATTTTTCCCTTTCGCTCAGTGACATTTTTATATCTGTACCTACTTTTTACATTTAATCTATTTTAAATTAAAAATTTACCAAAAAATTGCATATTTTACATAATATTCGATGCATGTAACTTTTCTTGGTTACATTTAACTTGACTGACCGTAATACAAACAAAAGTTGAAATTGTTTCAACACAGTTGGCATAAGAAACTTACAAAAAAAAATATCTTTCACTCCAACATCTTTCAAAATATTCTTATCTTTGTTTTACATAAGAATACATTTTTAAACTTTTGAATATCCGTAAAAAACCGGAATCGATTTTTAACATAATTGGGAATAAATATTGAACTCAACTTATAAAAGTGCAGGTGTAAATTTAGAAGCGGGAAACGAAACTGTAAACCGCGTTAAATTATTGGTTAAATCCACATTCACCAAAAACGTTTTAACCGGTATTGGTCATTTCGGCGCATTTTACCAATTGGATTTGAAAGATTATAAAAATCCGGTTTTAGTCAGCAGCGTAGACGGTGTGGGAACAAAATTAAAAATTGCAATAGAAATGAACCGGCATAAAACAGTAGGACAAGATTTGGTTAATCACTGCGTAAATGACATTTCCGTTTGCGGCGCAAAACCTTTATACTTTATGGATTATTTAGCCTTCGGAAAATTAAATCCCGACTTGGCGGAAGAAATTGTAGAAGGTTTTGCTATATCTTGCAAAGAAAATAATGTATCGCTTATTGGCGGTGAAACAGCCGAAATGCCCGGAATGTATTTGGAAAAAGATTATGACATGTCAGGTACAATTGTTGGTATTGTTGAAAAAGATAAAATTTTAGACGGCGGAAAAGTAAAAAAAGAAAATTTATTGATCGGTTTTAAATCCAACGGTTTACATACAAACGGTTATTCGCTTGCAAGAAAAGTCTTGCTGAAAAAATATAATTTAGATGACCGGCTTAATGAAATTGGGAATTCTCTCGGAGACGAATTACTTAAAATACACAAATCTTATTTAAATATAATACAAACCCTTTTAAGTAAAAACCTAGTAAACGCATTTTCGCACATTACCGGCGGCGGAATTTTGGGGAACACAAAACGCGTTGTTCCGCAACCGCTTAAAATAGAAATAAATTGGGATGCATGGAAAAGACCGGTGATTTTTGATATAATTCAAAAAACAGGAAATATTGAAGAACCGGAAATGCAAAACGTTTTTAATTTGGGAATTGGACTTGTTGCAATTATAGATAAGAAAAATTTGAACGAAGTGATAAGTTTGAGTGAAAGCGTTGGCGAAAAAGCCATTCCAATTGTAAAAATTTTATAAACTAACTTAAGTTTATAAAAATGAAAAAGTTGCTGTTTTTTATTCTTGCATTTATTCTGGTAAATTGCAACGGAGGAATTGAACCGGGTCTTCAACAACCGGGGTTTTCCGGAACAATTTATTTTAAAGGCGAATGGCCCGACAGTGTAAACTTAACTATATTAGTCCTATTCAAAAATGAATTGAAAGATAGTTCCGATTTTAGCGCAGAGAACCTTAGTTATGTAAGCGAATTAATTCCCAAAGGCGTTAAAAAATACCAATACAATACATTAAAAAATTCTTTATTCGGCAAAGTTGACGCCGGCACTTATGATTATTTAGCCGTGGCCCAATCGCCTAAAAAAACTATTTCGCTCTCAAGAGCAGATTGGACTATAGCCGGAATTTATTATTCCCCAACCGATTCAACACATCCCGGTAAAGTAATAATTCCCGAAAATACTTTTGTTGAGCATTTGGATATTACATGCGATTTTAATAATCCTCCACCCCAACCACCCGGAGGCAATTAAAATGGTAAAGTTTTTTAAATTATTAAGTCTTGCTACAATAATTTTATATTCCCAAATTTTTGCTCAAAAAGGAACAATTAGCGGTAGAGTTACAGACAATAAAAATGTGCCTTTGGTTGGAGTTAATGTTTTTTTAAAAGACCTGTCTGCCGGAACCGCGACAAATATGAAAGGTAATTTTAGTTTGAAAGATATTCCTTTCGGTAAACACTCACTTAAAATTTCCATGGTTGGTTACCGTACAATCACAAAAAATATATTTCTTAATAAGAAAATACTAAATCTAAATTTACGCTTAACTCCAACTTCAATTACTTTTGAAGATGTAATAGTAACGGCAAGTAAACATGAACAAAAATTACTCGAATCACCGGTAAGCGCCGAAGTAATTAATCCCGAAATAATTTCAAAAAAGAATTTTACCAAATTTGACGACCTATTAAGATATGCACCCGGAGTAAATGTTACGTTAGACCAAGTAAGTATACGCGGCTCCAGCGGATACAGCAGGGGAGCCGGAACGCGTGTATTAATCGCTATAGACGGTGTTCCGATTTTTACCGGAGATACGGGTGAAATTATTTGGGAACTTGTTCCTATTACGGATATTGAAAGGGTAGAAATAATTAAAGGCGCGGCCAGTTCTTTGTACGGATCAACAGCCATTGGCGGTGTGATTAATATAATAACTAAAAAAATTTCGCGGAAAATGCTGACTTTTATAAAATCTTATGTTGGAGCGTACGATAAACCGAGATATTCTGAGTGGGTATGGTCGCACAAAACCAGAACATTTAACGGATTTACAATTGCAAATTCGAATAAAATCGGGAAATTCGGATATGCCGTTTCACTTTCTAAAATTCATGATATGAGTTACAGACAAAACGAAGGCAAATCCAGATTTTCCGGATACTTAAAAGCTAGATATAATTTTAACAATAATTTGAATCTTACTTTTCTGGCAAACGGTTTTATAGGTAACCGGGAAACATTTAATTTTTGGAAAAATTCCCGCGAAGCATTAAAGCCTCCGGAAAGCGACATCGGACAAAAAGTACGTTCCGAGAGATCGCTTTATGCATTAATTTTTAACGACAAGTTATCCGGAAATATTTCGCTAAATTCAAAACTAAGTTTTTACAGGTCGTTTTGGAAAGACGAATCGGAAAGCGCGAACAGGTCCAGCTCAAATTTATATAGAGGAGAAGTTCAATCTAATTTTAAATTAAACGAAAATTGGTTTTTAGTTACAGGCGCCGAGTTTACTTCGGGAATCGTAAAATCAAATATTTTCGGTAAACATACATCTTTCGGATTTGCCGCTTACTCGCAAATGGAGTATAAACTTAACTTTCCGTTAAAACTTACTTTAGGAGCGAGATACGATTATAATAAAATTTCCACAATAAAAGGCGAGGGTTCCATTTCACCTAAATTCGGTTTGAATTATAAACTGAACGAAAGCACTTATTTACGGGCTAATTTTTTAAACGGTTTCAGAGCTCCTTCATTAGCCGAAGCTTTTACATCCACAGTTACAAGCGGAATTAAGGTTAAACCTAACCCGAAGTTAAAATCGGAATCGAATTACGGATTTGAATTAGGAATTAACCACTCTTTCAATTCAAATTTTAATATTGATTTTGCTTTGTTCCAAAATGAATATTTTGATATGATTGAACCTTCCATTGATTTAACAGACGGAGAAATTACATTCCAAAATGTAACAAGGGCAAGAATTCAAGGCGCCGAAGCCATTGTAAAATATCAAATTCCCCGCTTTAATATTAAAACCCGCTTAGGTTATACATATTTGTGGACGAGAGATTTGAACAAACAAAAAGCATTAAAATACCGCCCGCGTCATTTAGCATATTTACAACTCGAATATACACCTTCAATCTTTACTTTCGGTTTGGATTTCAGATATTGGAGTAAGGTAGAGGAAATTGATTTTGAATTGGTTGAACTGGGACTGGTTCCTAACGGCGATACAAGAGTTGAAGTTTTTGTTCTGGATTTAAGAGCCGGAGTTAATTTATATTCTTTATCCGTTCCCGCTAACATATATCTCAATCTTAATAACGTTTTAAATTATAACTATGTAGAAATGATCGGGAATATTTCCCCCATAAGAAATATTTCATTAAATTTGGAATTCTTGTTCTAAATTATATTTTCTTAAGGAGAAATTATTATATGTTTATAGATTCCCACGCTCATCTGTTCTACCCTAATTTTAACGGCGATTTGGATGAAGTTATTTACAGAGCAAAAAAATCAAACGTCAATTATATAATTGTTCCCGGCACAAACTTGGCAACTTCTGCCGAAGCGGTAGCACTGGCAAACAAATATGATATGATTTATGCCGCAGTAGGAATTCACCCGCACGATACCAACGAATGGGAAGATGATTTAATACCAAAACTTGAAGAGTTAATCCAAAATCCTAAAGTTGTTGGAATTGGCGAAATTGGATTGGATTATTATTACGATTTTTCACCCAAAGAAATACAAATTGACGCTTTCAAAAAGCAAATCGATTTAGCTCTTAAACACAACCTGCCAATAATTGTGCATAACCGCGAGGCAAGTAAAGATATAATGAGTATAATTAAAGAATATAAAAACACTCCTTTGCGAGGTCAGTTTCATTGCTTTGCGGGTTCTTTACAAGATGCGCGGGAATTAATTGAAATGCGGCACATCATTTCTTTTACAGGAAATATTACTTTTAAAAATGCAGATAATTTACGCAAAGTTCTTGCAGCCGTTAGCGTTGAAGATTTATTGCTGGAAACCGACTCGCCTTTTCTTACACCGGTACCGCACCGGGGTAAAAGAAACGAACCGGCTTATGTAGAACTTGTAGCGAAAAAAATTGCCGACGAAAAACAATTAAGGATTGAAGACGTGGCCAGAACAACAACTTATAACGTATTTAAAATTTTCGGAATAGGTAAAAAACCGCCGCTGAGTTTTACCTATCAAATAGGACAAAATCTTTATATCAACGTTACAAACAGATGTAATGCAGATTGTATTTTTTGCGACAGAAAAGGCGATGCGGTAATTAGCGGATACAACCTTAAAATGGATAAATCCCAAGAACCGCCGGCGGAAGTTTATATTAAGGAAATCGGAGACCCTACTAAATATAAAGAAATTGTATTTTGCGGTTACGGCGAACCTACTATAAGATGGGACGTGGTTAAAACCGTTGCTAAATTTGTTAAGGAACACGGCGGCAAAACACGTTTGGATACCGATGGACACGGAAACTTTATTAATAAACGTGACATTACACCGGAATTTGAAAATTTAATCGATACGGTTTCAATAAGTCTTAATTCTGCCGAACCGCAGCAATATGCAAAAATTATGAGAGTTGATCCCAAGTTACACAACGAAATGATTTCATTCGCTAAGAAAGCTAAAAAATATTCCAACGTGGTAATGTCCGTTGTAGGTCTGAGCGAAGTTGATACTGAAAAAGCCAAAAATTTGGTTACAAACGAAATTGGCGTTAAATTCAGAGAAAGAACATATTTTTAATTAACAAACATTCATCGCATCCATCTTCAATTGATATGTATAAAAAAATTGCTTACTTACTCGTTATACTAACAGTTAAAATGGTATCCGCTCAAAATACTCAAAAGGCGGTTGCCGTACAAATTGACAGTTTACTAAAAAATGATTTTTTCAAATCCACACAAATATCCGTGGAGGTATTGGATTTATCCGCTAATGATACCGTGTATCAAAAAGACGAAAAATTACTACTTCATCCCGCTTCAAACATGAAAATTTTAACCACAACGGCCGGATTAATTTGGCTCGATACTTCATACACCTTTAACACTTCTTTTTATTATTCGGGTTTGTTAATGGATTCTGTAGTTTATGGAGATATGTACATTGTAGGCGGCGGAGACCCGGATTTTACTACTTCCGATTTGGACTCGGTAATTCTTGAGATTAAAAAAGCGGGAATAACCGAAATACGAGGGAATTTATACGGAGATGTGTCACTTTTCGATTCCCTGTTTTGGGGAAACGGTTGGATGTGGGACGATGATCCGAGCACGGATTTTCCTTATATGACTCCCTTACTAATCAACGATGCCGCTATCCAAATTGCTTATCAACCCGGATTGATCGGCGAGCCGGTAAAGTATCAATTAATTCCCGATACAAAGTATTTTAACGTAACAAATTCTTCCATTACAATTGAAGAAGATACATCGGATTTCGAAATTACGCGCGATTGGATAAACCGGAGTAACGATATTTTTATTAAAGGAACCCTTTCATCTAAGGCGCCGTTGGATACGGTTGCAATTAATATTGTACATCCGGAAAAATATTTTCTCAATCTGGCTGAAGAGCATTTAAGAAAAAACGGGATAATTTTTGAAGGGTTGGTAGATACAGCTAAATTACCGGAATTTGCTCATCCCCTCTTTACATTTCAACGAAAATTCGGGGATATTATTACAAATTTAAATAAAAAAAGTGATAACTTAAGTGCGGAAATGACATTGCGCGCTTTAGCCGGTAAGTATTTCGGAAAACCGGCAACTGCGGAAAACGGATTAAAAATGTTAGATAGTCTTACAATTTTAACCGGATTAGATCCTTCCAACTATAATTTTTCCGATGGTTCGGGGGTTTCGCGTTATAATTTAATTTCAGCCGATCTGCTTGCTCATGTATTAAAATATTTATACCAATCGGATACAACGCATTATCAAATTCTTTATAACTCTTTTCCTGTAGCCGGCGTTGACGGAACCTTGGAAAACAGAATGAAAAACACTCCCGCATATAAAAACGTTCATGCTAAAACCGGTACATTAAGCGGCGTCAGCTCGTTATCGGGTTTTGTTAAAAGTAAAAACAATCACAATCTGGCATTTTCTATTATTATTCAAAATTTTGTTTCCAATTCAAAAATTGCAAGATATTTTCAAGATAAAATATGCGAAATACTTGCCGGATCGGATTTATAAATTTGAATCTATTTCTAAATCAATAAATTTTAATATGGAAACAGAATTCAAAAAATTTACAGTTCACGCCTCCCCGTTTAATCCGGATTTGATATCAAGTTTAATGTGGGAATTAAATATTTCCGGCATTGAAGAGTTGGAAAATACTTTAATTATTTATTCTGAACCGGATTCGGTTTCTAAATCCGATTTAGAAAACATGTTAGCAAAACTTGTAAAAGAAAATATTTTAGATACTTTTTCAGTAGCCGAAGATAAAGTGGAAAATAAAAATTGGAATGAAGAATGGGAAAAGAATTTAGAAATTATTGAAGTTACGGAAAAAATTGTAATTAAACCTACAAACAAAAAGTACAAACCAAAAGAAAATCAAATTATTATAACAATCGATCCAAAAATGTCGTTTGGCACCGGAAGGCATCAAACAACAAAACTAATGTTAATCCTTTTGGAAAAATATTTTAATAATCCGGAAAAAGTTTTGGATGTGGGAACCGGTACGGCAATTTTATCAATTGCGGCAGCAAAATTAGGCGCTAAAAAAGTAACAGGAATTGATATTGACGAATGGTGCTTTATAAACGGAACAGAAAACGTTCGGAAAAATAACGTTGCCGGGACAGTAAGAATAGAGAAATTGGAAATTAATAAATTAAATGATAATGATTTTGATTTGATTCTTGCCAATATTAATAAAAATGTACTGTTAAGTATAAAAGAAGAAATTAAAAACAAACTTAAAAAAAATGGACTATTGATTCTTTCCGGTATTTTAAATACCGACGAAAGTTCAATAGTCCAAAATTTTACTGATCAACAAATCCTCGATATTGAAATATACCGAATGGATGAATGGTCAGCAATTGTTTTCAGGAAAGCAAATTAAGACGCTAATTTTTTTAATAATTTAGCTAATGTCTTTTGTTCGTTTTCACTCAATTTAGTTGCAAATGACTGAATGTTTTTTACATGTTCCGGGAAAATTTTATCTAATTTTTGTTTTCCCTTAGCTGTAATTTCGGCGTTAATTACTCTACGGTCTTGTTTTGAAGGAACTCTTTTTACCAAGTCTTCTTTTTCCAAGTTGTCGATAACACAAGTAATATTCGCGCCGGTAACATTCATTTGCTCGCTGATTCTTTTCAAAGGAATGCTGCCTTTGGCAGTTAAAACTTCCAACACTCCAAATTGGGGTCCGGTAAGTTTATGACTGTAAAGATGTTTTGTGTGAGATCTGCGAACAGCTTCGTATGCTTTTGCTAAGCTTTCCCACAATTCCAGTGCACTTTGTGCTTTTGTTGATTTTGCCATATTATTCTCCCTTCCGATTAGTTAAAAAATGATTTAAGTTGTTGTTTATATATTTTATAATCGGGCATAATCTCTTCAACCAAATTCCAAAATTTTTTAGAATGATTCATTTCTTTTAAGTGACATAATTCGTGAATAATTATATAATCAATAACTTTACTATTAAAATACATAATTCTATAATTAAATGAAAGATTCCTTTTACTAGAACAACTTCCCCATCTTGTTCTTTGATTTTTTATAGTAATCCTATTGTAACTAAAACCATATTTTCCGGAAAAAAATTCAACCCTTTTAGGAATATATTTATTGGCTTCTTCTTTTAACCAATTATTATAATGTTCTTTAATGCTTAACCTGTTATTACCTAACGGTAAAAATAACTTATTATTAAATAAAGTTGGTTTTAAATTGTTCGAGAACAAATTATTTTCGGGAATAACGCTTAAAATATTTCCTAAATAATAATAGCGATTTTGTTTATTATTTACAAATCTAAAATATTTATACAACCAATCTTTTTTTTCAAATAAAAATTTTTCAGCAGTTAAATAATTAACCAATTTCGGAATAACAAGTTCAATTTCACCGTCTAAATTTATTCTTAACTGAACATATTTAGCTCTTTTACTTCTTTTTACGAAATATGTGAATTCTTGATTGTTTATATTTATTGATTTATTATTCAATAATACGGTATAGTAATATAAAAATTTGAACCTAAATTTAATTCATTTTATTTGAAAGTTCAAGTGTAAACGTTATATTTAAGTCTATGTTTACTGAAAATAAGCTAAAAATAACCCCAAATCTACTACGGGCTTTTGAAGAATCTCGTCCACAAAATAGTATTAGTGGCAACGGTATTTTTTTACTTAATAGCTTTGCTATTCGTGTGAATGATATAAGTTTTTTCTCCCTTATTGAAATATATAAAAATAATTCCGATTTTTTTTACTGGAGTATTAAAGATAATCACATAAGTTACCTTGCTTTACAAGCTCTGTTTAATCTGAGAGAAAACGGTACTGCGCGAATTCAAAACACCGACAAGCAAATTAACACGCTTAACATTAAATTACACAACAATTGGGATGATTTTGGATTAAACAATATTCCTCTCTTTTTCGGGGGAATGAAATTTTCACCTAACGAAAACGGAAAAGTCTGGATTGATTATTACGATTCCGATTGGATGATTCCTGAATTTTTACTGATGAGAGAGGGTTCAGATTATTTTCTTGTGGTAAATTTTCTTCATCAAAAAACCGATTTAGTTGACTTAAGCAATCAAGTTAATAAAATATTAAATGATATTTCGGTTACAAAAAAATTACAAGTTGTAGACCACTCGAATATTATTTTAGAATCCAGCGAATATAACGGTTGGACCGGAAAAGTGTTAGAAGCTCTTAAAAATATTAAATCGGGAATAATTCAAAAAGTTGTACTTTCACGCGAAGTGGTGTGGGAATTATCTCATAGGCCCAGCATCGGCGAATTATTAAATATTTTAAGTGAACGGTATCCTAAATGTTATGTTTTTGCTTTCCAAAGAGGAAACTCCGTTTTTTTCGGAGCCTCGCCGGAAAAGTTAGCTAAAATTTCGGGAGGGTGGATTGAAACCGATGCTTTAGCCGGATCTATTCCAAGAGGCAAATCGGATACCGACGATAAAAAGCTTGCCGGTGAGCTGCTTGCCAGCGCTAAAAATTTAAATGAGCAGAAAGCAGTTGTTGACTTTATTACTACCGCTCTTTCTACAATTAGCGATAAAATTATTTTTAACAAACAGCCTGTTATCAGAAAGCTGCCGAATATTCAGCATTTATGGACTCCCATTAAAGCAAAATTGAAAACCGGGTTAAACCTTTTTGCAATTTTACAGCAACTTCATCCAACACCGGCTATTTGCGGGGCTCCTTGGCATAGTGCCTTAAAATCTATAACGGAAATGGAAACACACGACAGAGGTCTCTATGCCGGTATTATAGGTTGGTTCGGATTGGAAAACGAAGCGGAATTTGCGGTTTCAATAAGATCGGCTTTGCTTAAAAACAAAACTATTTACGCTTATGCCGGCTGTGGAATAGTTAACGGTTCGGATCCGGATTTGGAATACGAAGAAACCGAATTAAAATTGAAGCCTATTAAAAATCTTTTCGTTCATGAAAAAACTTATCAACCGTAATTATTTTTGGGCTGAGGTTTTTGTAGAACATCTAACCGCCGGAGGCGTTAAGCATGTATGTATTTCTCCGGGTTCCCGCAATACTTCTTTAACATTAGCATTTGCAGCAAATAAAAAATTCAAAAAATTTGTAAATGTTGACGAACGGACAAACGGCTTTTTTGCTCTGGGACTCGCAAATAAACTTAACAAACCCGTTGTTTTGGTTACAACGTCGGGAACAGCAACAGCGGAATTATATCCCGCAATTATAGAAGCTTATCAAAGACGGATACCGTTGATTGTTTGCACGGCCGATAGACCGGAAGAATTACAAAATTGTGGGGCTAATCAAACTATAAATCAAAAAAATATTTATAAAAATCACATCCGCAAATATTTTGAAATCGGATTGCCATCCGTAAAAAAGATTGATTTATTAAAATTAAAATCCATTACCCGCAGCGCTGTTCAAATAAGCTCTGTTTTGGATAGAGGTCCTGTTCACTTGAATTTTCCGTTAAGAAAACCGTTTGAACCCGGAAATTTTACCGATGAAATAGACATAAATCTTTATAAATATGTTTTTAATACCGTAACCAACCGTAACTTAACGACTAATATTAAACAAGGTAAATTGCCGGAAGAAATTATTAATATTTCGAAAAAATCTTCCGAGGGTTTGATTTTGTGCGGACAAGATAATTTCGATAATAACTTTTTTAGGTCATGTATAAAAATGTCTAAAATTTTAAATTATCCGATTGCCGCCGATGGAGTTTCGGGATTACGGTTTAAGAAATTCACAAACAAATTAATTTTAAGCAATACATCATTAGCGTTAAAAACAAACGCTAAAAAATTATTTTCTGAAGCAAAGGTAATTATACAATTCGGCGGTTCCTTTACTTCCAACGAATTTTTTGAATTTATGAAAGAATCGAAAGCAATTAAGTTTTTGGTCAATGAATACGGCGATTACAGAGACCCGACAAGAACCGTAAAAAAAGTAATCAAAATGAATCCGGGAAAGTTTTGCGAAAATATTATTGAATTAAATAAAGCTTTCCGCAACAGCAAAACAAAAGGCGGTTGGGTAAAAAAAATATTTTGGATGGAAGATTTTATTGAAAATAAAAAGCTGGAATTTTTAAGTAAACAAAATTTAAAATTTGAAGGGAAAATTATAAGCGAGGTTTTAAATTTATTACCATCCAACTCAAATTTAATGATATCCAATAGTATGCCCGTTAGGGATTTGGAATTTTTTACTTCCAGAGCTTCAAAAAATATAAATATTTTTTCTAACAGAGGAGCAAGCGGTATAGACGGAATAATTTCAACCGCAGCAGGAATTGCCGTTAATTCGAACCGACCGACCGTATTAATTACCGGCGATTTGGCATTTTATCATGATATGAACGGCTTACTGCTGCTCAAAAACCATAAAATTCCGTTAATAATAATTTTAATCGATAATAACGGCGGCGGTATTTTTAATATGCTGCCAATTTCAAAATATGAAAAGTTTTTTACCAATTTTTTCCGCACCCCTTTAGAAATCGATTTATTAAAATTTGCAGGCGCTTACGGCGGTAATACTTATAAAATAAATACACCGGAAGAATTTAAAAAATACCTTTCTCTTTCCATCAAAAGGAAATCTTTTTCGGTTCTCCAAATTAAAACCAATTCTAATAAATCGGCGGAATCCAGAAAGCGCTTTTGGAATAGTATTTCCACTCAAATTTCCGGATTAACAAATGTTTCTTAAATACAATAACCTTAATTTTCATATTCATATAAGTAATGAAAATTTGTTAAATGTAAAGAAACCATTGATTTTATTACACGGATTTACGGGCTCTTCCGACGATTGGAATTTTCTGTTTAATAAAATTAATTCCGATTATGTTGTTATTGCAATCGATCTTCCGGGACACGGCAAAAGCAGTTCGCCGGAAAAAATTAAATATTATTCGTTTGAGTTTATATCCAACCTTCTGAATTTCATTTTAATTAAAATGAATTTAACAAATGTTTCAATCGCCGGATATTCAATGGGAGGCAGAATTGCTTTATCTTTTGCAATTAATAACTCCCACAAAATAAAAAAATTAATTCTCGAAAGTTCCACGGCAGGAATCGAAAACCGTAATGACCGTTTAATAAGAATTAATAATGATAATTACTTGGCAAAAACTATAGAAGGTAAAGGAATAGAAAACTTTGTCGATTATTGGTTAAATCAACCTCTATTTAATACGTTAAAAAATATACCACCGGAAATTTATAATGCCTTACGGGAAAAAAAATTAAAGAATAATCCGGTGGGATTGGCTAATACGTTAAGAGGATTGGGAACCGGTGTAATGCCTAATTATTGGAATAGATTACAATCTTTACAAATTGAAACCCTTTTAATTTCAGGAGAACTTGATAAAAAATTCACTGAAATTAACTCCAGATTAAATTCCCTCCTTCCAAATTCCAATCATAAAATAATACAAAATTGCGGACATAATGTTCACTTAGAAAAACCGGAAGAATTTGTTATTTTACTGAATGAATTTTTAACACATTAATCGTAATTATAAAATTCTGCTAATCTTTTTTACAATTAATTAAAATAGTGTGAGTTATGGAATATAAATGGATTAAAGCTAAGGATTATACCGATATTATTTATGAAAAAATGGAAGGTATAGCCAAGATTACAATAAACAGACCGGAAGTTCGCAACGCTTTCCGCCCCGAAACGATTAACGAAATGTACAATGCATTTACAGATGCGCGGGAAGACCCGGAAATTGGAGTGATTTTACTCACCGGAAAAGGTCCCGCAAAAGACGGTAAATATGCGTTTTGTTCCGGCGGCGATCAACGTATAAGAGGCGACAAAGGTTATGTTGGAAGCGACGGAGTGCCAAGACTTAACGTTCTCGATTTACAAAAATTAATAAGAAGTATTCCCAAACCGGTAATTGCGCTTGTTGCAGGATATGCAATTGGAGGCGGACATGTTCTACATGTTGTATGCGATTTAACGATTGCCGCCGAAAATGCAATTTTTGGGCAAACCGGTCCGAAAGTAGGCAGTTTCGACGGCGGATTCGGCGCCAGTTATTTGGCAAGAATGGTTGGGCAAAAAAGAGCAAGGGAAATTTGGTATTTATGCAAACAATACAGCGCCGAAGAAGCATACGAAATGGGAATGGTTAATAAAGTTGTCCCTCTCGAAAAATTAGAACAGGAAGGCGTGGAATGGGCACGTGAAATTTTAGAAAAAAGTCCACTCGCCATTCGATTGTTAAAATCCGCTTTTAATGCCGAGTTAGACGGTCAGGCCGGAATACAAGAATTAGCCGGAAATGCGACTCTACTTTATTATATGAGCGATGAAGCACAGGAAGGCAAAAAAGCTTACAATGAAAAAAGAAAACCCGATTTTAAGAAGTTTCCGAGAGTTCCGTAAAATGGAGACCAGAGTTGAAAATATTTCGAAAATAGAAAGGTGGATTATTGCCAGCCGCCCTAAAACCTTACCCGCAGCTTTCGTTCCGGTTGTTATTGGATCATCCATAGCCGTTTATGATAGTAAATTCAATTTGCTCGCTTCCGTTATTGCACTGATTTGCGCGGTGTTAATTCAGGTCGGGACAAATTTTGTAAACGATTTATACGATTACATCTCCGGCAAGGATACAAAAGAAAGAGTTGGCCCGGTAAGAGTTTTAGCATCCGGGTTAATTACTCCTTCGGAAATGAAAATGGGAATTATTATCATTTTCTCTTTAACATTTATTTTGGGATTGTATCTCGTTTACATTTCCACATGGATTACATTACTGATAGGAATTTTGTCAATTCTGGCTGGAATTGCATACACCGCCGGACCTTATCCATTGGCTTATAACGGATTAGGAGATATTTTTGTGTTTCTATTTTTCGGATTTGTCGGAACTATCGGTACATATTACGTTCAAGCTGTTTCCGTAAATCCATTGGTAGTTTGGGCTTCCATTCCCGTAGGAGCTTTAATTACAAATATTTTAGTCGTAAATAATTACCGCGATATTGATGAGGATTACGAATCCGGCAAAATTACATTAGCCGTTAAATTAGGGAAAAAATATACCCGCTTGCAATACTTGGCGTTTACTGTCATTTCTTATTTAATTTTATTTGTTGTTTTCTTTACCTACAAAAAAAGTCTTTTTGTATTTTTACCGTTTTTAACTTTACCAATAGCAGTTAAATTGATTAGAATGATTTACAAATACAAAGGTGAAGAACTGAATAAAACATTGGAATTAACTGCAAAGCTTTCTGCAATTTACGGAGTGTTATTTGCAGTCGGTATTTTAATATGAATGTACCGGAATGAATATTTCAGAATTAAAATATTTCAGATATAAACTAAATTTCAATTCAAATTTTACTAACTCAAAATTCTCATTCGAAAGTAAGAATATAATAGTAATACAACTCACCGATAAATTGGGTAATAAATTTTACGGCGAATGCACAACTTTACCGGGATTGTATGAAAATGAAATTCCGGCAATGGAAAACCTATTAGAAAAAATCAAGCGTCATTTTACAAATACCGGCATACATAATATTAATCTTGCGGAGCTTTATAACGATTTGGAAAAATTCCCGCCTTTGTTGTTTGGTTTGGATCAAGCGGTTTTTAACTTCAAAATTAATTATAATCTTCCGTTGGAAATACTTTCCGGTTTCCCCGACGGTCCGGTTAGCGTTAATGCCGTTACCGGAATAAATAATTTGGAAATGGTTCTAAGAGAAATTGCAGAATTTTACAATAAAGGATACCGCTCCTTTAAAATAAAATTAGGAAGAGAAAATTTCGATGACGATTATAAACTATTAAAAAAAATTCAAAAAATTTACGGTAATGACATAAGAATAAGAGTGGATATAAACGGGAAATGGAATTTTGAAAACGCAAAAAACAATATTGAGCAATTATCCGAATTTAAAATTGAATTTGTGGAACAACCGGTTTCTAATAAAAACGACTTAATAGCTCTTACAAAAAATAGTAATTTAAACATTGCAGCCGATGAATCTATTAGAAATCTTCATGAAGCGGAAAATTTTATAGAAGAAGGAAAAATAAAATTTCTCGTTTTAAAACCAGCATTATTAGGAAAAATTTCCGGCATATTTTCAATTATAAAAACAGCGAAAGAAAAAAATATTAATATAATTATTTCATCATCGTTCGAATCTTCCGTCGGGAGAAGCATTCTTCCGCTGTTTGCGTTACCGGCACAAAAAAATTATGCTCACGGTCTTGCAACCGGTAATATTTTCAGCAACGATTTTCCAATTCCTTCGTATAAAGTTACAAACGGCGTTATAAATTTTAATATTACTAAATATAAAAATTTAATTTCCGGACAATCGAAAATTGATATTTTATAAAATAAAATGCTATTAAGAAACTACACAAATAACGAAGAAATTATTTTTTATAACAACAACCGTATTAAATTTGAAAGCTTGCTAAATGAAATTGGGAATTATACCGCACATCTAAAAAATTTGGGAATAACAAGCGGTGATAAAATTACAGTTCTATCCGGTAACAACCCGGAATTTATTTTTCTTCTGCTAAGTATCTGGAATTTAAATGCAATACCGGTTCCTATAAATTTCAAGCTGCCTTTTAACGATATTTACGGATTACATAATTCCGTAAAAGCTAAAACGATTTTTCTCCATCGAGACACCAAAATCAATTGTAATAATTTAAACGGAAATATTGTTTCATTTCCGTTCGCTAATAAAACCCCGGAAAAGTACAAATATGAATTTGAACCCGGTCTAAAAAATCCCGCACTTATTTTGTTTACATCAGGAACAGTTTCCAAACCGCGGGGAGTTACGCTGACTTTTAAGAATTTGATTACAAGCGCTAAAAACATTTCACAACAATTTAACTTCACAAAAAACGATAAATTTTTAGCAAGTTTACCGTTTTTTCATATCGGCGGATTTTCTATAATAATAAGAGCTTTACTTAACGGCGGAAAAATTATTATCCCTTCTTCTCTAAATACAAAGGAAATTTTAACATCAGTTAATAAATTTAATCCTACCGTAATTTCCGTTGTCCCAACAGTGTTAAAAAGAATGCTCGATAACAAAACAGAGCCTAATCCGGAATTAAAAATTGTGTTTGTTGGCGGCGGTCCTTCACACACCGGATTAATTAAAACTGCGTTCGAACAAAATATTCCGGTTGTTAAAGTTTACGGCTCTACCGAAACCGCATCAATGATTGCTTATAGAAGTATTGAGAAAAAAGAGGATATTTATGCAGGAGCAATACCGGTCGGGAATACGGTTTTTTTTATTGAAAATGATAAAAAGGAAAAACTGGGCAAAAATGAAGTCGGTGAAATAGTTATAAAAGGAGACACTATTGCAGATGGTTATTTTAACAAGGAAAATACTAATGCGGAAAAGTTTAGAGCCGGCAAATATTACACAAGCGACCTTGGATATATAGACGATAAAAATGAATTACACATTGTAGGCAGAAAAGATGATATTATAATCAGCGGCGGAGAAAATATAAATCCGTACAAAATTGAAAATGCTCTTTTAACTCATCCGGGAATTACCGAAGCCGCTGTTATTGGCATTGATGATAATGAATGGGGACAAAAAGCAATAGCCGTAATTGTTAAAGCCGGATCATTCGAATTAAATAAATCCGGTCTGAAAAAATATTTAAAAACCAGAGTTGCAAATTTTGAAATTCCGAAAGAGTTTGTTTTTATAAATTCGTTGCCAAAAAATGAGTTGGGAAAAGTAAAAAAATCGGAATTAAAAACTTTCATTCTTTCAAAAAGGCGTTTAACTTAACGCGCAATTCTTCCGGTATTTCAATTTTGTTAAAATTATTTTTATCAACAAGAACATGAGCGGTTTTAGCTTTTACGCGTAACCTTCCGGTTTCTCCTTCAACGGAATAGCTTAACTCGAATGATGATTTTTCCAAACGGCTTACCCTCACTTTTACCAAAATTTTTTCGTGTAACCTAATTGGGGTTAAATAATCTGCTTCCGCGTGAATAATAGGAGCAATATATTCATTATTATCAAAATGATTGACGCTCAATTTAAAATTGTTGAATAATTCCTCATAAGTTTTGTGAATTAACGGGAATATTTCCGCGAAATATAAAATCCCGGCGGCATCAACCTGATTAAAGTAAATTTTAAATTCTTTCGAAAACATAATTTTTTCTTAACAGTTCTTTTGTTTGGAATTGCTATTATAAGCAAATTAATATATTATTTCTATTCGAAAATAAATAAGTTATTAAAAAACTACCGGGAACTATGGAAATAGCAATTGTAATAGGCGTACTAATCATTTTATTTTTTGGATTTCAAACGTATTATTATATTAAATCCAAAAAAACAGTTGGTCAAGAAATACCTTTCAACCAGCTTAGCAACGAACTTAAAAATAAAATTAAGGATAAAAAATCCATCATATATTTCTTTTCTCCCAATTGTCATGCTTGTAAACAACAAAGCCCTGTAATGGAAGAACTAAAATCCGAGTTTAAAAACATTTTTATGATAGATGCCTCCAGAAACATCAACGATGCCAGAGCATTTAACGTAATGGGAACTCCGTCCACTGTTTTTGTTAAAGAAAACCGTATTGCAGATGTAATGATCGGTTTCCGGGGTGAAAATGTTTTACGGAAAAAACTTGCCAACTTTTAACTTAAATGATATACTTCAAAAATTATCTTGAAAATCAATCTTTAACACGGATAAAACACAGACCAATGTTTATCGCACGGTTTTTTATTTTGCCTGTTATTTTATTTCTTGTTTTCAATTCAGCTGCGCATGCCCAAACAAATAAGTCCGTTGTAAAAAAAACATATTACAAAAACGGACAAATAAAAACCGAAGGAACTTACATAAACGGATTAAAGGACGGAGTTTATAAGGAATATTATAAAAACGGAAATCTATGGAAAGAATGGAATTTTAAAAACGGTTTGGAAGAAGGTCCTTCATATTGGTATTTCGAAGACGGTACGTTAAGTATGATTTGGAATTATAAACACGGTAAGTTGGAAGGTAAATCCAAATGGTATTATGAAACCGGCGAATTGTGGGCAACACCTAATTTTGTTAACGGAAAAAGAGAAGGTTATACCGAAACTTATTATAAAGACGGTAAATTGCAAGGTGTGTGGAAATACAAAAACGGAAAATTAAACGGTATATCAAAAATATTTTTTAAAAACGGTAAAGTGGAAGTCGAAAGAAATTACGTAAATGGGAAATTAGAAGGAATTAGTAAAGTTTATAACGATTACGGCGGCGTTGCTTTGGAAGCTAATTACAAAAACGGTAAATTGGACGGCACATCTTATATATACTATCCTGACGGTTCAATTAAAGTCGTAGATACTTACATTCGCGGTCAAATTGTTAAAAGAAAACGATACGATATTGTAGGAAACTTCGACAAAATTGAAGAAAGTTTCGCAGATTATTACGGTAACGGAATCGTAAAATCGGAACAGCATTTTAAAGAAGGCAAGCTCGACGGAATTAATAAATATTATTATGAAAGCGGTTTTAGAAAATCAATCTTAAATTTTGATAACGGTTCGCTTAACGGTATTTGTAAATATTACATCGACGGCGGTATATTAAATAAGATTGTAAACTTTAACGGAAATATTAAAAACGGACTTGAAACAAATTACGACAGCTTGGGAAGAAAACTTAGCGAACTGAATTTTGTAAACGGTATATTACAAGATACTTGTAAATATTTTTATCCGCCGGGGAAATTAAGTAAAATTGAAATTTACGTAAACGGCAAATTAAATGGCATAGCTGTGGAGTTTTATCCAAACGGTAAAAAGAAAACCGAAATAAAATTTTATAACGGTAAAAAAGAAGGTATGGCAACTTGGTATTTTGAATCGGGCGAAATATCCAAATACGGTTATTATAAAAATGATTTACTCGACGGAAAATTTTACGAGTACTATTCTTCAGGCTTGTTAAAACGCGAAGCCGAATATTCCAACGGAAAATTATTGAGTGAAATACTTTACAATGAGAACGGCTCTTTAAAAACTACTTCCAAATAATTAGTTCAAGATTATTTTTTATTTTCCTAAACTATTAACCGGAATCTTAACTTCCGAACTTCCGGTTTTGATATAAAGCGCAGATTTTCTTTTTATAATTTTAAGTGTTGTAAAAGGTTTTAATTTTACCGGAATTCCGGTTTGCTTACCTGTTACAAGATTAATTGTTTCC
>JALSTI010000199.1 GCA_026983795.1 Melioribacteraceae bacterium
GGCTTCTGAAATATTGTCGGTGCTTTTATAAATACCTTGTGCAATCGGATGTTCGCTATTCCTTTCAACAGAAGCTGCGAGATGTAAAACATCATCATTAGTGAAATTATTACTAAATGAGATGATATCAGTAATACCAAACTCACCTTTAGTTAAAGTACCCGTTTTATCAAAGATAATTGCATCTAATTTTCTTGCCTGTTCAAAAGCTACACGATTTCTAATTAATAAGCCTTTAGAGGCTGAAATAGCTGTGGAAACAGCAACTACCAGAGGTACTGCAAGGCCCAAAGCATGAGGGCACGTAATTACCATAACAGTTACGGTTCTTTCCAGAGCAAATGCAAGACTTTGATGCATTAAGGCAAGCCAGACAAACATTGTAATTGCGCCGCCCAGAATTGCGATTATTGTAAGCCAAAATGCAGCACGGTTGGCAAGGTCCTGTGTTTTGGATTTACTCTCTTGTGCTTCTTTAACTAAATCTATAACTTGGGAAAGAAACGAATCTTTGCCGGTTCTTTCAACTTGAATTACTAATGAACCTTCTCCGTTTATACCGCCGCCAATAACCTTGTCGCCTATAGCTTTTGCGACAGGTTTCGATTCACCCGTAAGCATAGATTCGTTTACAGAACTCTGACCTTTTACGGCAATACCGTCGGCAGGAATTTTTTCCCCGGGTTTAACTAAAACTTTATCACCGGATTTTAACTCGGAAAGGGGAACATCAACTATGTTATCATTATCTTTAATTAAATGTGCATCGGACGGCATTAGTTTTGCGAGTTCTTCCAAAGCTCGCGAAGCACCCATAACGGATCTCATTTCTATCCAGTGACCAACAAGCATAATATCGATTAAAGTAGCAAGTTCCCAAAAGAATACTTTCCCTTCAAGTCCGAAAACAACAGCAGAACTATAGAAGTAAGCCACACTAACTGCTACGGCAATCAGCGTCATCATTCCAGGCTGCTTTTTCTTTAGCTCATCAAACATACCTTTCAAGAAAGGATAACCGCCGTAAAAGAAAACAAATGATGACAATAGAAAAGCTAAATATTTATCACCTGTAAAACGGATAGAAGTACCAAGTCCTAAAAATTGCTGAACCAGAGGTGATAAAAGCAAAATCGGGATTGAAACCGCAAGTGAGATCCAGAACCGTTTCCTGAAGTCTGCTATCATGTGTTCGTGATGATTAGCATGTCCTTTATGTTCATCGTGAGAACCTCCCCCGTGGTGGTCATGATTTTTACTATTATGATCCATTGTTTTATGATCATGATGTTCATGAGAAGAATTATGCTCATGATTTTGCATTTCAGCGTGACTATGTCCTTCGTGTTTTTCCATTCAATTTCCTTTCGTAAATTATTATACAAATTATTTATTAGGATGAAATTAAGTAATTTCGCATCATACCCATATCTTCATGTTCCAGATTGTGGCAATGATATAAAAACAATCCGGGATAATCTTTAAAGCTGATTAATATTTTCACTTTCATCCCAGGTAATAGTAAAAATGTGTCTTTCCAACCATCATCAATAAAACCATCTTTTAAACTTTGCCATAATGATGAATTATTAAAACTTCTCTCAATTATTCTAAATTGCAATTGGTGAATGTGAACAGGATGTGGCATTTGCATCATTCCGCCCATCATACCCATTCCCATTCTACCGCCACCGTTTATAAATTCCCAAATTTCCGAAGTGTTAAGTTTTACCTTTTCGTCGGAAGCAACATCAGTCATCCCAAATGTTCGTCCATTTATTGTCCAACTCATTCGACTCATAGCAAATCTAAACCTGCGCGGATTGTTCATATTAATAGCATTTGATGTATCAATCTGCGGAATATTAGATAATTTACCGGGTAGTTTAAAAGGTTCGTTTACAATTTTGTTAATATTAAATTCAGCTAATTTCAGTTGAGCACCATTCGGCAATCCGGATGATCCTGCCATTCCTCCCATCATCATGCCTCCTCCCATATTTGGATTAGGGAAGGGTAAACTGATGAGCTCTACTTTGCTATTCAATTCCATTCCGGAAAAGTCTACAATCATATCAATTCGTTCTGCAGGAGCTAAGACGATATAATTTTTCGTTACCGGCTTTTCAAGCAAACCTCCGTCGTTCCCAATTACTATAAGCGGAGTTCCGTTGGACAATGCAATTTTGTAAATACGAGAGTTGGAGCCATTTAGCAGTCTAAGCCTATAGGCTTTAGAAGAAACAGATAAATTAAAATTAGGTCTTCCGTTTATTAATATCCGATTGCCCAGGAAACCGTTCATCTTTTGCATAGGACTTTGTAAATAAACAAGTTGATTGTCCGAATTAAATGTTCTGTCTTGTATAACAATTGGAATGTCATATTTCCCTTTGGGAAGATTTAGTGATTCTTCTTCATCATCAGATACGATGAATAAACCTGCTAAACCTCCATAAACCTGCGGACCGGTTTTACCATGCGGATGCGGATGGAACCAATATGTCCCGGCTCTGTTCATAACTTTGAATTCATAAACATAATCTTCGCCTTTGTCAATTGCATAACGCGGGTGTCCGTCCATTTCTTCGGGTATATGCAGACCGTGCCAATGAACTATCGATTCCTCATCCAGAAGGTTTTTATAATTCACCCTTATCTTTTGACCTTTTTTAACTCTAATTATAGGTCCTAAATATGAATTTTTAATTTCCTGAATATTGTAAGAATTTCCTTTAATAAGTTTAAAATTATACTTATAAACCTCAGTAGCATTATTAGAAAATATGTTTACCTTACTTGGTTCGGATATTAAGTCGAATTCTACATCAGGTTTGAAATCAGCAGACCTTTTGTTAGAAGCTTCGGAGTATTTTTCGCATGCTTGCAGCAATCCTGTAGTTGCTAAAGCACCTGATGTTAAAATTGTTTTAGTAATAAAATTTCGTCTATCCATAACAAATTCCCTTATATTCTTAATATACGTTAGTGGTCACATTTTAAATTCTTTATGCCAAGTTTCTTTAATGCACAGTTTTCATCGCCATCGCATTCTTCATGAGATTCGCCTTTAAACTTACTGAACTTCAAAGCGCCCCAAAAACCGGCCAGGGCAATACTAAAAAACAAAATTGCTGCTACTAATTGTTCCATTTTACTTCCCTCACTTTCTTTGTATAGCTTTGATCCATAAATAATAGTATTTTTAATATATTTTATGAATCTAAAATAATGACATTTTATTTACAACCTAAATATAAGAGCCTGCAGATAATTCATGTCATATAATTACAAGAAAATGTTATAAAATGTTTTGCTATGACAAGTCTTTTTTCATTTCTTCAAATTGTTCTTTTGTTATTTCTCCTTTTGCATATCTTTTTTTCAAGATATCCAACGGGGTTTCTTTAGAAACAATATTCGTAGTATTTGTTGATTGATTTCTATTGGTAAATTGTACAACAGCCCAAATTATAATGACTATTAATACAATCCAAAATATCCAACCAAACCACATACCTCCAAACATTCCGTTCATCATGATATACTCCTTGATATATTTGTTAATCTGTATTTAGTTAGTTTGAAAATAAATAAAGGTAAAACCAGCATCTGTAAAACCGGTGTAATTCCGGCGTCAAGTAGCGGTATCTTAGGCATTAGACTACTATAACTCCACATATTTATACTTAGTGCGCTTTGTTCCACAAAAACCGAAATAATGAAACCGGTTATAAGGCTTAAGGTAATTTCTCTGAGTTTAATATTAAATATCCATTTTATATCTTTAACAAAAAATGCAACTATGTAAAATATTAATAGAATCATTACCGCATCACCTACACTGGCCACCGAACAATATAGAGCTGTATTTAAGTCCCAAGGCATATTTTTGTAAAACGGCATTTGAGCCATTTCCCAACCAAAATTAATCGGGATTGAATAAAGAATAATATATTTTATAAAGCCGGACATTCTTTCCCTTTTATTAATGAGCAATTATGCCACCGTACAAACCTGCAAGAGAAATAAGAATAAGGGTTAACACCGCAAAAGGCCAAACCAGTTTCTTAAATTTTTCCACATATAATGCAATTGACCAAAGGATAAGAGAAGCCAAAACACCAAAACCCAAAAGCTTATGTGTTTCAACAAGTCCGTAAGTCGATGTCCCTTCAAAAGGTTCGGCTTGCGATAATCCTGCAAAAACAGCTATAATACTCATAAGCGCTGCAAACGGAATTATAATTTTTAGTGCTGACCAATATTTATCATCTTTATAACCAACGATCATCAATAAAATACCGGCAATAGATAATGCAATAGGGAAGTGAATTACTTTATTGTGAATATGTTCGAATGCGGCGGCCGGGGTTACTTCTTTTTCTCCTTCATCATCATCAATGTCATTATCTTCCCCTTCCACATGTTCTTGTTCTTCTGCTTTTTTAGTTAAGTATTCTTTAGTTGCAATACCATTGATAGCTATTGTATCGCCGGCAACAATTGTTAAAGTATCAGGCTTGTGCATGTTTTTTTTCTTTTTGTGATCTCCATGAGCATATATTATTGCTGAGATTAAAAACAATGCTAATACTAATGTGATTTGTGATTTATTCATTTTAATATCCTTTGCTAAAAATTAAATTTCAAAATTCAACCCGATTGAAAAAGTATAATCCGATGTTGAACTATTAAGACCGGCTGCAGCAATTGCTGAAATATATAGTCCGTTGTTTATTAAATAATTATATCCGAATGCCAACTGCCTTGGTGAGGCTGTACCTTGAATAATTGTTGAGTAAGAATCGTATCCCAAAAGGAATGAATGTTTTCTATTCGCAAGAGTGTATCCTATCCCAAAAGTAAAAGTAAAGGGATCAAGAACTGCCGATCCCTCTACTTCCCCCAGAAATAAATAACCAAATTGCGCAAAAATGGAAAAGTTATTTATGTATTTCTTCGTTCCAATTGCAATCTGAAAATCAAATTTACCTGTACCGATACCAATCTCAGTTGAAGCGGTAGGGAATTTAACATAACCGTCAACTGAAAATGAAGGTAATATTTTTTCCTCGTCAACTACCTGTAAGCTTCCGTTTAAGTATAAGTCACCAATGCCTGCATTTGTATTGGATATTGTCTCTCCATTCCGGCCATTCATATGTCCGAACCTGTCAAAGAAGTTGTTGGAATTATTGTTTCCCATATGATTGTTAGGTAAAAACGTATTTCCTAATTGTGTAAAAGTATTGTTTTGGGTAAATACAACCGGTAAGCTCAGACTCAGATATAATTTCTGAGTCTGATAAGTTAAACCGCCGTATAGGAAAAAAGAGTTGTGATTCGATCCGTCCGGAAAGGTATTTCCGGTTGTTTGAATCGAAGTATTAACATACCATTTACTCTGAGCATTGGTATTATTGAATACTAATAATGTAAATAAAACAGCCACAAGTATTTTTAAGATGATTTTCATAATTCTATTATTCCTGTTTATTTAGCTTGTTTTTTCTGGGACTCAAGGTAATTCAACATATTATCATAGTTCTTCATCATTTTATCCATATTACCCATCATCTCGTTCATGTTTTTCATCATAGGTGCGTTTTTCATCATATCTTTATTTTTCATCATTTGATTCATCTGCTCCAGCATTTGGTCCATATTTTGAGACATCATTTTCATGTTTTGCATCATTCCCATCATCCCTTGAGATTGCTGCATGTTATTCATCATACCTTTTTTCCCTTGCATCATGCCCTTGTTGCCCATCATACCTTTTTTCCCTTGCATCATGCCTTTGTTTCCCTGCATCATATTCTGATTCATTCCGCGCATCATGCTTTGCATTCGCGAGTTCATTTGGTTCATGTGTTCCATCATTTGCTGCATATTCATCATATTTTGCTGCATCATTTGCTGCATATTCTTTTGCATATTTTGGTTCATATTATTATTCTGTGCTACTGCATTAGAATAAAACATGAAAAGCGCTATTAATAAGCCGCTTATAATACCGAGTTTTTTACTTAACTTTTTCATTTTACATCTCCTTATTTTTATTACTTTTTATTGTTGGGTAAGTATTACCTGAATACTCACCCGTGAAAATATTCATCCTCCATAGTTTTAACGAAGGAGGATCATTTTCTTTACTTGAACAAAGCTTCCGCTTTTTAGTTGATAGAAATAAACGCCGCTAGTTAAATTAGCCGCATTAAAATTAACCTCATAATTTCCCGGTTTTTGTTTTTTATTCACAAGCACGGCAACCTCCCTTCCTAAAACATCATATACTTTTAGTTGTACAGACGCAAAATTTTGCGTCTCCACAGGCTGAATAGAATATTTTATTATTGTGCTAGGATTAAAAGGATTAGGATAATTTTGACTTAGGTTATAATTATTAACCAATTTATTATTCCCTTCGTCTTCTACTCCCGTTACTTGGTTCGATGTTAAAATAATGTAGTTGCTTACACTACTTAGATTGAAATTTACCGTTCCTGTTGAAACATTGATTGTGGAATTTGGGATATCTTGCCAACTATTTGATTGTGAATTCCAATATTTTGCACGTATATTACTTGCAGAGACATTGGACTCATTAATTTGGTTATTAGTAAAATGCAGATTAAAATCAATATTTGAATTAAATTGCATCATACCGCCGCATCCGCCGCCGTTCCACATATTATTGGAACCATCGGGTAAAAACACACCAATTTCATAACCGGCAAATACATTTTCAGTATCGGCAAACGGGATGTTTTGAGGGAATACCTCCATCATCTGGAAGAATAAAGAATCGGTCATCATACCGCCGCCATGCATTCCGCCGCCGTTATACCAACCAGGACGTACAATCATCCAATCATCATCATCAAACGTAGAATGGATGAAAAGTGAATCGGACATATTTCTATGTGCCCAGCCGCCGCCTAAATGGTTTCCAATTGAGTTTGAATCTCTCCATTCAACACCATTTATTTGATAAACAATAACCATTGGTATAGAATCGTTGTTAATTAATCCGCCTCTTATACTAATTTGGTCGCCGTTATGTGGTCGCTGTGCGTCTGAAACCGGTTCATACCAAGGGGGACCAAAATTCAAGAAGTAATCCGGCAAACCGTCGCCGTTTTGATCCAAGTAATAGGAACCCATAATAAATGTTGTATCGACCAATGCAGTTCCGTTAATGGTAATATTCGTTAATGTATCATGATCGAATCCGAAGGCATAACCTTGGCAATCACCTTGATGATGACCGCCGCTATGCATGTGACGTCCCATATTATCCCACATCGGTTCATAAGCGTCCCGCCAGAATTCACCATTAATTTCATAGACAACTACAATATCTAAAGTATCCGAAACATTGTGAAGACCTCCGTTAACGGTTATTGTTTCTCCGTTTTCCGGTCTTACTGCAGTTCCTTCGCTCGGTTCATACCAATATGGGCCGAAGTTTAATATGTAATCGGCTGTTCCGTCATTGTTTTCATCCAAGTAATACATAGGATGCATAAAAGAAGAATCCACAATCGCTGTTCCTGAAACGGTAATTTGTGTTAAAGAATCCGGGTCAAAATAACCGTCATCATGAAATTGTGCCAGCAAATCCGGCTGTCGGATTCCGAATAATATAACCGTAAAAAACAACAGCATTATTTTATTAGACTTTATTTTTATTAGTGCATTCATTTTTTTACCTTTATTAATAATTGATTATTAGAAAAATTGCCATTTACAAAGCAAATATTTCCTATTCAAATGTTTACCTTATATTTAAGGGATTATATCCGCATCAATTGATTCTTGAAAATTTATTAGTTTCCCGGTTTTTTCAATTGAAGCAACACTTGCAACACATTTATATACTTTCTTATTTGTTATTTCATCTTCGCTAATATTTAGTGTAGAGACTTCATTGTGTGTTTCATCCGCTTCTATATTATCAGCTGTTTTAAGCGGCTTAACACTTTCCACACAATCATATACTTTTTTATTAGTTAGCTTATTTACATTAATTGATTCTGTTACAACATCACTGTGTGTTTCATCTGTCTGAATACTATTTTCAATAGTATTATCAGTTAAATTATCAGGACATTCGCATAACATAATATTATCAGTATTTTTTGTGATAGTTTGCTTGTCCGAATTTTTTGTTACCTGCTGATCTTGAGCAGATACGCTGGTTGCTGCAATGAATATTGCGATTAATGTGACCGTTAATATTTTGATTATAGATTTCATTGTATTACTCCTTTTGTTTTTTTTAAGTAAATTAATTTTGTTATCAATAACAGTATCCGGGGCGTATGCTATATTACTGGAACCCGAGAGATTTAATATTTTTGTTTTTTTCATCGGTGCCCTACTTTTATTTTAGTTTATATCCATGTTTTTTAAGATTTTGTTTAGCTTTGTTAATTGATACTTCTTTCAATTTCATTCCGCAGTTAGGGCATTTCCCGGGTTTATCTGAAATGACATTCCAATCCATCATATCCTGATAAACTTTACCGTCTTTATTTTTATCAATTGCCTTAACATCAATAACACCTGTATGAACAATATTGCTGCTCATATTCTTTCCGGAACCCATTTTCTTTTCGTGGTTCATCATCCCTTTATTCTCTTTCATTATATGCTGATGCGATTTTGCTTTATCAGGATGATTTTGTGCCGATATTCCCGAGCCCAACAAGAATATTGCAAACAGTGTCATAATTGTTACTTTAATTAGATTCTTCATTGTTTTTCTCCTTATTATTTATTTAATAGAATTAATTTCACCTGTTTTAATGCGAACGGCTTTTTCAATATCCGATACAAATATCCAACCGTCGCCGCTCTGACCCGTATGTGCATACTTTGCAATAACATCTACAAGTTCATCGACTTTTTCTTCATTACAAATAAGTTCAATCTTAACAACGGATGAATATTTCTGAACATATTTAATTGAAAAGCTGAACGCTTCGCTGTCCGCCCATTCGGCAAGAGCATTTGCATCTAGAATTGTCATACCTGTAACTCCGGCTGCTTCTAATTTCTGAATGACAATTTCTGCTTTGTTATGTCTTATATATGCTTTTATTTCTTTCATTGCTTTCTCCTGTTTTCATTTTAATAAACTATCTGCAACAACTTTTTCCGTTCTTAATTTTTTTTACGCGTCTAATCATTAAGAAGATTACTATTGCTAACAATGCTATAAGAATTAAAACTTCCATTCTTTACCTTTTTTAGTTGTTTTCAGTCATCTGAACATTTGAGTTTTCTTGTTTTTCAATCTTTCTTCTTTTTATGATGTAAAACAGTGCCGGGAATATTGTAAGTTCCATAACCAGACTGGTAAATATTCCGCCTGCCATTGGCGCAGCTATTCGTTTCATAACATCACTGCCTGCTCCGTGTCCTATTAGAATTGGCAACAAGCCGAAGAAAAGCACTAATACGGTCATCATTTTAGGACGGATACGTTTTACGGCTCCGTCAAATATAGATTCACGCAAATCGTGAAAAGTTTTAAGCTTCCCTTGTTTCATCCAGTTTTCATAAGCAATATCCAAGTAAAGAAGCATAACAACACCGGTTTCGGCACTAACACCGAGTAGAGCAATAATTCCAACCCATACTGCAACACTCATGTGAAAACCGGCAAAGTATAAGTACCATATTGCTCCAACCATCGAGAAGGGGAGAGCAAGTAAAATGATTCCGGTTTTGACAAACGATTTCGTGTTGAAATAAAGCAGCAAGATTACCAGTAATAACGTTAGCGGAATTACAAGGGCAAGTTTCTTCGCCGCCCTTTCCATATATTCATATTGCCCGCTCCAGATAAGCGAATAACCTTGGGGCAGATGAATTTTTTCATTAATTATTTTTTGCGCTTTCTTTACGTACGAACCAACATCGGAACCTTCAATATCAATATAAACCCAGGCATTCGGGCGCGAATCTTCGGACTTGATTACCGGAGGACCTTTTTTCACGCTAATTGTTCCAAGTTGTTTTAACGGAATATTTCCGCCTTTAGGAAGCGGAACCAATACCCGCTTCAAATCTTCGAGATTATTTCTGTAATCCCTTTGATATCTTAAATTTACCGGATACCGTTCCAAACCTTCAACGGTTTTGGTGATATTCATACCGCCTACTGCAGACATAAAAACATCCTGAACATCACCAATTGTAAGTCCGTAGCGTGCTATTGCATTTCTGTCAATATCAAAATCAACATAATTTCCGCCCGCTGCTCTTTCGGCGTAAACCGATCTTGTTCCGGGTATTTTTTTAGTAACTTTTTCTATTTCTTTTCCTATCCGTTCAAGAACTTTTAAGTCGGGACCGGCAATTTTAATTCCGACCGGTGTTTTGATTCCC
>JALSTI010000200.1 GCA_026983795.1 Melioribacteraceae bacterium
TCAATTGGGTGAAGAAATTAAACAAACGTTTGCCGAAGTTTGAAAGTTACCTTCCTGTTTTTTCCTATCTTTGACAGCAAATGACCAAAACCCGAGTTTGCAATAGTGCGTAAGTCATTATTTAATAGTAGGTTACAAATTTTAGCCATTGCCATTTTGCTCTAAGTGTAGGGACAACCCTATTTCCTTCTTCCCAATATGATTAAGCGCGTTCTTACGGGCGTTTTTTTACTCTTTAAAGTGGGGTAATTTCTGTTAACATATTGATATTACTTGTTGTTTTAACTTTATAATTCTATTTACAATTTTGCTATTCCTTTTCTACTATAAAAGTATATTACGGGCAAAAAAACTTGAATAGTAGGGAGAATATTATTAAATTCTTATCCGTTGTTACGGATAGGTAAATGTATGTCTTATGCATATTAAAACCAAAAAGGTCAAAGGCCACGAATATCTCTCCATTGTTCAAAGTTACCGTGAAAACGGCAAGGTCAAACATCGGACCATCTTCAATCTGGGCCGTGCCGATCTATTAGTCAATTCCGGTTTGAAAAACATCGTTAAAGGACTTCAGCGTTACCTTGAAACAGAAGAAGAAAATTCCTACAAAAAAGACATTCGTACAATCAAAGAAAGGCAGCGTTTCAATTACGGCTATTTAGTCTATCGCGCCCTTTGGAAGAAATTCCAGTTAGACCACATCTTAAAAAATTTGCTCAAAGATCGGCATAAGATAGAATTTGATTTTCCAGAAGTTGTATTTGCCATGGTGATAAACCGCTTATTTAATCCGTCTTCGAAGCTTCAGAACTATTTAAGCTATCAACGTTTTATTGGATTAGCTCAAGATTTGCAACTTCATCATTTTTATCGGTCGCTTGATATTTTGGCCGAGAATAAAGAGCAGATCGAAAAAGAGATATTTAATCGCTATCGTAATTTATTCAATCTTAAGTTAGATGTTGTTTTTTACGATGTAACCACCTACTATTTTGAAAGCCAGCGTAGCGACGAATTAAAAGAGTTCGGTTTTAGTAAAGATAATAAAGTCAATGAAGTACAAGTTGTAATGGGCCTGCTCATTGACAAAGAGGGTCGACCGATAGGTTATGAGTTATTCCCGGGAGACACGTTTGAAGGCAAGACGCTATTAAATATTTTGGATAAATTGCGTAACCATTTCAAGATAGATAAAGTGATAATCGTAGCCGATCGCGGTCTTAACTCGAAATTAAATTTAAAGGAGATTAAAGATCGTGGATTTGATTACATTATTAGTGCCCGTATAAAGAAAATGACTTCCCAAATACAAAAGGCCATTTTAGATGAATCGGGTTATGTTGATTTAAAAGAGAACAGTGATAATTCGGAAGATGGTTCTGTTTACCGATACAAGGTTATAGATTATGTAAATCGAGTGAGCTATAAAGAGGATGGTAAAACGGTATATGTTGATTTGCCGGAACATTTGATTTGCACTTATTCATCGGCAAGAGCAATCAAGGATAAAAGGGACAGGGAACGAGCCGTAGAGAAGGCCAAGGAGTTGTTAAAAAAGAATGATAAATCGGCCTATAAAAGGAAGCAGGGCTACAAGCGATACATAAAAGAAACGCAGGCAGAAAAAGATTATAAATTAGTATTAGATGATGAAAAAATCGAAAAAGAATCTCGTTTTGACGGATATTACGCCATTCATTGCAGTGATAAGCAGATGAATGTTAGAGAAGTCATTTATAATTATCACCATTTATATAAAATTGAGGAATCGTTTCGGGTATTAAAATCGACGATGCAAGCCAGACCGATTTATGTTTGGAGAAAGTCTCATATTGCCGGTCATTTTATGATGTGTTTTTTAGCCTTTTTATTGGAGCGCGAGTTGGAATACCTTTTAAAGAGACGAGAAATTAACTTTACAACAGAAAAGATAAAAGAGGCTTTGAACAGCTTCGAGTTATCCGAAATTGAAATAGAAGGTCAGAGTTATTATTTAAGATCAAATTACAAAGTGTTGGGGGCGAAGATATTTTCGCTTTTAAAGTTAAGGCAACTACCCAATATCATTTGCAAAGAGAAGATATCCTCCTATTTAACAGTTTAAACAGAGGCCGCTAAATCAATAGCTGTGTAGGGACAATTTTCGCAAATTTTTAAAAATGATGTATTGTTTTTTATGTATTTAACTAATATCTACTGTCAAAGATAGGAAATGCA
>JALSTI010000201.1 GCA_026983795.1 Melioribacteraceae bacterium
GAACTGGAAACTCAATATGAATATTTCGGTTCGGTCGGAATATCCTTTAGTTTCGGCTCGATTTATAATAATATTGTAAATCCCAGGTTCGGAACTTAATGTTATTACTCAATTACAACAGCGGTTCCGCTTGCCGATACCATCAACATGCTTCCGTTGGCTCCAACCGTTTCATAGTCCAAATCAACTGCAATAACTGCATTTCCTCCTAAAGCGGCTGCTTGTTCTTGCATTTCCTGAACAGCCAAATCTTTTGCGTTGCGTAATTCCCGTTCGTAGGCAGCGGAGCGACCGCCCACAATATCACGAATTCCGGCAAATAAATCTTTAAATAAATTTGCTCCCATTATTGCCTCTCCGGTTACAAGTCCTAAATATTTTGTGACTCTTTTACCTTCTACGGTGTTTGTTGTAGTTACTAACATTATATCTCCTTATTAAGTTATAAATTAATTTATCTCTCAAATAATTTAGTTTATTTTACACAATAAATTTGTCTGTAAACTAAAATTAATCATTAATTTTATTTAAATTTCGAACACAAAATAAAATAAATCATTCAAATGCATTAAATGCGTTCCACTTTTGCTGAAATAAATCTATCCAATTTACGATACAACTATTTGCTTATTAGACGGAAAACTAAAAGAAAGGTTATGGTGGTCGTTAAAGCGAATGCATATGGTCACGGTGTAATTCCGGTAGTTGAAGCGTTAAATAAACTCGGGCTTAAACGTCCGGAGTATTACGGTGTAGCGTTAACCGAGGAGGCTATTGAAATAAGACAAAAAAGCAAAATTGACCAACCTATTCTAACCTTTTCCCCGTTTTGTAAAGATGAAATAAATGAATATTACAAGTATGGAATTTTACCGTCTATATGTTCCAAAAGGGAAATTAGAAACTTGAATTCTTTGAAACTCAGGAAAAAACTTTATGTTCAGATTAACGTTGATACGGGAATGGGAAGATTAGGTTTGCAATTTGACGAAGCGGAAAATCTGATCAAAAAAATATCTTTAAATAAAAATATAGTAATTGACGGGATTTATACGCATTTTGCCACCAGCGATGAATTTGATAAAACTTTTGCTAATTTACAATTAAAAAGATTTATAAATTTATTAAATAAATTGAAAAGTTCTCGAATACATTTGGGAATAGTTCATGCGGCTAATAGCGGTGCAATTTTAGATTTACCGGATTCATATTTTGATATGGTAAGACCGGGAATATCGCTCTATGGCTATTTCCCGTCTATGGAAACTTCTGAATCGCTTGACTTGAAACCGGTTATGTATATTAAATCGAAAGTATCCACAATAAAAAAAATACGGACGAAAGAATCCGTTAGTTATGGAAGAAAGTTTATAGCGAACAAAGATACTAAAGTAGCTACTTTACCGATCGGTTATGCGGACGGTATTTCAAGAGGACTTTCAAACAAAATGAAAATAATTATCAAAGATAAACTTTATAATCAAGTCGGCAGAGTAACTATGGATAGAATTAGCGTTGATATTGAAAATGCAAATGTTAAAGTTGGCGATAATGTAATAATTTTAGGTAAATCAAAAAAATATAAAATTGATGCTTGGGATTGGGCAAAACAATTAAATACAATTCCTTATGAAATTACTTGCAACATAAGTTCCAGAGTACCGCGGGTATACAGATGAATATCGATCAATTAAGAAAAAATTTTATTATTCAGGCTATTAACTACACATCCGAAAATTTTAAATTAAGTTACCGGGATTTAGAAACGCTCTCTGTTTTACGCGAATTCCTAAACAGCAATGAAAACGTGGAATTGCAAATTAACAAAATGAAAAAAATTACCGAGCTTTCTAAATTGGGTGTTAGATTAAACGGTTTGTTTAGATTTATTTCAAATGAAGATATAGACTTTTTAAAAATTAGCGAGCAGTTTAAAAGTGAAAGTATGATTATTCGCGATGAATTGAAAAATTTACTTGACTCTCAAACGCCAAACTCAATAAGGCTTATCCTTAAAAGAACAAATCAATTCGAAACCAACGTTGAAAATATTGAAATCAGCGATAGCGGTATCCGTAAAAATAAAAAACAATTATCGGATAAATCCGAAGTTGAAAGGCTAAAAGAAGAGTACATTTTGGAGGACAATAATTTTTCTAATAATTTAGATTTTGAAGAATATAAGGATAAAATATTAAGACCGATAAAAA
>JALSTI010000202.1 GCA_026983795.1 Melioribacteraceae bacterium
ACGATTCCCGTAACGGCAACTATCAACGGCTTGATATTATTGGCTTTTATAGCATTCAATAAATTTCGCGTGCCTTCGGAAAATAACGTTACCGGTTTTCTTGCCGGCATTGCTCCAACACTAACCACAACCGCTCCGGCATTTTTTACGGATCCGGCCACGGAAGAGTAATCGAGGAAATCGCCTTTTACGATTTTAAGGTTTTCATTTTTCAGCTCAATCTTTTCCGGATTGCGGGCAAGCACCGTCACTTCATATCCAAAATTCAGTGCTTGTTTTAATACTTCCTTGCCGATCCCTTTTGTTGCACCGATAATGGTGATGTTCATACAATTCTCATAATTGTTTTTTTTAAAATACAAAGTTTTAAAACAATAATCAGGTGTTTACGGAAAGATGGTTTAAAAATTAGTGCAGGGAAAAACGATAGTTGTTCTCCAAAAAAATATTCTAATCTTGAAGATTAAAACTTAACAAATTCAACTCTTCTGTTATTCGCTTTTCCTTCCGGAGTTGCATTTGAATCGAGAGGTTTGCTTTATCCAAATCCGGTAAATTTTAATTGTCCGATGAAATCCCCATCGATATCAGTTTATCCATTACCGTTTAGCTCTTCTTTTGGATAATTCCAAGTTGTGAGCTTCGTCTCCGTCACTGTCCGTATGACCTTCAACGCTGAACTTCAATCCGGGTTTCTTTAAAAAATATATTATCGTTCGTTATCAAAATTCTTATCATTTTTAGTTGAACCAACCAAAAAGGTTTAGGGCATAAAATATTTTCTTAAATGATGCCTCTTTTCAGGTAAATTACTATTAAAAACGTATTTTTGAAAAACCTGTTAAACTAAATAAGATAAATATTTGTCAAACATCTTTCATAACTTTGAAATTCTAATATCCAGAAAAAGGAAAGCAGATGAAGAAGCTTAAATACTTGTTAATAATAATAGTAATAATTGGCGGTGCTTTTTTGCTCAGCTCAATTTTCAGTAAACAGAACAAAGCTGATCTGAGAAAAAGCCCACGGAAGAAATCTAATAAAGAAAATACTATAATAGTGAAAAACAAAATTCAATCAACCGAAATTTTGACAAGCGGAAGGATGAATGCATTCAATAAAGTAGAGATATTTGCCGAAGTAAGCGGAGTTCTTGAAAATAGTTCAGTGAAATTTAAAGACGGCAGCCGCTTTCAGAAAGGTGACGTAATGATAAGTATAAATCCCGATGTATTCTATAACAATCTACTTGCCCAAAAAAGCAGTTTATTAAACCAGCTTACACTTCTATTGCCCGATCTTAAAATTGATTTACCCTCTGAATATTCCAAATGGGAAATGTATTTGGAAAATTTTGATCTTAACAAACCACTAAACCCCTTGCCCGGCAGATTGAGCAAAAAAGAAATGTTTTACATCTCTTCGAGAAATATTTTTAAGTTATACTACGATATCAAAAGTATGGAAGCTACTTACGATAAATACACAATTGAAGCTCCGTTTAACGGTTATGTTACTCAATCCAATATTAATCCCGGAACACTTGTGAGAAACGGACAAAAACTCGGCGAGTTTATTAGTCCCGCATTATTTGAAATGGAAGCGCCCATAAAACTTTCCGAATTAAATCTTGTTTCTATTGGGCAAACCGTAAATTTATCAACGTATGATATGGATAAAGTATTGAAAGGGAAAATTGTTAGAATCAATAAAGCAATAGACCCTCAAAGTCAGTCCGTTAAAATAATTATTCATTCATCTGATAAACGTATATTAGACGGAATGTTTTTTAATGTAAGTATAAAAGCACACTCCAACAGAAAACTGGCTAAACTTCCTATTGGAGCCGTTCGAAACGACGATACGGTTCTTATTAAAGAAAAGAAGGATGATAAAGTTGTTAAGGTAAAAGTTATTGAGAAAACCCCAACGTATGTTTTGGTTGAGGGACTTAAGGATGGTACCGAAGTTATTATTGATGCTGCGATTAATTAACATTTTGAATTAGGAGAAAAGTTTTAGAATGAAAAAAATTATAGAATATTTTGTAAAATATCCCGTATTCGGAAATTCACTTTTAGCATTAATAATTGTATTCGGTGTCTTCGCAATTTTCAATACAAAAACGACATTTTTTCCCGATCAACCCGCAAGATTCTTAACAATAACAGCTTCATATCCCGGTGCATCTCCCGAAGAAATTGAAGAGGGAATCACAATTAAAATTGAAGACGCAATTAAAGGAATAACGGGCGTATTGCGTACAACCTCTGTCTCAAAAGAAAATTTTGCAAATATTTCAGTTGAATTGGAAGACGGTGCCGATGCCAATGTGGTGCTTCAAGATGTACAAAGTGCGGTAAACAGCATAAGCTCATTTCCTGTAGGACTTGACATACTTAATGTTTTCAAACAAGAACCGAGAGAGTTTGTAATAAATGTTGCTGTTGACGGCGATTTAAGTTTGAGAGACTTAAAAAAATATGCCCGTCGTATTGAGCGCGATTTGCTTGCTAAAGACGGTATTTCGAAAATTAAATTATCCGGATTCCCTTTGGAAGAAATTCAAGTAAGCCTTAGAGAGCGTGATTTACGGGCTTATAATCTTACTTTTAATCAAGTTGCAAGTGCTCTCAGATCTCAAAACATCAAAATTACAGGCGGTAAAATTAAAGGCCTGCGCGAAGAATTTTTAATTCGTGCGGATAACAAAAAATATTACGCCGATGAAATGAGTAACCAGGTTATTAAAACCACACGAGACGGAACTATTTTAAGATTAAAAGATATTGCAGACGTAAAAGAAAAATGGTCTGAGGACCCTAATAGAAGCTATTTTAACGGCAGACAAGCTGTGGGCATTGAACTGCAAAAAACCAACCAAGAGGATTTATTTGTTATAACCGATATTGTTAAAAATTACATTAAAAATTTTAATGCAAAACATAAAGATGTTCACTTAGACATAATCAGAGATGGTTCCAAAGTTATTAAGGATAGGATGAAGATATTGGAATTCAACGGAATGATAGGGTTGTTTCTTGTTTTACTTTTCCTCGGGCTTTCCCTCAATCCGCGTTTGTCTTTTTGGGTTGCTCTTTCAATCCCCGTTTCGTTTCTCGGTATGTTTTTTTTCGGACAAATATACGGACTGACAATAAATGTTATGTCTCTGCTGGCAATGATTCTGGTTGTAGGAATTTTGGTTGATGACGGAATTGTTGTTGCTGAAAATATTTACACACATTACGAACGCGGCGAACCTCCCATAAAAGCAGCGGTTAACGGTACTATGGAAGTACTGCCTTCAGTATTTTCCGGCGTTGCTACAACGGTAATAATTTTTATGATCTTCTTCTTTCTCGGCGGTAGGTTGGGAGACCGAGCAAAAGATCTTGCTTTCGTTGTCGGAATAACTCTTACTATATCACTTTTAGAAACCATGATGATTCTCCCTGCTCATATCGCCCATTCAAAAGCTTTGCATCATAAAAACGGTAAAAAAGAAGGAGTTCTGGAAAAAGTTGAAAATTTTATTTTTCTTGTTAGAGATAAAGTTTATAAACCGGTTTTAAATTTCAGTATTGAACACCCTTTTGTAATAATCTCCATTCCTGTTGCATTGTTCATTATAACAATTGGAGCTGTTAAGGGAAATGTAATTAAGACAACCTTTTTCCCCGCTTTGGAATTTAATAACGTAACAACAAACCTGGAAATGCCCGCCGGTACTAGCGAAAGAATTACCGATAGTATTCTTGTATCAATTGAAAATAAAGCGTGGAAGATAAATGATGAGTATGCTAATAAATTTCCTAAAGCTAAACCTTTGGTAACTAATGTAATCCGTTCGGTCGGACCCGGAACTCATCAAGGTTCGGTAAGAATCAATTTAGCCGGAAGTGAAGAAAGGTTTTACGATAATTCAAAAATAAAATCAATTCTTAGGGATAAAATAGGAAAGGTAAAAAATGCCACCAAATTGCAAGTCGGTGGTGTAAGCTTTTTCGGAGCACCCGTTTCCATTGCGCTTCAAAGTAATAATTTGGATCAGTTAAGAAATGCAAAAGAGGATTTAAAAAACGAATTAAAGAAAATATCCAAATTAAAAGATGTTGTTGATAACGATCCGCCTGGACTAAAAGAAGTTCACCTGGAATTAAACGGTAATGCATACAATTTAGGTCTAACTACCGGTCAGGTAATGGAGCAAGTAAGAGGAGGATTTTTCGGAAAAGAAGTGCAAAGAATTTTACGCGGAATTGACGAAGTAAAAATTTGGGTTAGGTATTCGGAAAATGAAAGACGGACTATTGAACAACTTGAAGATATGAGAATCAGGTTGGCAGACGGCAGGCAATTCCCGCTGAGTGAAATTGCTAAAATTTGGATCGAGCGCGGAATACTTGCTATCAATCATATTGACGGACAAAGAATCATAAAAGTAGAAGCGGACGTTGCAAATAAAGGCGTTTCGGTTACAAACATACTCAATAATATAAAAGCAAATATTCTGCCCGAACTAAAAGCAAAGTATCCCGATGTCACTTGGGGATTTGAAGGGGAAAGCCGGGACAGCGGCAAAACTTTCAAATCTATTGCTTATATAGGTCCTCCGTTTTTAATGCTTATGTTCATGATTATTGTTTTAACATTCAGATCGTTTTTCCAGGCGGCTGTGGTTTCTGTGATTATTCCTTTTTCGTTTATCGGAGTTTTATGGGGACATTTTATCCAGGGTTATATATTCAGTTTGCTGTCGGCTTTCGGAGCAATTGCGCTAATCGGTATTGTGGTAAACGATTCGCTTGTTTTTGTAAGCGCTTTTAACCGTTACCTCCAGCATGGTCAAAAGTTTGAAGAAGCATTAAGAAACGCAGGGGTAAACAGGTTCAGACCCGTTATCTTAACAACACTTACTACTGTTGCCGGATTAGGTCCTTTAGTATTCGAACCAAGTTTTCAAGCACAATTCCTTTCGCCTATGGCAATTGCAGTTTCATACGGTTTGCTTGTCGGTACCGGACTTACATTAACTCTTCTTCCTGCATTATTAAAAGTTGCAAACACTACAAAAGTCCGCTTTGCCAAACTAATGGGCAATAAAAACGTTACTCAAGAAGATGTTGAACCGGCAATTAAAGAACTTAAATCAATTGCCAAATATGAATAAAATTTATTGGAGTTATAAATGAAATTTTCCGGAAGATACTTACTGATGTTGTTATTTCCTGTTTATGTTATAAACGCTCAACAAGTACTCACTCTAAATGAAAGCATTAAGATTATATTAAAAGAGAATCTGAACATACAGATTGCAAATAATAATAGTAAAATTACCTGGAACAGTGTAAATATTGGCAATGCTAATTTCCTTCCGCGTATTGATCTTTCGGCGTCTTCAACATACAACGATAATTTACTAAACTTAAACGGAAATAAATCATATTCTTCTTTCACTAATAACAGTATTGGTTTTAGAGCTAGTTATACTTTATTCGACGGACTAAGTAATTATGCAACATTTAAGAGATTAAAACTATCCGGTAATTTAAGTAACTACGAAACAAGAGCAATTACCGAAGACATTGTTCTTCAAACTACCAAACTTTTCTATGATATAGCAAATCTTCAGGACCAAATAAAAACAGCGGAACAATCAATGGAAATTTCCAGAGAACGCCTGCAACGCCAAAAGAATAAATTGGAATTCGGACAGAGCGGAAATATAGACTATTTAAGCGCTGTTGTGGATTTTAACAGAGACAGTCTGACTTACATTACAGTTAAAAATAAATTGTTGCAAGCAAAACAAAATTTTAACAAACTGCTAAACCGTAAAATTGATACGGAGTTTAAAGTCGATAACAATGTAAAGTTTGAAATACTTCCCGGCGAAAAAGAATTGGAAACTATTGCATTAGAAAATAATGCAGAGTATAAGTCGATAATGGAAAAGATAAACATTGCAAGGGAAGAAGTTAAAATTTCGAGAAGCGGATTCCTTCCTTCCCTATCTCTGGAAAGCGGTTACGGCTACAATACATCGGCAAATGAATTTAATATAAATTTTAATAATCCTAATCGTAGCTTTTTTGCAGGATTAAATCTTACTTACAATATTTTTAACGGATTCCGAAACAACATTAAACTTCAAAACAGCAAAATTCAATTGGAAAATTCGGAACTTTCCGAAAAGAATGAGAAACTTGCATTAATTAATTCAATAGCAAACACATATCAACTATATGAAGTTAATAAAACCGCGCTGGATTTGGAACAAAGCAGTTTACAAACCGCACGGCTTAATTTTGAAAAGACACGGGATCTTTACAATCTGGGAAAAGTAACGCTTACTCAATTTAGAGTAGCTCAACTTAATTTAATCAATTCCAAAAATAAAATCTCTGAACTAAAATACTCCATCAAAAAAAATGAAGCCGAATTAAAACAATTAGCAGGAACATTATTGAATAAATTATCCGATTAATTCTTTTTCCACTCCGGAAATCTGCCAGGTGTATAAGGCGCTCCGTATTTATTAAGAACAGTTTCTATGCCTTTAATATCGCCGTCAACAGATTTCAATGAAGTTAAAATTTTACCAAATTTACTTAATGCAGTATTATACGCTTCTATGAATGTTGTTGTTGGCTGCGCTGTTGTGCTCCACAATGCCGAAGTAATTAATTGAACTCTTTGTTTGATTGATATAGGTACGGCTCCCTCGTATCTTCTGCGGAGATTATCGCCGTTAAGTTTCCTGTTCAATTCTTTTAGCCGTAGTTCAACGTCCAAAATTTTCTTATAAGTTTCTTTGGGAATTCCGGCGGATTGAATTACCGCTTTTTTGAAATACGATATTTTCTTTACTAATTCTTTCCGGTATGCATCGGCGCCGGTAACAGCAACGGTAAGATCCGCTACTTTTTTGTTAAATTCCTTCAGTTCGGTTTTATCTTTCTCAGTCAGTTTACCTTCGTAAAGCAATTTACATCTGAATTTTTGAGGGGTAACAAGCTCGGTAAATTTTCCGTCTTCAAATTTACTTAACGAAACGTAATAAGTCCCCGGCAAAACCATATAGCCTTGGTCGGGTTCATCCCAAGGCACTTTTGATTTTTTATCTTGGAGAGAAACCGGAGTAAACTTATCGTAACGGAAATCCCACACAATTCTGTTAACGCCTTTTTTAGCTTTTGTTTTTATTCTTCTTACCGTATTTCCTTGTTCATCGGTAATAGTAAACAGAAGGTAAGGTTCGGGCTCTTCCATTTCTTTTTTAAGTTCGTTATACGATGGATATTTTATATCCTGTCCTTTTTTCTGTTTAGCTTTTTCAGCTTCCCTTCTTTTTTCCTTTAATGTTTTCAGTTCATTTTTCAGATAGTATGTAAACACAGCGCCTACTTTGGGATTAGGAGCTGAGAAAAAACCAGCGCCCATAAATCCGATACCGCCGAAACCGAACGGCGTTGATTCGATAAACATCAACGCATCTTTAACCGGGAAAATATATGCTTCTTTATCAAGCGTTTCCTTTGTTAAATAACGCAGCGGAGTGTAATCGTCAAGAATGTAAATTCCTCTTCCGAAAGTTGCAAGAACCAAATCGTTGTTATCGCGCTGAATATCCAAATCCATTACCGCCGCAGCCGGTATTCCGTTTTTTAATTTAATCCATTCTTTACCGCCGTCGTTAGTAAAATATATTCCGAATTGAGTGCCGGCAAAAAGAAGATTACGATCCACATCATCTTCACCTATTGTGTAGGTACTTCCTTTTTCAGGCAAATTACCGTTTATAGAAAACCAAGTACGCCCGCCATCAGTTGTTTTGTAAAGGAAAGGTTTATAATTCCCACCGACGAAATCCTCGCAAGCAGCATAAGCAATTTGCTTATCGAACCGGGATGCAATAATTTGGTGTATTCTTGCATACTTGGGCAGACCCGGAACACTGATCGCTTTCTTCCATGTCTTTCCACCGTTCTTTGTATAACTAATTAATCCATCGCCCGAACCGACGTACAAAATATTTTCGTCTAACGGAGATTCTGCAATAGTAGATATTTGCGCCATGCTGCCTTTGCGGGCAAGTTCATCTATGCTCCAGCTTCTGCCCATAAGTTTTTGCATTTCCTTGGGAACACCTCTCGTTAAGTCGGGACTAACTTCCTTCCATGTACTTCCTTGATCATCCGTACGTAAAAGTTTATTAGCGCCGATGTACAATCGTTTATTATTATGTTGGGAAATTAAAAGCGGCGAACTCCAATCGAATCTATAAGCCGAATCTGCAAAACTGACAGGTTTAATATAAAGTTTCTCCCCGGTTTTTCTATCAAAACGGGCAAGTCCCCCGTACTGTGATTGAGCATAAATAATATTCGGATTTTTCCAATCAACCTGGCTTTCAAAACCGTCACCGCTCCAAGTAAAAAACCAATCTTGATTTGTTATTCCGCCCGAACTTATTGTACGTGAAGGGCCGCCGAAACTGTTGTTATCTTGCGATCCGGCGTAAACGTAATAGAACGGTTTTGAATTGCCGGCGGTTACTTTATAAATTTCCGCTATCGGAATATTATTTTTAAAATCCCAATTTTTGCCCTGGTCGTATGTTTCATACAATCCGCCGTCGCAGCCGGCAAGTAAATGTTTATTATTATCCGGATCGATCCATAAATAATGATTATCCACATGTTTATGATCCTCACCAAGGTTCTTCCAGGTTTTGCCGCCGTCTTCTGTAACTTGCATGAAAACATCCATACTGTAAACTTTGTTTACGTCTTTTGTATCACAAAATAATTTTTGAAAATAAAAAGGGTAAGATGAAATGTAACTGCTTTGCTTCGACCAGCTTACGCCTCTGTCAACACTTTTATAAACTCCCTTATCTTTTTTTGTAGCTTCAACAATTGCATATAAGACATCGGGATTAGCGGGAGAGATAGCCAAACCAATTCTGCCAACGGCTTCAGTGGGTAAACCGGAAGTCATTTTCTGCCATGATTTTCCGGAGTCAAGGCTTCTGTAAATTCCGCTTTCCGGTCCGCCGTAAACTCCCGTGTACAATTTTCTCATTCTTTGGTGGGCAACAGCATAAAGAATATTCGAATATCTCGGGTCCATGTGAATTTCGTAAACGCCGGTGTAATCGCTAATGTGAAGAACATTCTTCCACGTTTTTCCGCCGTCGGTAGTTTTGAACACTCCACGGTCCCCGCCTTTATTTCTAAGCGAACCGTAAGCAGCAGCGTAAACTATATTAGAATTTCCCGGGTCAACAATTATACCGCCAATATGAGCCGATGAACTCAGACCCATATTTTTCCAGCTTTTTCCGCCGTCTTCACTTTTATAAATTCCGTCTCCGTAAATAACATTATTCTGATTATCGTTTTCGCCCGTTCCCACCCAAACTATATTCGGATTGGAAGGATCGATTGATACCGAGCCAATGGAATAAGATTTTTCATGATCGAAAACAGGAGAAAAGGTTATACCGTTATTTGTTGTTTTCCATAATGATCCGTGTCCTGCCGCAACGTAATACTCGCTATGGTTATTGGGGTTTACGGCAATTGACACAATTCTGCCGCCGGTAATTGCCGGACCGATACTCCGGAATTTTAATCCCGGGAGGGCAATGTTTTTAAGTGAATCGGAAGAAGATTTTTTGTCTTTTGCTATTGCGGGAAAAGTATTTGCCAAAAGTAAAATAACAAATAATGCTACTATTTTTTTCATGATGTGCCTTGAGATTTATAGTCAACAATTTTATGATTCAAAATATTTATATGTAAATTGAATTAAAACGCAAATTAGAAGTTTATGAATTATTTTGCAAGGTAAAGTTAAGATATGTTAAAATTTCAAAAGGATATCCGGATACGGGAAACGGGAAACGGGAAACGGGAATATAAATAAAAAACGCAAGGGATGAAAATTTTATCCCCTGCTTTTAATTTTACTCAAGTTGACCGTTTCAAAATTTAGTTATTAAAAAACCGTTGAAACGGTTGTTGTTTATTTGTTTTGCTTATTAACCCACGACTTAAGTCGTGGGTTAAGGACACCGGAAACTTTAATCTCATAACCGTTTTAACGGTTTATAAAAGTCAGAAGTCAACTTGAGTTAATTTTATATTAATAATTACGAACTCAGCTTTGCATTTAATGATACATCGGTACCGCAGGCAAGCAATCTTGAAATAGGGCATTTCTCTTTTGCTGCCATTGCAAGCTCTTGGAACTTCTCTTCACTTAGTCCGGGCACTTTAGCTTCACAATCCAAAGTTATGGAAGTTACTTTCGGACCGTCATCTTGACCCAAAAC
>JALSTI010000203.1 GCA_026983795.1 Melioribacteraceae bacterium
ATTAATTTGGTTTATGACGGGAGCATAATTGCTTCCGGTCATTCCGGCAATTGCTTGAATTAAATTTGAAACAATTGGGAAGCAGTTTTTAGCTCCGCCCTGAAAATGCCGGTGTTCGGGAACGGAGGCTCCGGCTTCGGGTCCGTTGTAAAGCAGAAAATATAAATTTCCCAATGTTTTAGCGCCTAAAAGAATTTCTATAAAATTTTCGGAAATTTTTTGTGGTAAATGAGTATTAAATTTTGCCGTAAAATGTTGCGAAATAATGGGGAAGGGATTAACCAAAAGAGTATAATTGGAAGTTAATTTTATTCCTGTTTGCTCGGCATGTAAATTTTCGTCGCACAAAAAACATTTCCGGTTTGCAATACTTTCGTCGTCTATCAGGGCCAAAGCAGAACCGATACGGTGCGGATTATATTGTACAATAACAGATGTGCCGGAAAAATCGAACCGTTTTGTTTTAATTGATTTTAATGCCGTGTAGTTATCTTTGGCAAATTGCCAATTGGAAACTTGCCAATTAAAAAACACGTTTACAAAATTTTTGTTGTTAGGGATATTTAACTTTTGTTTTATTTCTTCAACGGAAAAAAATTTGTCTGACATTTTATTATTATTAAAATTGTTTAATGTTTAAGAGATATCGTTGTATTATAGATAAAGAACCAAATAAAAGTTGTTCTTAATTTAAACTTTCTTTTAATCTTTACCAATAATGTTTTCTTCGTATTCCCTTAAACATTCCATTTGGTCTTTTGCGTTTTTTCTGCCCACATACATCATTAATAATCCGCCCGAAAGGATGACAAGCGAAAGAATAATAAGCAGCCAAGTAGTACCGGTCGGTAGTCCGAGACTTATCTGCGAAAATAAAAACATGATTGTAAAAAGTAATAATACAGCGCCGAATAAAAGCAGAAACATTGTGAGAGTAAAAATAGCGGGACTGGGACCAATTACTTCGCGGACGCATGAAGTGCCGTCTTCATTTTTGTCAATTGTTATATTCATTTCCGGCGACCAATAATGCCGGTTTTTCAATAAAACTTTAAGAAGAACATGATTATCAACAACACGTTCGCAAAGTGTATTTGAGTTGTTATTAAAATCTTCGAGGAATTTTTTTATTAATGAATCCGGCGATTTTTTAACCGTTAATTGCCTGCGAAATTTTATTCCCATTTAACCGTATAAGTATTGACTGAAATAGTATATTAGATTAAAAATAAAATTACATGCATCAATCCGTTGGTGCGGAAGTGGTTGCAAATAATTTACGGAATTAAAATAATACAAAATGTCCGAAATTTCAACTTACGGTTTATATATAACGGAGCCGGGATGAAAGGCCAACCAGGCAAACGCAAAGTGTGTGCTGTAAGGTTCAATTGTAAGTTGACTGCCGGCTAACTTACCCTTTATACATTTTCCGGTTATGTCCCAAACCGAATTGGTTTCATTATCAACAATTTTCCCATTCAATTTGGTAAATGTAAATTTTTGGTTTTTCAAGTAAGAATTAAAAACTGTTACTGCTCCTATATCTTTTGACTTGCTAATATCTTTTTCGTCTAGAACCGACAATAGGCCGGGTTGATAAAATATCACAAAATCCTTTCCGTTAAATGAATCATTAATAACGCCTATCTTCCTGATTACGGAAAAAGGATAAATTTTATATTTACCATTCGATGCAATGTTTACAATTCTTTCCATTGCAGGCAAACGTTTATCAATCTTATCTTTTTTGAAAAAACGTTTGTAAGGAGAACCGTTTGGATTGTCATACTTTCCGTAGAAATTTGTTCCGTAATATTTTTGTGATTCGGCATCACCGCTTTGTTTTGAAAGAATTTTACCATCTGGATAACGGTTAAAAAATTCCTGCACTGAGATTATTAAAGAGGGAATTACTTTTAATTCAGTTCCGGCAAGTTCGCCTACTATGGAAGTGCCCATTAATTGCTGCCACCAGCTTTCGGTTTGTTTATCGAACATTACCATATCGCTGTTCCGTAACATTCCCGATACTTCAAATTCCAACAAGTAATTTTTTCCGTTATAATTTAATCGCCGGTCAAATACCAGACCGGAGTTGCAAAGTGGACAGTATGTAGCGACTATTGGAATTCCGTTAATGGTATCGTTCGATATTTCGTGTACGGACAATATATTCAGCGGATATGCTTTTGCTTCACCGTTTATTT
>JALSTI010000204.1 GCA_026983795.1 Melioribacteraceae bacterium
AAAATACGGACTTCTGGTTATTTTTCTTGACGCTCTTAAAGGCGCCGTTGCCGTTGTTTTAATTGCCCGTTTATATTTTGGAAACTTCCCTTTCCCAAACGCAACTCCTTTCGATGATTTTACTTTGGTTCAAATTATTGCGGGCGTTTCTGCCGTTATTGGGCATATTTGGACCGCTTTTGCAGGTTTCAAAGGAGGAAAAGGTATTGCCACGGGACTCGGTGTTCTAATTACGCTCATAACTTTGGATATGTTGGTAGCCGTTGGAATTTTTATACTTGTTGTTTCGATATCAAAATATGTGTCGTTGGGCTCCATTAGCGCCGCTCTTTCCATACCTATAATTCTTATAATTAGAGAAAATATTTTCGGCGTTAATATTCCCGGTTATCATACTGTTTTACCTTTTGCTATTTTATTGGCGCTGCTTGTAGTTTATACGCACAGGGCAAATATTGTAAGATTGATTAACGGTAACGAAAGCAAATTCTCTTTTTCTAAAAATAAAAAATAATATAAATGCATGTCTCTGTTCTTGGCGCGGGAAGTTGGGGAACAGCTCTTTCTATTATCCTTTCGTTAAACGGCCACACCGTAACCCTTTGGGAATACAAAAGAGCATACGCAAGAACATTACGCCGGACCAGAGAAAACAAAATATATCTTCCTAAAATAAAATTACCGAAAGAAATTATAATTACACATTCGCTGGAAGAAGCTTGCAGCAACCAGCATATGATTGTTTTAGCCATACCTTCCCAATTTTTAAGATCTATAATACAAAAGGTTAAAAAATACGATCTTAACGATGCAACTTTGGTGAGCGTTGCAAAAGGTATTGAAAATGATACTTACCTCACCGTATCGCAAATTATAAAAGATGAAATGCCGGAATATCCGGATAAAGATATCGGAGTGCTATCGGGTCCGAGTCATGCGGAAGAAGTAGCCCGGAAAATTCCCACCGCCGTTGTTGCCGCTTCTCACGAGGAAGAAACCGCCCGTGAAATACAAGCTGCTTTTATGACTTCATATTTTCGCGTTTATTCATCCACCGATTTAATCGGCGTTGAATTAGGCGGAGCGCTTAAGAATGTTATAGCAATAGGAGCCGGCGTAATTGACGGCGCTAATTTTGGCGATAATACGAAAGCTGCAATAATGACGCGCGGAATTGCCGAGATTTCCAGACTTGGTATTGCAATGGGCGCTCAACCGAAAACATTTTCGGGATTGTCCGGAATCGGCGATTTAATTGTAACTTGCATGAGCAGGCATAGCAGAAACCGGTATGTAGGCGAGCAAATAGGTAAAGGGAAAAAATTAAAGTCTATCCTTAAATCAATGTCAATGGTTGCCGAAGGCGTGGCTACGGCTAAATCGGCTTACGAACTTGCGCGGAAATTTGATGTTGAAACTCCTATTATTGACGCCGTTTACAGTGCTTTATATTTGGATAAAGATCCTATTAAAGTTACTTACGAATTAATGTCCCGGGAAATGAAACCGGAAAATTAGCTTTTCTATTACATCAAAAAAAGATATTCTGTTTTCTCCGGCTATTTCACGTTCCTGTTCTTAAAATATCGGAACGCTGATTTATATTATATTATTTTTGCAAAAGATATAATATGCCGGTAAAATAAACCTTCACTGAATTTGTAAGTTTTTCACTCTTTGTGATTTTTTACTCTGCGCCCCGCCGGCTTTGCAGTTAAACAGTAATTATAATGCTTGTATCCTCATCAATTCCGTTAAATCAAATTTTCTTATATTTATACTAATTAAAAATGTCAAGTAAAATGACTACAATCACCGATTCCGTACAATATCTAAAATCTATTGGTCCTAAAAGAGTAAAATCTTTCGAAAATATTGGTATAAAAACCATTAAGGATTTATTGTATTTCTTTCCCACAAAATATTTGGACAGGACAAATTTACTCAGTTCCGCAAAAGTACTGCAATACGTAACAAACGGATACGAAGGCGAAGTAACGGTAATAGGAGAAGTATTAGATAAAGAAGTAATCCGTTATTCTAAAAAACAAATATTAAAAGTACGAATGAAAGATAATGCCGGGCTTTTTGATTGTGTTTGGTTCCAAGGAATTAAATATTTTAAAAACTACTTCAAAACCGGCGAATTTTATGCCCTTTCGGCAAAACCTGCGGTTACAAGATACGGTCATCTACAATTTGTCCATCCGGATTTCGATAAACTGGCCGATAAAGAATCGAAAGCATTTTTACATACCGGTAAAATTATTCCTTTTTACAAATTACCAAAGGAATTAAAATCAACTTACATCGGAGATTTAGGTCTAAGAAAAATTATTAATAACGCCGTGGAAAATTACGCAGACCAATTAACCGAAACTCTGCCAGAATATTTAATTAATAGAAACGGATTACTTAATATTGTTGATGCAATAAGAACAGTACATTTCCCCGAAAATATGGACCGGTTAAAAAAGGCTTTAGAACGGTTTAAGTTTGAAGAATTATTTTATTTGGAATTATTAATAGCCTTGCGTAAGTCGTTTCTTAAAACACAATTAAAAGGATATAATTTTAAACTCCATTCCGGTTTAATTAAAAACTTTCTGGACCGTTTGCCGTTTGAATTAACCCGCTCTCAATTAAACGTCTTATCGGAAATTAAAAAAGATATGTTAAGCGATAAACCGATGAACAGATTATTACAAGGAGACGTTGGAAGCGGAAAAACTGTTGTTGCAATTATCAGCATGTTAATTGCCGTTGGAGACGGGAAACAAACCGCTATAATGGCACCGACGGAAATTTTAGCGAATCAACATTTTTTAACTATTAAGCGAATGGTTAATAATTTAAATATAAAAGTAGGATTATTAATAGGTGGACAAAAAGGAAGTGAACGGAAACAAATATTAACCGGTATTAAAAACGGAAAAATCAATATTGTAGTTGGCACTCATGCCCTGTTTGAAGAATCGGTTGAATTTAACGACTTAAAACTCATAGTAATTGATGAGCAGCACCGTTTCGGAGTTATTCAAAGAGCCAAATTTATTGAAAAAGGTGCTGCGCCCGATATATTGGTAATGAGCGCTACACCTATTCCCAGAACGTTAACAATGACGATATACGGCGATCTTGATGTTTCCGTAATAGATAAACCGCCGAGTAACAGAAAACCGGTTAAAACAATTTTGCGCGGCGAAAAAAAATTACCCGATATCTATAATTTCATTATTGACAAGGCAAAAGAAGGATATCAAGCATTTATTGTTTATCCGTTGGTCTCCGAATCCGAAAAGGTGGAGCTTAAAGCTGCGGAAACTTATTATTCCCAGCTTAAAGAATCCTTTCTAAAAAATCTGAGAGTAGGACTTATACACGGAAGAATGAAGTGGGACGAAAAAGAAGATATAATGAAAAGATTTGCGAATAAAGAATTCGACGTTCTTGTATCCACAACCGTAATTGAAGTTGGTATTGATATTCCCGATGCAAATATTCTTGTGATTAACGATGCATTTCAATTCGGTCTATCCCAACTTCATCAACTAAGAGGAAGAGTCGGCAGAAGCGGTAAACAAGCTTATTGTATTTTGGTAACCGAAGACCGGTTAGCTACAAAAATAAACCGGTTTAATTTTAATTTCGATTATATGTCGAGATCCGAGATTGAGAAACATAAAACGTTAATCAGATTAAATGCAATGGTAAAATATGCTAACGGTTTTGATATTGCTGAAATAGATTTAAAATTGCGCGGACCGGGAAACATATTCGGTTTACAGCAAAGCGGGTTCCCGGATCTAAAATATTCCGATATTATAAAAGATACATCAATTCTGATAAAAGCCAAAGAAGAAGCATTCGACGTCGTCTCCGGAGATGCAAATTTAAGTAAGTCTGAAAATAAGTTGATTAAAAATATTCTGTTACAAAATTACCGGGATAATCTGAAATATTCGCATATTGCCTAAATCTGAACCGGTATTATTTTTTATCAACAATATTTTCCAAATCTTTTTCCAATGTTTCAACCGGCGTTTCAATTATTCTGCCCATTTCTTTTTTACCGTTATAAACAATTACGGTAGGCACGCGTTCAATCGATAAACTATCCGTTAAATGTGCCGGAGCTTTCATTTTTCTTGAAACCGCAATTACTTCAATATTTTTAGGCGGTACCTTTGCCAAATCGAAAATTTTAAACAACCGCGGCACTTCCCTTCTGCTGTCGCTACACCAAGTTCCCATTACAATTTCAATTTTTTTATCTTTCAGTTTAGGCGCAATTAGTTTAATTACTTGTGTGTCCGGTTTATAAAAATTGTACTGCATATTAAACCATGCGGCAAAGTTACTATCCAAAAAAGCCTGTCTGTCTAACTTTCCAACCAACATCGGTTTTCCCGTTTTTGAATCTACCGTAAGTTTACAAGCCGATTGAGCAAATACTGTAGCGGAAAGAAGAAAAATCAATAAGATATATTTTTTCATTTTATTTTACCTCACATTTTTGTTGTGTTAGTTCTTACATCCAAACCCCACAGAAGTTTCTTTCTGAGAATTTCAAAATAACTATTGCCTTTTGTATGAACTAATTTAATATGTTTATCACTTTTAGTTATGGTAATAGTTGCTGGGGGATTAAAATAGTAAACACGCTGCCCATCGCAAATTACTTGAATATTTTTATACGGTGAATGAGCGGTAATTGTAATTTTTTGATTACTTGATAAAACAAGCGGACGCATGGTAAGCGTGTGCGGAGAAATTGGTGAAAGAGTTATTGCATCGGCTTTGGGATTAACAATAGGTCCGCCGGTCGATAAAGAATATCCCGTAGAACCTGTGGGAGTTGCAACTATAATTCCATCGGCTGCAAAAGTTGAAACATCTTCCTCATCCGCTTTTACACTAAGATCAATCATTTTGGGCCATCTTCCTCTGTCGATTACAATATCGTTAACCGCGTACAGTGTTTCTTCCACTTGATTGCATTTACCATCCAATGCCATTCTTTCCTCAATTACAAATTCTTTAGTTTTAAAGCTGTTAACTAATTCGTCAATACCGGTAATATCAAACTCCGCTAAAAAACCCAATTTGCCGTAATTGATTCCTACCAAAGGCGTTTGCGACTCCCTGGCTTCGTAAGCAGTATTAAGCATCGTACCATCGCCACCAATAGATATCACCAAATCGCTTTGTTCAAATAACCTCGAATGGTCCAACAAAACCGCTCCGTTTAGTTTTTTATCGTTTGCATAATGAACATCTTTAATCGATTCACTTATTAAATAATTAATTTGGTTGGCTTCCAATTGCTTAACTAAACGTTTTACAATTTCCCAAATTCTCGGTTTTGTAGTATTGGGTACTATTCCAATTGTCATAATTCCAACTTGTTTAATTCTTGTTCGATTTTTTAAACTTAAACTCTAAAACTTTTGCATATTTGGTAAAGACATAACATGATGAAAACACAGATAAAATAAATCCATACAAACCATCCAGAAATCCTAACTTAATAATATACATTTTAATAAAAATAAAAAACGGTCTAAATATAAGATCGGTAACTTTTGCATTATAACCTTTTTTTACCAACTCTTCGGCGGCTAAACCGGTATATCTGTTAAATTTTATAAAATAATGGTTAATATCCGGATCAGTAAAATGTTCAATGTCGTAATTGAACTTTCCCGTTTCACAACTAAAAACCAAATACTCATGAACTTTTGAATCGCTGAACTTGGCGTAACCTCTGTTAAACAATCTTGTAACATAATCGGGATACCAGCCGCAGTGCTTAATCCATTTACCAAGGAAATAAGCGCGGCGGTTTATTTTATAAACAAAATAAGCCGGCTCTTTTTCTTTAAAACTTAAAATTTCATTTTGTAAATTTTCGGTCAACGCCTCATCGGAATCAATCCACAATATCCAATCATTTTCCGCTTTATCAACTCCATACTGCTTGGTCTTGCCGAAACCCTGCCAGTCAACTTTCTCCGCTCTGACTTTAGTATAAGAACTTGCAATGGTAAAAGTATCGTCGGTAGAATTTTTATCAACCAAAACTAAAATTTCATCAATACATTTTAATTGGCTTTCAATACACCGCCGAATGTTTTGAGCTTCATTCTTTGCAATAACTACCGACGATATTTTTATGTGACTATTCAACTTTATTTTTACCGTTCAAATGTTTTTGCATATTATAATAAAAAGCCAGATTAAGACCAAGTGTAAACCAGATCATAGTAATTATCTCCTGATCTCCAAAATTCCATTCGGCTAAACCGGATACCAGAAATGCGACGAAAACGCCAATTGTGCCAAGTGCAAACGAAGAAGCGATTTTATCAGACTGTACCGACTTATAAATCTTCCAATCGATTATAAATATTTTAATCAGCAAATAAATAACCACAAGAAAACCGAAAATTCCAAGTATTACAATAATCTGTACATAGTTATTGTGTAAATGTCCGAAATTTTCTTTCAAATAATAAGGTTTGAATTTAGAATAAACTTTTTGAAGATCGATATCCCCGACTCCGAAAACCGGATATTTTTTTAAAATCTTAAAACCAACTTTCCATTGGTTAATCCGTTGAAGGTTCGTTTGGTAATAGATATCTACAACGGAGAGCAGCCGGTTAGATTTGCGATGCGTAACGGCTAAAACATTATTTCCAAAATCCATACCGGATATACTGATATTTAAGTCCGAAAACAACAACCGATTGAGCTGCTTGTTTACAATTTTAGAAATTGTAAATTTACCGGAAGCAGAAGCAGTAATAACGGAATCGCCGGTTAATTTGAATCCCACAATATTTTTTAATTCCGGAGCTTCGGAAACAACGGATAAATTATTCGTCAAATCATAAATTTGTAAACCTTCATTTCCATCCAAAAATAATTTGGAATCATCCAACCACATTCCCAAATATTTTACGTCAAAATGTTTTTGGTAAATCAGTTTACCCGGTAAATAATTATTTAATTTATAAACTTCCAAGTTTTGCTTTTCAAAATTATAAATTGATAAATATTTCCCGGAGACGGCAAGACTTTTGCTTTTATTTATTTTTCCGAATCTTGAAAATATATCCGGATTTTCCGGATTTTTAAAAACGGTCAGACCGCTGTCGTAATCCGCCACATATAAATAATGATTTTTTACAATAAAGCCCTTAGTATTGCCGGGCGAAACAAACTCATTTATAAAATTCAGTTTTAATGTTTTTTTATCCGGTTTATAAATAACAAATCTGCTGTCAACCAATTTGGCAATTACAAAATTATTCCATAAAGAGAGATTCACAACCGGCGCCGGTGTTTTTGCGGCCGGATTTATTCCGTTCGAATCGGCAACTAAAATTCCATCATTATAATCCGTTACAAAATACTTATTATCATAATATTTAATAGTATAAGCTTTCCCTTTGGTATTCCATTGTTTAACCGGAATTACTTTAGAATTTTGGATTTTATAAAATATTACATTACTCTCGTTTTTAATTAACACTAACGCTGCAATTAAAATAAGACCAAATACCGAAAGAACAACCCATTTTTTCTTAACAATTAAAATGACAACTATTCCCGAAATTGCTCCCAACCAAGCAGCGCGTGTGTAACTTGCAATTAACGCGGAGATAGTGATTAAAAAAGAAACCGCATAAATTACTTTATATTTATCAAGTTTTTTGTTATTGATTGCAAAGGCGAAAAAATAAATAGTAACCATACTTATTAAACCGCCGGCTGTCATTACATATTGAAACGGCGACGGTCCTTTGGATTCCAATCTGTACAACTGATGAACAAAATGCCGGTATGCAAATGCTATATAAGTAATTATTGTTAAAAGCGCCGCCGTCAAAAATGCATAAAGAATTATTTTAGCTTTTTTATCATCATTAATTACGGATACCATTAAATAAACTATCGGAATTAGAATAATTCTTTTAAAAAAGTTTTGAAACGCTTGCGGTTTGTTAATTGATAATATTGCCGAAATCAGCTCGGCTAAAATGAAAAGCAAAAACGGAAGTTCCAAACCGATTTTTCTAAACTCACTTTTCTTATTTACCGATATTTTAATCAAAATAAGAATAAGCGCACCAAAATAACCGATTTGATTGAGGAATATTGAATTTGTGAGAGTGAGCGCAAAAAGCAATAAAAATACAAAAATGTATTTATCGAATAATTCCGATGTTTCTTTTTTCATATTCATTACTTTTGGTCGCGGAATTGCAAATCGTAAAGTTTTTTATAAATGCCGTTTGAATCGGTAATTAATTCTTCATGTCTGCCGTCCTGAACTATTTTCCCCTTTTCCAATACAATTATTCTATCCGCGTTACGAATTGTACTTAGCCTGTGAGCGATTACAAAACTGGTTCTTCGATTCATTAAATTTTCTATGGCTTTTTGCACAAGCACTTCGGATTCATTATCGAGCGAAGAGGTAGCTTCATCCAATATCATTACCGGTGGATTTTTGAGAATAGCTCTTGCAATGGAAATTCTTTGCCGTTGCCCGCCGGAAAGTTTCGTCCCGCGTTCACCAATTACGGTTTCGTAACCACGGGGTAAATTAATAATAAATTCATGTGCGTTTGCAGCCTTTGCAGCTTCAATAATTTTTTCAATAGGATAATCGCCGAGTCCGTACGCAATATTACTCTTCACCGATTCGTTAAACAGAATAGTTTCTTGGGTAACTATTCCCATTAATTTTCTTAAACTTTGAATTTTTATTTTTTTAATATCAATTCCGTCTAATAAAATCAAACCTTCCGTTGGATCGTAAAACCGGGGCAATAAATCGCACAGAGTTGTTTTTCCTGCTCCGCTGCTGCCTACAAAAGCTATAATTTGTCCTTTTTTTACTTTGAAATTTATTTTATTAAGTATGATTTCATTCGAATCTTCATACCGGAAACTGACATTCTTGTATTCTATTTCATCATTAAAATCGTTTATCTTAACTGCAGCCGGATCATCTACAATATTGGGTTTGGTATCTAAAATTTCAAAGATTCTATCGCCCGCAGCGCTTGATTCCTGAATTCTATTATTTATACTTCCCAGTTCCTTTATTGGTGGCATCAATTGAAATATTGCAAACAGAAATCCTAAAAATTCGCTTGCTCTCAATATATGCTCTTGTAAAACCAGCTTCCCTCCGTAATAAACCATCGCCACTCCAACTGTTACGCTTAAAAACTCGGTTACGGGACTGGCAGCATTTCTTAACCTGATCATTCGTAATATCATCCTGAAGTAATTATTAGTCTGCTTAAAAAATTTGTTCTTCTCGTATTCCTCCATACCAAAAGCTTTTACTACCTTAACTCCGCTTATAGTCTCATGCAATATTGTTGTAATATCGGAAAGTTTTGCTTGAATAAACCCGCTCTGTTTACGAAGTTTTAATCCGATCCAAACTATTATACCAATGGAAAACGGTAAAATAACAAGCGAAAATAAAGTCAACTTAGGACTTATTGAAAGTGCAATACCAAGAAACACAATAATAGTAAGGGGTTCCCGGATCATGTTTAGAAATACTACAGACACGCTAGATTGAACCACGGTTACATCGTTAGTTATTCTCGAAATTAAATTCCCGGTTTTCTCTTGTTTGAAATAGCTCATCGGCAATTTGTGTAAATGCGAATAAGCAGCATTTCTGATGTCTTTTATCACCCCTTGTTCAACGTAAGCCAAAAAATAAGCTTGCAAATAACCGAATATATTTTTCATCAAATATGCAATCAATATAAGCAGACATATTTTTAATAAAATCTGATTTACCGTGCCGCTTAAAATATAATTTTTAAAAGATCTTGAGATGTTATTAACAGGGTCGCTAAGCCAATGCGGTATAAAACCTGAGCTGTTATTATTCTTGGTTTGTACATTAGCGCTATCTGTTTTTGGAATATTAATTTCAGAAGAATTTTGCACCGTATGTTGTTGAGGTTGACCTTCTTGAAATAGAGTGCTAAGCAGTGGAATTGTTAAATAAACCGAAGCTCCGTTAAACAAAGCAAACAGTATTGTAGAAGCAATAGAAAGCGTTAAATACCTTTTATACGGCTTTACAAACGATAATATTCTAAAATAAGTCTTCAATTAAAAATTTAATTATATGTTGTTATTTGAATACAAATAAAAGATCGACAATGAAATATACAATTTTCATAAAAAATCCCCACAACGGACTGTAAATAAAGAATAAGAGGATAAGCGATCCGTAAAGTCCTAGGTTTAAATATTTTGCAGTGTACTTATTAGGAAAAATATCA
>JALSTI010000205.1 GCA_026983795.1 Melioribacteraceae bacterium
TCTTGAGCAATTCAATTCCGTTTAATTCCGGCATTTGAACATCAGAAATAATCAGATCAAATTGTTCTTCCCGTATCTTTTCCAAAGCTTCTTTGCCGTTTGAAGCTTCACTTACTTCAAATCCGTTATTTTTTAGAAAAGTTAAAATGCCCTTTCTGAGAATAGCTTCGTCATCAACTATTAATATTTTCATATTATTTTTTCCGAATTATTTTTATTTGCTACCGGCAAAAGAATTTCAAAACAAGCCCCGGCATTTTCCTTATTACATACATTTAATTTACCCGCGTGCGCTAACACAATGTTATGTACAATAGCAAGCCCCAAACCGCTTCCATCGGATTTTGTTGTAAAGAACGGTTGAAATATTTTTTCTTTCAAGTTAATATTTAATCCCGGACCATAATCGATAATTTGAATTTTAATAAATCCGTTTTCCACCGAAGTATTAATCTGTAAAGGTTCCCCTTCCGGAGAATAATATATTGCATTGACCAACAAATTAATTATCGCTTCTTCCATTTGTTTTTTATCGGCAACAATATTAGGCAAACCGGTCTGCAAGTTTAATTTAAGTTTAACTTGCTTTGAGCTTATTGCAGTTGAATAATTTTTTAAAACGTTTTTTATTAAAGCATTTATCTCAAGATTTTCTTTCTCTAAAACGGGAGACCTGTAAAATTTTTTGAAGTTCATCAGCATTTCCAAAAAAGAATTCAGTGCGGTTTTGATTTCATTCACATACATTTTAGAGGTTTCATCGGACCGTAGTTGATATTCGAGATTTTGGACCCAAATACTTATCCCGCTTATCTTATTTTGAATTTCGTGTGAAATTTTTGAAACCGTTTCCCCAATAATTGCCAACTTTTCTTTTTTAGATAATTCGTTTTTTGTTTTAACCAACTCATCAATTTTTTCTTCCAGTTTCTTGTTTGTAATATTCAATGCCTCGTAATTTTTCTTTAACTTAACAATCATTTTATTAAAAGTATCAATTAACAGCCCTATTTCATCTTGCCTCTTTATTTGAATTTGCTGTTCTAAATCTCCATGACCAACTTTTACGGCAACATCCGTAATTTTATTTAAAGACGATGCAAATGGTCGGGTTAACATTTTTGTTAATCCGAAAACAATCAGAAAAATGATAAAAGAAAAAATTAAAATATAACCTGCAAATTTATTCAACGATTCGAACTGTTTAGTTAAATCGTTTTGCAACAGAACTATTAAGCCAAGTTTTTCAAGATTAGCAAATAAGATTGGACCATTGCCGGTTGAGTAAAATTTCGGACCCTTTTGATTTATAAAACCGGAAAATTTTTCTGCAACTTCATTAATTCCTATTCTAATATTCTGATTAACAATATTTTTATTTGTCGAAAAAAATATATCCCCGTTACGGTCAATAAATGTGAGAGAAACATTTGAAGGCAGCGAAAGATGCCGCATAAATTTGTTGAATAAATAATCATCTCTTAAAGTCGCCAGTACTATTATTCCTCCGGACTTTTTACTACTGCTAATTAAAAAATAAAGGAATTGGTTGGTAAAATTTTTGCCAGGGATTAAAACCTTATTTTTTAAGTTTCCGGAATCATCCAACATTGTTTGAATTTCTCCGTTAAGCTGCGAATATTTTTTAATTTCAAAAGACGTTTTAACTTCACCACTGAATACCTTAACAGGGGAAACCGAAAGTATTTTTTTCTTTGAAGGGTTATAAAAATAATTTGTTAAGTATTTATACGGATAGCTTAAAATGTAATTTTCTATATTTTGTCTTTGCTCATTATTAAAGTTATTCACTTGTAAATTATTGATTGAGGATAACTGATTCACTAAACCTTGTAATTCAATAGACGTGTTTTTAATCTCTTCTTCTAAAGAAATATTGATGAGATTAGAATAAAAGGTTAATGTTCTTTTCCCTTCATTACCAATAAACCTTTCACCTCCCAAGTAAAAAATAATTAGCGTCACAAAAAGAAGAGCTAAGGTAAGCGAAATAATAATCAGTAATATTTTATTCGCTAAAGTTATTTTATTTAGCATTCGAATTATCCATCCAAACCGTTTTATATGATGGAATGTTAAATTTCAATGAAATTCCATGTATCCATTTCGGATAAACATAGTATTTAGTTCCCTCATGCGTAAGATAGAGAGCAGGCGCATCTTCCGATAAAATCTTTTCTAATT
>JALSTI010000206.1 GCA_026983795.1 Melioribacteraceae bacterium
ACTATATCAAAACTAATATACGCGTGCATTTTTCTATATAAAAAGAATTTATATGTATTGAATGAAGAGGAAAGGATTCTAATGTAAAGATGCTGCTTGCAAATTCTGCACTTTTGCAAATCTAATGCTTTGTCTTAATTATTCAAATAAATAATACTTTTTCCCTTTCGGCTAATTCCTGTATTTTATTGACCAAAAAATTTTTCTGTATGTTTTGCTCTTGGTTTGAACTCTTTAGTCGAACGTACTATGCCGGGATTTATATCTATTTAATAGTTCTTGTAAATTTTTGGTGTACCCGTAATAATATTTTCCTGTTTTACGGCTCTGTAAAATATGGATGAAATACTATTCAGTGCCTGCCCCGCAAGAGCTCTATGGATTAAAACTTTATTAATATAATATATCTATGAATTTAGATTAAACATCAATAGTTAAAATTCGTTTTCTGGCAAAAGCAATACCTGAACCTGTTTTAAAGTACTTTTCTAAATTCTTAGCTTTTTCTTTTGTGCTTACAGCGATATACGCATCAATTTTAAGAGGCAGATAAGGTTTAGTAGATTTATTTAATCCTCTATTGTGTTAAGACAAGCGTCTTTTTAAATTTGAAGTATATCCAACATATCTAAAACTATAATTTATGCTTTTGAGGAAATAAACATAATACAATATAAAAGTCCTTAAAATGTGAATTAACTCAAGTTGACTGTTTCAAAACTTAGTTATTAAAAAACCCGTTGAAACGGTTATTGTTTATTCGTTTTGCTTATTAAGCCACGATTTAATTCGTGGGTTAAGGACACCGGAAACCTTAATTTCATAACCGTTTTAACGTTTTATAAAATTCAGCGGTCAACTTTAGTAAATTAAAATAAAAAAATTTATAGAGCGGAGGGGGAGGGATTCGAACCCCCGGAGGCTGTAACACCTCAACGGTTTTCAAGACCGCCGCATTCAACCACTCTGCCACCCCTCCCAAAAAGGGAATGATTTACGGAAATTGATAAATTTTGAAGTTCAATGATAAGAATTTTTCGGTTAATTCTCCATAATATTAACAAGTATAGTTTGGTAAAGTTTTTGAATGTAAAAATTGAACAAATGCATTTGAAATATTTTAGTTAATTTTCAATACCCTTTAAGTTGATTTATAAAATCTAAAGTTCAAATGCCAATAAACGGAAATACTCGGATGAAAGTAAAATTATGGATAGTGTTAGTACTATTAACATTTCTTACAAGTTGCGGAATTTTAAAAATTGGTAAAAAACCAACCTTACCCGAAACAATTAAAAACTTCGAAGAGGCGTTTAAGAATAACCGATTCACTTTTGCCAAATATCCGGAGATTAAAATTGACACGATTAATACGGACATTGCTAACAGAAAAATTGAAATAAACTTTGATAAAAATTTTTCCTATATCCCGTTTAGACAAAAAAATGTAGATTCTATTTATAATGAAATAAATAATTTCTTCAAAGATTATAAAAAAGAATTTAGAATTTCCGTTAAAACAATAGGTTTTCCCATAGAAGAACTAATTCCTAATTATTACAGAAAAAATAAATTAAAGTTTGATACTTCCCGGTTGCCTAAAGTTAAGCATGCTAAAAGAACACCGCTTGTAACTAATCTGGAACACGGATACATAGCTGTAAATGGATTGTATAACAAAAACATTGCCCTTTGGCCTAGCCACGGCTGGTATTATAATTTTGAACAGGATAGATGGATGTGGCAGCGCGCAAGACTTTTCGGAACTGTTGAGGACCTTGGTCCAATGGCTTTTACCATTCCCTACTTAATACCTATGCTTGAAAATGCAGGAGCTAATGTATTTGTGCCGCGCGAACGGGATACTCAAACACATGAAGTAGTAGTTGATAACGACAGCAAATCAGATTCTTACATAGAATCGTCTTTCGATAAATTGCATAAGTGGAAAACCGGAAGCGGAAAAGCGTTTAATTACGGGCATCCTCCCTATCCGGCAAACTACAATCCATTTGAATACGGGACCCATAGAATTGTTGCATCCGATAAAAAAATAAGCGCTCAAGTTGAATTTGTGCCCCGGCTTCCGATTGATGGTTATTATGCCGTTTATATTTCATACAACTCTTCGCTAATGAATGCTAAAGAT
>JALSTI010000207.1 GCA_026983795.1 Melioribacteraceae bacterium
GTCTAAAACATCGTTTGTGTTTTCTTTTGGAAACGCTCCGTATGCTTCTACTATTACCGAGTCTTTTCGAACATCGTAAACGGTATAGTTAAATGCTCTAAGTCCCACAAAACTTCTTGTTGCTTGAGAGTTTTCTCCGGGTCCGTAATAATAATGCAACACCTTATAATATTTTTCCGCTTCGGAATAACTCATTTCATCACCGGGATAAACCGAATCGACATTTTCCGTTCTGTATTTAGGATTAAAATGATAAACCGGAGCGCCTGAACTTCCGGTAATTATTTCGTAAACGTCATCTACCGATTGACGCGCGTAAATATGTTCGTGTCCGCAAATATGAGCATCTACATTATATTTTTTCAATAAACTCCAAAATTTGTTTCTTCTGTTTAAGTACCACAACCTTGTTGAATCCAGCGGTAAGACCAGATGCCGACCAAGATTAGGCAGGCCGTCTCTCAAATGCCCTCCGGTAGGAAATCCCATTTCATGACTAAACACGAATATATGTTCAATTCCCCTATTCCGCGCAGAGGACAAATCTTTTTCGAGCCAATCCAAGTGCTTTACATAATGCCAATCCCTTCTATCGTCTGTAGTATCCAACCGATCGCCATAATGCCATCTATCTGTATTTATAATAGTAAAATGCGCATTTTGAAAATCGAACGAATACGATAAGCCTTTTTCGTCATCCGGTCCGTTACAAAAAACATCCGGAAACACTTTTCTAAAATTATCTTCGTCTTTAGGATTTCTGACTTCGTGGTTTCCTATAACCGGCCAAATTTTTGGCCAAACCATTCTTTTATTCTTATATATCGGAGACATTACGTCTTTCCAATGTTTCAACTCTCTTAACGTTCTCTTATAATCGTGTTCATGTCCGTTAACAAGGTCGCCGGCAAAAACAACGAACTTTACATCAGGATGAGTATCAACCAAATGTTTTGCCAACGCAGAAAGCACCGGATCGTTTACGCCGTTATACGGACCGCGGGAATCCGACATGGCGGCAAACTTGAATCCTTGGGCAAATATTGAAATACCGACAGATAAAAATACTATTGTAAGAATTAAAACTTGTTTTTTCATTCCGGGTCCTTGTTTACAAATTAGTAATTCGCAAAAGTAGTGAATAAAATATCAAATTTAAAATTTTGAGTTAGAGACTTAATTTTATATCCGGTTCTTTATAATCTTTGATAAAAAGAGGAAGTAAAAGTCCTAAAACCATTACTACTATTGCCGAATAAAAGAAAAAAGAGCCAACCGATTGGTCTAAGTTTAATATTCCTAGCTCGCTCAAAAGATAATGCCAGTCATGATATACTTTATTACCTCCGAGCAAGGGGAGTCTTCTAGCTCTTGCATCTGCGGCATAAACCCCGATGTTCATTAAGTTTTCCGCCAGGTAAAACAAACTGATTTGAGTTCCCGTCCTTTTCCCATTCGATAAAAAATAATATATAAATAACGATGGAATAATAATCTGCATCAACGATCCGCCGGAGGTGTAAATAAATTTACCGAATATTTTAAATATTCCGTGACCGCCTTCGTGAAACAACAGATTTACATGATCCAACACAGGAATAAACTTACCGTGATTAATTATAAGAAACGCCGATATTGGCAAAAGGAGCAGACTTGGCACCCAATTTTGTTTAATATTAAAGTAGTTTTTTATTTTACTAATCAAAAAACTCTCTTATTTTTTCATGATTTTGAGTTACCCCCAGAACAAGCATCAATTTAATTCTTGCTTTTTGACCGTTCAAGTAATCCGAGAATATTACGCCTTCTTTTTTAAGCCACTTACCCGCTCCCGGATAACCGTAAATATCCAGCGTTTCGCCGGCGGGGCACCGCGAGGTTAAAACCACCGGAATATTTTTACTTAAAACATATTTAATCCCTTCAAACGCTTTGGGAGGCACGTTTCCAACTCCAAGAGCTTCCACTACCAATCCGTGAACTTTACTGTCGGCAGAAAAAACAAAACATTTACTATCAATGCCCGCATAAACTTTAATAATATCAACATTCGAATCAAGCGTATCCGTTTCTATACATTCCAATTTTCTGGGTGTTCTGTTATAAATAACGCGACCTTTATCCACAAAGCCCAAAGCCCCGAAATCCAAACTGTGAAACGTTTCTATATTTTCAGTATGAGTTTTTGTTACTTCGCTTGCCGCATTAATCTCTCCATTTAAACAAACCAGCGCACCCATATTTTTACTGTTTACGTTATTACAAATATGAATAGCATCTATCAAGTTTTTAGGTCCGTCCCAATCCGGCTCAGTACTTGTTTTCATTGCTCCAATAAGCACAATAGGTTTTTCCGTTTTTACTGTTAAATCTATTAAATACGCCGTTTCCTCTAATGTATCGGTTCCGTGAGTAATTATAACTCCGTCAACTTCAGGCTTTTCAACCAGTTCTTTAATATTTTTAGATAGATTTAACATTAATTCCGGAGTCATATGCGGACCCGGATAATTTCCAAAATTATAAACAGACAAGTTTGCCAAGTTTGACGCTTCGGGAATCATTTCGATAAGTTCTTCACCGTGATAAAACGGAACTGCGCCGCCGGTTTTTTTATCTATTTTCATTGAAAATGTTCCGCCGGTAAAAACCACAACTAAATTATTCATTTCGCTTCCTTTTCAAAATATTTTATTGTTTCAAGCAAGGAATCATCAAAGTTATGCGACGGAACAAATCCCAAATTCTCTTTGGTTTCTTTAACCGAGGCAACGCTGTGTTTAATATCTCCCAACCTTTCCTTTGTATATTCAATCTTGCTTTTTGAGTTTGTAAGCTTTATTATTTTTTCTGCAAGTTTGTTAATTGTAATGGATTTACCGTTTGCCACATTAAAAACTCCGGTAATTTCCTCGTTTTCTGCAGCCGCAATGTTTGCGCTAACAACATCTTTAACATAAATGAAATCCCTTGTTTGCTCTCCGTCTCCATAAATAAGTATGTTCTCGTTTCTCAATGCTTTATAAATAAAAATTGGAATTGCGGCGGCATATTGACTTTTTGGATCTTGCCTGGGACCGAATACATTAAAATACCTCAATGAAGTTGTACCGAGACTATATTGATTAAAATACATTTGCAAATAATATTCACCATCTAATTTTGTAATTCCGTAAGGACTTAACGGTTTTGGTTTCATATTAACGCTTTTCGGTAACTCGGGATCGTCTCCATAAATAGCGGCCGAGCTTGATAAAACAACTTTTTTAACATTACTGTTTTTTGCGGCATCTAAAACATTAAGCAATCCGTATACATTGACGTCTATGCACTCAAACGGTTTTTCAACTGATTCTGGCACTGAGACCATGGCGGCAAGATGAAAAACATAATCAGTATTTTCCATTAAGCCAAATACCAAATCACGATTTGTTATGCTTCCTTCTACAAATTCAACGTTATGAGTATCCGGTATATTTTTCCGGTATCCTGTTCGCAAATTATCTAAAACAATCACACGTGCGTTCCGGTCAAGCCAATACTCTGCCAAATGGCTTCCTATAAACCCAGCGCCTCCCGTAATAAGCACCTTCATCGGTTCACCTCCTTAAATTAAAATTAAGGTCAAAAATACAAAATCTGTACATTGTATTTATCGAAAATATTTTTTTAAAATTTTATTTTGTTTTAATTAAATAAGTTAGTAGAAAAATTAATTTTAAATTTGCTCAAATCCTATAAATATCATATTTTCATACCGTAACAAGAGCACTAAAAACGTGTTGATAACTTGTTAATATATTGCTTGTTGTGAAACGTTTCACAAAATATTTTTTAGTGATTTTTATTTTTAGTTGTTTGTCTTTCTGTTTGTATTTATTAAGTGGTTTTTATAATCACCTATAAAACAACAAGTTATACGGGATTTATTAATGTTGATAAGTTGTTGATTATTTTTTGTGTTCTGTTTTTGATTTTATAAAAGAGGTGTTTTATTAATCTTTTTTCACTGTTTTTTTTGTGGATAACTTAAACTTGGAAGAAAAAATTTCTAAAGAAACAACATTTAAAAATGCAACTGTTGTTTGGAAGGAGTGTTTATCTTTAATAAAAGAAAATGTTCCTTTTATTACTTACAACACTTGGTTCCTTCCTATTAAACCGGTCGAGCTTCTGGACAAAACCTTGAAAGTTCAAGTTCCCAACAGTTATTTTATTGAATGGATAGACGAACATTTCAACACATTGATTAATAAAACTATTGATCAAGTTTTGGGCGGTGAAGGGAAATTAATTTATTTGATATCCAAAGAAAAGGAAGATGAATTAGATTTATTTGATGTGGATTTCCCGATTAAAAAAGAAAACAAGGAAAAAACCGAAGATGCAGTTGAAGAAACCCGCGCTTTTGATAATTACTTAAATTCAAGATATACTTTTGATAATTTTATAAAAGGAGAGGGAAATCAACTTGCCAGAGCTGCCGCTATAGCTGTCAGTGAAAGTCCCGGAGAAACTTCTTTTAATCCTCTCTTTATTTACGGCGGTGTAGGTCTTGGAAAAACACACCTTATTCAAGCAATCGGCAACAGAATTATTTCCAACTATAAAAACAAAAGCGTAATTTATCTCTCCTCCGATATTTTTACCGTTGAGTTTGTCGAAGCAATTCAGTCTAATACAGTAAATGAGTTTTCGAACTTTTACAAAAGCATGGATGTATTAATTATTGACGACATTCAGTTTTTAATAGGTAAAGAGAAAACCCAGGATTTGTTTTTTCATATATTCAATACACTTCATCAATTGGGAAAACAAATTGTGCTTTCCAGCGACAAGCCGCCCAAAGATTTAAGAGGCTTAAACGAGAGATTAATATCCCGGTTTCAATGGGGTTTAACCGCAGATATTCAACCGCCGGATTTTGAAACGCGAATTGCCATATTAAAAAACAAAAGTCAAAGTTTTGGAATCTCACTATCAAACGAGTTTTTAGAGTATATTGCTTACAACATCAAAACCAATATCCGTGAACTTGAAGGCTGCCTTGTTAAACTATTGGCTAACGCTTCATTGAACTCGTCTGATATGAACTTTGAACTGGTCAAAAAAACTGTAAAAGAAATTGCAACCGTGAGAAATGTTAATATTTCCATAGATTACATTAATAAAGTGGTTTGCGAATTTTTTAACGTTGACGAGAACAAAGTGCGTGAAAAAAACAGAAAAAAAGAAGTTGTTTTAGCAAGACAAATTGCTATGTATCTTTCAAAAAAACTCACCAAATCTTCTCTTAAAACTATAGGATTACATTTCGGCGGTAGAGACCATTCGACCGTAATTCACGCATTTAACAGCGTAGACAGAATGATTTCGGAAGACAAATCCATTAAAGAAATTGTCGATACGATTCGCAATAAAATAGAATTAGGTGTTTAAATATTTTATAATTTAATCATCTTACTTACACCTGAATAACCTTATGTTTCATATTTGTTAGTATCAACGCAAAAGATTTGGTAAATTTTTAGTGTTTATAACTTGTTAATTTGTTCTTGATTGATTGTTTATAAATTACCTTTTATTATAAAAAAGCTTTTTAATCCGGTTTATCCGGAAGATGTTAACAAATTGTTAAACTTTAATTAATTATTAAGTTGTTGTTGTAAAACAAATAAGAAACTTATCCACATATTAACATCTTTATTGTTATTACTAGTTTTTTAAAACTAATATATTACTAATAAATACGGTGTTCTCAACCCGTTACTTTAATTGAAAAAGAGGTTAAAAAACCGTAAATTTCTATATTAAAAACTATTTAAAAAGAGGACGTATTAATGGAATTCAAAGTTAATAGTAAAGAGTTGGAAAAAGTATTATCCAAAGTGTTTCCCGCTGTTCCTTCCAGAACACCAATGCCAATTTTAGAGAATTTTCTCTTTGATATAAACGACGGCGCTCTTACTGTTTATGCAACCGATTTAGAGATATCGTTAAAGTCTTCTTTAAATATAGTTTCCGATGAAAACGCAAAAGTTCTTTTACCCGCTAAACTTTTGTATGATATTATTAAATCGTTAAGAGATACATCTATAAACTTTGAAATTTTACAAAACGGAAAAGTTAATTTAACTACCGATCACGGTAAATACAGTATTAGTTATTTGGATTCAGACGATTTTCCGGACATTCCATCGTTTCCGAACGAATCTTTAGAAAATGAGGATATAAATGAATTTTCAATAAACGGGAATGATTTGAGATTTGCACTGGAAAAATCGGCTTTTGCATTAAGCAAAGAAGAAATGCGCCCGGCTATGATGGGTGCTCTTTTTGAGTTTTCTGACGACGGATTTAGAATTGTTACTACCGATGGTCACAGACTGGTTAATTTGCTTAGGAAAGACATTAAATTAAATTTTCAACAGCAGTATATTGTGCCGGAACGCGCAATTAGTGTTTTGTTAAAACTATTAGACGAAAGGGATGTTAAAATTTATTTAAGCAAATCTCATATTTCATTTGGAATGAATGATATAGAACTTATATCCAGATTAATAAAACATAAATATCCCGATTACAGAAGCGTAATTCCGTTGGAAAACGAATTTCAATTGAAAGTTAAAACAAAAGAATTGCATGATGTAATAAAAAGAATGATGCTTTTTTCTTCAACCAATACAAGAAGGGTAAAGTTTTCTATAAAAGACAATAATTTACAAATATCGGCGGAAGATATTGACCTTGGCGCATCCGGAACTGAAAATATATTGTGTGAATACGACGGTGAGCCTTTGGATATAGGTTTTAATTCTTCTTATGTTAATGATATTTTAAGTCACCTAAATACAGAAGAGGAAATACTTATTAAGTTACATTCTCCAACAAAAGCAGTTATTATTTTTCCTACTAAAGAAAAGGAAAATTTAGACTTAATGATGCTTTTGATGCCTGTACGTTTGAATAATTAGTATGACATTGAGCTACTTAGAATTAAAAAATTTTCGCCTGCATAAACACACTCAATTAGAGTTTTCAAAAGAGTTAAACTATATTGTCGGTGGCAACGGGCAAGGTAAAACCACTTTGCTTGAGGCAATTTACTTTTTATGCACTACAAAAAGTTTGGTTTCGTCCGTAGATTCCGAAGCTGTTAATTTCAACTCTCAATTTTTTGAAATAGAAGGTAAGTTTGTAGATAGAGTTGAAAATAAAATTAAGGTTATTTACGATACGGCTAAAAATAAAAAGTTTATTTTTTTAGATAATAAACAAATTCACAGATATACGTCGTTAATAGGTAAATTTCCTGTTGTTACTCTTGTGCAACCTGATCACCAAATAACAATGGGCCCTCCGTCTGCAAGAAGAAAATTTATAGATTCCGTAATTTCACAAGCAAGCGAAACATATTTGAAATTACTTGTAGAGTATAATAAAATTCTTAAACACCGCTCGGCAATATTAAATAGAATTAAAGAAACTGGTAGAAACGATTTTGATCTTGATACTTGGAATCAAAGACTGATTAGCGTTGGAACTAATATAATTAACCATAGAAAAAATTTTATTAAAGAATTTGAAGTTTACGTTGTTGAAGCATATAAAAAAATAATGAAGGAAGCTGAGATTCCTTCCATTGAATATTATTATCTCGATTCGGTAAACGGTGAAATAGAAAATAGATTTAGTAAGTTATTAGAGCAGAAAAGAGAAATCGAAATTATTAGAGCTGCTAATTTGGTCGGTCCGCACCGGGATGATTATAAATTTGGTATAAACGGATTCGATTTAAGAAAATACGGATCTCAAGGTCAGCATAAAACGTTTCAAATAGCAATAAAATTTGCTCAGTTCTTCTATCTAAAAGACAAATTAGGAAAAGCGCCAATATTTTTGATGGATGATGTTTTTGGTGAATTGGATTCGAACAGAGCTTCTAAAATTGGCGGATATTTAAGAGAAATAGGTCAGGCTTTTATAACTGTGACGGATCTTTCAAATATTGAGATGTTAAATATAAAAGAAACCGACAGAACAATTAAAATAACGGGAGGCGTTGCCGCATATGCATAAAAACCCGTTCAAAACAGTTGGAGAGGTGTTAAACACCGATAAAAATTTTAAAATTTTTAACTTAAAGGTAAAAGAGCAGGAAGTATTGGAAAAATTTCCGGAACTCTTTCCAAAACTTAAAAACTTGGTTAAACCTAAACGAATAGTAAACTCCATACTGTTTCTTAGTGTGGAAAACTCCGTTTTAAGAAGCGAGTTAAATATTAATAAAAAAAGTATGCTTAAAAAGATAAACAAGGAACTTGATAACAGCATAATAACTGATATAAAATTCGGAAAATAAGAGGAAAAAAAAGTGACAAAAGAAAAAGCGCAAAAAAATTATACGGCTAAAAATATAAATATCCTTAAAGGATTGGAAGCGGTAAGAAAAAGACCCGCAATGTACATTGGTGATGTAGGATCGCGGGGTCTCCATCATCTCGTTAACGAAGTCGTTGATAATAGTATTGACGAGGCGCTTGCCGGTTATAACGACAAAGTGGATGTTACTATAAACGAAGACGGAACCGTTACAGTTGAAGATAACGGCAGAGGTATTCCGGTCGATATGCACCCCGTTGAGAAACGGTCCGCTTTGGAAGTTGTTATGACGGTTCTGCATGCCGGCGGTAAATTTGATAAAAATTCTTATAAAGTATCCGGCGGACTGCACGGAGTTGGCGTGTCGGTTGTTAATGCCCTTTCCGAATGGTTGATTGTTGAGGTTAAAAGAGGCGGTAAATTATACCGGCAGGAATTTGAAAGGGGAATTCCAAAATATCCCGTGAAAGAGGTTGGAACCGTTAATAAAAAAGAATCCGGTACAAAAATAACATTTAAACCGGATCCGGAAATATTTAAAACTACCCAGTTTAAATTCGACACTTTGAACGAACGGATGAGAGAATTGGCCTTTCTTAATAAAAACATTACCATTACCTTACTTGATAAAAGAGACGGAGAAAAAGCCGTTCACCATTACAAAGGCGGAATTATTGAGTTTGTAAAATATTTAGATGAAACCAGACATCCGCTTCATAAACCTGTTTATATAGAAGGCGAGAAGGACAACACGCCCGTAGAAGTTGCGTTTGAATATAGCGATGCATATTCGGATAATATTCATACTTACGTTAACAATATAAACACGCATGAAGGCGGTACTCATTTAGTGGGTTTTAAAACTGCGCTTACCAGAACTTTGAATAATTATGCGGCAAAAAATAAACTGGTTAAGGAAAACAAAAAAATAAATTTGACCGGCGATGATTTTAGAGAAGGCTTAACGGCTGTTATTTCGGTTAAAGTATTTGAACCGCAGTTTGAGGGTCAAACAAAAACTAAACTGGGTAATAGTGAGGTAAAATCTATTGTTGAAAGTATAGTCGGAGAAAAACTATCCGAATTCTTGGAAGAAAATCCTTCCGTCGGTAAGAAAATTATTGATAAATGTTTAAGAGCCGCAGAGGCAAGAGAAGCCGCAAGAAAAGCAAGGGAACTTGTAAGAAGAAAAAATGCTTTGGATACGATGCATTTACCCGGTAAACTGGCGGATTGTTCAATCAGCGATCCCGATCATTGTGAAATTTATATTGTAGAGGGAGATTCTGCAGGCGGTTCGGCAAAACAAGGCAGGGATAGAAGATTTCAGGCTATTTTACCGATTAAAGGAAAAATATTGAATGTTGAAAAAGCAAAAATAAACAAGATACTTGAAAATAATGAAATAAAAGCTATTGTATCGGCAATAGGTGCGGGAATAGGTGCGGAATTTAACAGCGAGAAAGCACGCTACGGTAAAATAATAATAATGACTGATGCCGACGTTGACGGCAGCCATATAAGAACACTTCTATTAACGTTTTTCTACAGATATATGAAAGACTTAATTAATGAAGGAAAAGTTTATATTGCCCAACCGCCTTTGTATAGGATCAAAAAAGGAAAAACAGAA
>JALSTI010000208.1 GCA_026983795.1 Melioribacteraceae bacterium
TTTTTTACTATATTCAAATTAATTTTTTTTAAGGCTAATTTTGTTTCAAACTGAAATAATACATTTTATACAATCTTTTGCAAATCCTTTAATTACCGCCATAATGATTTTTATCACCGGTTTGGGATACGAAGAATTTCTTGCTTTTTTCTTAATAACTTTTTTGTTTGGAATAAATTTTAAAAAAGGATTTTATTTGGTACATATTGTTTTAATTACCGGCATAATAACGGAATTTTTTAAACAATTAATTGCTTATCCAAGACCATACGCTGTCGATTCGGGAATAAAACTACTCGGTAAAAACATACCAAACAATTCCCGGTTTTTACAAAAAGGAGCTAAAGGATTTTTCCAATTATTGCCTGAGGAAGTTGTGCAATATTATAGATCTGTAAAAAATCCTTCGTTCGGAATTCCATCGGGTCATACCAGTACAGCTGTAACATTATGGACCTCAATCATATTGTTATATAAAAATAAATACGTACGGATCCTTTCGGCGTTCTTAATTCTGTTAATTCCGTTATCCCGCATGTATCTTGGTTTGCATTTTTTAGCAGGTGTTTTGGGTGGCTATGTTTTAGGTGCTGTAATTTTAATTGTTATATACAGAGTATCATTCAAATACGATTTCTTTTACTCTGCATATCCAAAAAATACGGCAGCTCTTATTTATCTTCTCGGTTTTCCTATTCTGCTGCAGATTCTGATTCCCGGGAGTTATACGCAACTGCAAGGCGGCTTATTAGGTTTTAACGCGGCATTCGTATTGTTAAAAGCTTCGGGTTTGCCCGTAATCAGAAATTCCTTAATCAAAAGAATTGCGAATGTTATTTTAGCTTTGGTTACATTTTCAATTTGTTCATTATTAGTATCATTAATATTCTCCGCATTCGGCAATAATCATTTTAATATTTTGATATTTCTAAAGTTTGCGTTAATTACGTTTGCAGGATTATACTTAACTTCCATTATCTCAATAAAAACAGGACTTATGCAACGTAACAATTAAATTATTTGCTATTTGTAAATTAATTATTTACTTTTTAGCACACTCAATAACAAAAAGAAAGGGAAATATGAAACCGGTAAAAAATATTTCATTTACAATCTTAATTTTACTTATTCTTTCACAAACGGCGCTTTTCTCTCAAAACGAAAACCAACAAAAGATGAGTCCCGAACAAAAAGCATGGATGGAATACATGATGCCTGGTCCAATGCAGAAAATTCTTGAGAAGAATGTTGGGAAATGGAAAACCGTAAGCAAATTCTGGCAGTCTCCCGAAGCCGAAGCAATGGTTTCTGAAGGGATAGCCGAGAGCGAAATGATTTTAGGCGGAAGATATCTAAAATCAACTTATCACGGCACGGCAATGGGAATGCCGATGGAAGGACAATCTTTAGATGCATTTGACAAAGCATTGGGAAAATTTCAGAGTATTTGGATAGATAATATGGGAACCGGAATTTCAACTTCGGAAGGAACCTACGATAAAGCCTCGAACACAATAACATATAAAGGAAGCATGGTGGATCCTGTTTCGAAAAAGAAAGTTACTTATAAAGCGGTTGTAAAATTTTTAGATGACAATACTCATGTTTTTGATATGTACATGACGCATGCCGGGAAAGAATTTAAAAGCATGGAAATTAACTACACGCGAATACCGGATAAAAAATAACAATAATCATTTGTGTGTCTTTTGATCTTAAAAGACACACTTTTTATTTACTTAATCAACTTTTGCAATTTCTCTATTTCATCTCTTAAATAAGCTGCTTTTTCAAATTCCAAATCTTTTGCGGCGGCAAGCATTTCTTCGGTCATTTGGTCAATTAAATCTTTCTTCTGATCTTTGGTCATATATTTAATTACCGGTTCAGCCACCTTTGTAAATGAAGTTTCGGAACCGTATTCTTTTTTCCTAACATCTGCAATTGACGTAGAAGATAAAATTTCATCTTTAGATTTATAAATTGTTTTGGGTGTTATTTTATGCTTTTTATTATACTCAAGCTGTAATTTTCTACGGCGGTTAGTTTCGTCAATTGTTTTTTTCATAGAATTCGTAATTTTATCGGCATACATAATTACTTTTCCCTCAACATTTCGCGCCGTTCTTCCTGCAGTCTGCATTAACGAGCGTTCGCTTCTAAGAAATCCTTCTTTATCGGCGTCAATTATTGCAACGAGTGAAACTTCGGGTAAATCCAAACCTTCGCGGAGTAAATTCACTCCTACCAACACATCAAAATCACCTATTCTCAAATCTCTGATTATTTCCACACGCTCGAGTGCATCAATATCGCTGTGTATATATCTCACTTTTATATTAAGTTTATCCAGATAATCAGTCAAATCTTCAGCCATTTTCTTTGTTAACGTGGTTACCAAAGTCCGCTCGTTTTTTGCTACACGTTCTCTAATTTCACCAATTAAATCATCAATTTGACCTTTAATAGGACGCACTTCAATTTCAGGATCCAACAATCCAGTAGGACGAATTACTTGTTCCACCACAGCGCCGCCGGTTTTTTCAAGTTCGTACGGACCCGGAGTAGCACTTACAAAAATAACCTGATTAACCAAATTCTCGAACTCGTCGAACTTTAACGGGCGGTTATCCAATGCAGAAGGTAATCTGAATCCATACTCGACTAAAGTTTCTTTACGCGCCCTGTCGCCGTTATACATTCCTTTTATTTGTGGCACGGTTACATGGGATTCGTCAATTATAAGAAGAAAATCTTTTGGAAAATAATCGAACAAACATGCAGGTCGCGAACCCGGAGGTCTGCCGTCCATGTGTCTGGAATAATTTTCCACACCCGAACAGTAACCTATTTCTTTCATCATTTCGATATCGTATTTTGTTCTTTGTTCCAAGCGTTGAGCTTCCAAATACTTTTCTTCCGACCAGAAATACTTTAGTCTTTCTTTTAATTCTTCCTCAATCGTTTTAATTGCCCTGTTTACTTGGTCTTTAGTTGTTACAAAATATTTTGCCGGATAAATCGGCACGCTTTCCACTTCCTTTATAAAATTACCGCTCATCGAATCAATCAATGAAATTTTTTCAATTTCGTCATCCCAGAATTCTATTCTAACGGCTTCTTCGTATTGATAAGCGGGAATTATTTCAACTACGTCGCCGCGGGCTCTAAAAGTCCCCCTCGTAAATTCGAAATCATTTCTTACATAATAAATATCCACCAATTGACGTAATAAATTTTTCTTTTCTATTTGTTGGCCTTTTTTAATGAAAAGAATTTGTCTTGCATATTGATCGGGAGCTCCGATTCCGTATATGCAACTTACGCTCGCAACAATTATTACATCCCGTCTGCCTTCAATCAATGATGTTGTTGCTTTTAATCTTAAACGGTCAATTTCTTCGTTTACCGAAAAATCTTTTTCAATGTATAAATCACTTTTAACCACATAAGCTTCGGGCTGGTAGTAATCATAGTAACTGATAAAAAACTCAACGGCATTATTCGGGAAAAACGATTTAAACTCCGAATAAAGCTGTGCGGCAAGCGTTTTATTCGGAGAGATAATTAATGTGGGTTTATTGACCTTAGCAATTACATTCGATATTGTATATGTTTTACCGCTTCCGGTAACCCCCAACAATACTTGATGTTTTTCCCCGGCAAGAATTCCTTTTGTTAATTCTTCAATTGCTTCCGGCTGGTCGCCCGACGGTTTATAATTAGATATTAATTCGAATTTTTCCATTCGATTTTTCAATTTTGTGTAAATAATAAATATATAAATATTACTTTTCTGCTAAAAGGAAAATCAAATTATTTTTTTTGTTCCACAAGATTAAATTCAATTAATATATTTTCTTGCTATTTCTTTTTTATTAATCTAATTTTTTAACAAGAAATTAAAAATTAAAAGGAAACAAATGTACAGGGAAATAAGAAAATGGTACAGTCCTAATCTGAATAAAGATATGGAAATAGCGGTTTACGGTCATTACGGATTTGCATTGTTGATGTTTCCAACAGCCGGAGCCGATTTTTTAGAATACGAAAGATTTCAAATGATAGATTCGATTCAACCTTTTATTGATTCCGGTAAATGTAAAGTTTTTTCGATCAACAGTATAAATAACGAGAGCTGGTTGAACAAACAAATGTATCCGCCGCATAAATCTTTGCGTCACGGGCAATATAACCAATACGTTGTTGGTGAAGTTGCACCGTTTATTTTTGATCATTGTAAAGGAAATGTTCCAATAATCACAACCGGAGCTTCACTTGGAGCTTATCATGCGGCAAATACATTTTTCAGAAGACCCGATATTTTCCGCGGAACTATTGCAATGAGCGGAGTGTATGATTTAAAAGAATATTCCGGCGGATATTATGATCAACATGTATATTTTAATTCACCGGTGGAATATTTACCGAACGCCACTGATGAAACTTATCTTAATCAAATGAGAAATAACTTGGGTATTGTTATAGCTTCGGGACAAGGCGAATATGAAGACCCAAACGCATCTGTGAGATTGTCTAATATTCTAAACTCTAAAGGAATTCGTCATTGGCTAGACCTTTGGGGTTACGATGTAAAACATGATTGGCCGACTTGGCGCGATATGCTGCCTTATTTTTTAAGCAAAATAAATATTTAAATATATTAACTTTAAATTTACTTAACAAACAAAAACAATAAGATGGGAATAAGAGAAAACGAAGAGAAGATTATTAAAGATTTTCAAAATCTTCAAACTTGGGAAGATAAATACAAATACATTATCGATTTGGGAAAAGAGTTAAATGAATTTCCTGAAGAATACAGAACCGATAAATACAAAATTAAAGGTTGCCAATCCCAAGTTTGGCTGCATGCTGATTTTAAAGACGGTAAAATTTATTTCCAAGCCGATAGCGATGCAATGATTGTTAAAGGATTGGCTTCAATGCTTTTAAAAGTTTATTCCGGACATTGTCCGTCTGAAATTTTATCATCGCCACCCGAATTTTTGAAAGAAATCGGCATTTCGCAACATCTTTCTCCAACCAGAAATAATGGATTAAGTTCTATGCTGAAACAAATTCAAATGTACGCTCTTGCGTTTAAAACGCTTGAAAACAAAAAGTCTAAATAACATTATATCCATGATGAAGAATTTTCTTACTCTTGCCGGTTTGACATTTCTAATAATTCTCAATTCATGTTCCACAACGGAAAAATCAGCAAAAAGGCAAAAAAATAATTTGTATCAAAACACTACTCTTAGTAAGATTATTAAAGTTAAACCGGAACATAGAACTTTTATTACGCCGGAAGGAGAATTAAAAGCCTTGTTTGTTTTTGTCCAATTCGATAACGATTCTACATTTAAAAGTAAATATTGGAAATACGATACATTAAATTTACCGGATTGGACAAAAAATATAGTTAATCGAAATTCCGGAAATTATTTTCCATACAAAAACCTTTCACAATATTATTTTGAAATGTCACGCGGGAAATTTATTATAACCGGGGATGTTTATCCTAAATTGGTCAGACCGAAATATGACGAAAGTCATTACAAAAACATCTCGGAAGTTAATTACGAAATACTAAAACGGCTGGACGATAAAATAGATTTTTCCAAATATGATAATTGGACAAAAAAAAGAGACAATACTTTCATTAAAAAACCGGACGGAAAAGTTGATATGATTTATCTTATTTACAGAAATTTTTCAAATAGACTTTTCTTTAATAACGGTTGGACCGGCATTGCTCATTTATATTTAACCAAAGATATAAAAACTAATGACAATGTTACAATAAAAACCGGCAGACTTGATAAAGGTTCGGGAATCGTAATCCGCGGTGGTAAAAACGGATTTTATTGGTTAAAATATGTTGCCGCACACGAATTAGGACATTTTTTATTCGGCGCGGGTCATATTGAAAACGTAACTGACCTTGCGCTTATGACGGGCGGTCCTGTTTGGAATGCAAGCCGCGGAATGCACTCATGGGAAAGAAATTACTTAGGATGGATTAACTACCGCAATGCGGTTCTGAATAAAGACAGTTCATATATACTTTCCGATTATATAACAACCGGTGACGCATTAAGACTGAAATTAAACGAGAAAGAATGGTTTGTTTTGGAAAACCACCGGCATCTCAGTGTGCATGATAAGTCCGGCGATAAAGGAATTTATATTTATCATATCACACATGCAAGTTCTTACTCTCCTAAAATTACCGTTGAATGTGCCGATGGGAATTGGGATTTTAAAATTGATAAACAAAAACATAAATTGATTAAACTAAAACCCAACCTTTACGGACAAAACGAAATGAATTTTAGAAAGATGGTGAACGGTAAAAATTATGCGTGTTTTAAACCGCTTTATAAAAGTAATGCTGCATGGGGTGATAAAAACGATGCATTCGATTTAACTTACAATAATGTTTTCTCGCCCGTCAGTAATCCTTCATCAAAAAATAAAAGTAAAATAAATTTCACGATAGAAGTTGTTTCGAAGAAAGGTAAAAACTATAAGGTTAAATTTTATTTTAAAAATCCCTACGAAGGAAAACCTTCGAAACCATATATTCTAAAGACAAAAATTAATAAAAGGAATTTCCCTACTATTATATGGAAAAAAAGTAAAGAACCGGATTTAAAACTTTATAAAATTTACATTTCTACAAAGCCCAAAAATAAAAGTATGAAATTCCAACTGTTAGAAACAGTTCCGGTTAAAAAACAAATTAATAATTTAATTAAATGGACGGATACTAAACATAGAATAAATGGCTTAAGCAGTTATTATATTTATACAATTTCTGCTGTTGACAAAGATAACCATGAATCGGTTTTAGCGGAACCGGTGAAAGTATACAGATAAAATTTTATAATTCTACTATTTACACAGAAAAATATTGTAAAAATTAATTATAATTCGGTTCTACATTTTGGAAATATAATATGCCCCGGTAGCTCAGCAGGATAGAGCAACAGTTTCCTAAACTGTGGGTCGGAGGTTCGAATCCTCTCCGGGGTACATTACAAATTGAGTTTTCATCCAGAAACTTTTATATTCCAATCTGATTTACATTCCATATTCATCCCAAACAGAAGAATTATCATGAATACATACGTGCTTGACAAAGTCCCGGAGCTATTAAAGTGAAAGCTTTTTAAAGAGAAGGAAATTAATACACAATTAACTTTATCTTATAATTCTTTTCAAGTTTAACAATAGTCTTATTGTAAAAAAAACAATAAAACCGAAGGTAGAAATATAAAGATCGGATAATCCGACATTCAAAATGTAGAGGGGACTGAAGATTGAAATGAATATTTTCGTTAAAATTAAACCCGTGAACAAAAATGCAAATCCTATTAAACCGCTCCACAAAGGTCTAAGGAAAAATAGGTCAAAGTAATATTTTAGTTCTTTGGAATACTGTTTGGTATTGGTTATCTCATTCATCACATTTTTTTTATTGTTAGGTCCTGTAATTTTAACATCTATAATTATGCCACTTTTAAAATGTATATTTTAGGTTAAATTGGTAAGAAATTAAAAAATGATTTGCCTGAAAATAATTAAATTATGCCTGAGAAAATAATTTCAGGCATAATTTTATAAATGGATTTTTATGAAAAATATACGAATGAAAATACTAATAATAAAAAGTAAAGGGCTGTTAAACCAACTTTCACTAATATATTTCTTTTTATGGAACGTTGGAATAACTCTTCATCTTCAATTGCATTTTTCTTTATGAAATCCCCTTGAGCCGGGTCCCAATCATTTATCTTTATCTCATTTAGTTGTTGCATTTATTTCCTTTATTGTTTTTCGAAAAATTCAATTATTTAATTCTTACTATCGAAATATTCCAATTTTTGTTTAGTTCTTTATAATCGATTTAGTTTTTTATTTATAGTCAAATAAAATGCCATTGTGATTTGCATCAAATTCTATTAAAAAAGAAGTTAATTTATTCATATGCTTTCAGAAATGTATCAAATTGCGGATTTCATGTCCCATTAAGATGCAAAATCTACAATAAACTTCCGGCTAATATTACCGTGTTACACGAATTACAAGCAGAGTCAGATTAACAACCGCCACAAAAATCCTTAACGAAATGTTAAACCAGTCCTTGAAATAAAGTTTAGGCGAACCGGGAACAATTAATATATCTTTAGCAATTAATTTTGGAACCGTTCTGTTTTTGATCTCAATTTTATCTTCCCAAAGCAGGTCTTCAAAATTGAATTTAAACATTTGTTGAGTAGAATCTGGCAGAACGCGGTAGAGCCTAAGGTCGTCCAAATGTGAATTACCGGTAGGACCGCCGGCATAAGAGAGCAAATCAATAAGATTTGTATAAATTGGGACTAAATATCTACCGGGATATTTAATAAAACCCCACACGGAAACCTTCATATTTACTGCTTCGGGATCTGAATAATCGTAAAACCCTCCTTGACGTTGATAAAGGCTTTTATATGCTGCGCCTAATTCAACATCTTTAATTTGGGCAAAACCGGAGTTATAACTGATAAAAGACAGCACAAGTATGAAAATAATTTTTTTAAGCATGGGGTTCCTCTTAAAATAAACTTTTATAGGTAAAATTATTCAAATTAATTGAAAATTGGAAATATTTAATAGTAGAAATAAAATTAAATCTTTTTATTCACCACCTTTAGAAAATAACATTACAGGAATAGTTTTAAATAAAACTTGTAAATCCAGCCATGGGGACATGTTGTTAATATAATATAAATCCAATACAACCGAATCTATAAACGAAACTTTACTTCTACCCCAAACTTGCCAAACCCCGGTACAACCCGGCAGTACATTAACCCTTCTCTTTTGCCAGCTATCATAATTTTCATATTCATAAGGCAACGAAGGGCGCGGACCAACCAAACTCATATCTCCTTTAATTACATTGAACAGTTGGGGCAGTTCATCTAATGATGTTTTCCTTAGTATTTTGCCTATCCATGTAACTCTACTTTGATTAATTATTTTTGTTCCTTTTTCATGCGGTTTGCTGTTTTTCATAAAATCTATCATCTTTTGCTTTCTTTCTTCATCATCTTCATTTTCAACTCTCATGGATCTGAATTTATAAAACTCAAATTTATATCCGTTTTTTCCCACTCTAATTTGTTTGTAAAATATTGGTCCCGGTGACGAAAGCTTAATTAATATTGCAATTATGAGCATTATGGGAGAAAGCACTAGTAAGACAACAATAGATATAAGTGTATCGAAAAATCTTTTAACTGCAAGCATAAAATTATTGTTATAATGAGGCGAAACACCTAAAACAGGAATGCCGGCGTATTTTTCAGTAGAGGTATTTACTTTTTGCGTCACAACATCAAACAATTCCGAGCTTAATTTTACACTTATATTCAGTTTATTGCATTCGTCTAAAATTTCAAGAAGTCTGTCGTAATTAATATTATCAACAGCAATTAATACTTCGTTTACTTTATATTCCGTTTTAATCCGGGGAAGGTCTTCAATTCGCCCAATAATTTTCATTCCGTGAATAATTTCATTTTTTTTCGCTTCCCTGTCAACCACAAATCCTTGAATATTTAAACCTTCGGGATTTTCAAACAATAATTTTGTAGCTAATAATTTTCCTGCGTTTCCATCTCCAACTATTACTATGTTATTCTTAAACGAACGATTTAATCTTAATAAGATTGATCTGAATAATCCGACTCTGAAAATAAATAGTAAAGGAATTGCAATAAGACAAAATATGAAAATAATTAATCTTGAATCGAGAACCTCGGAAGATTTTACAAGATGTGAAATTACTACAATATTTAATGTACCGTAATAAAGAGATTTAATAATTGCCGTTAGGTGTGCAGAACGGTTAAGGATTATATTGATTTTGTATAATCCGTTTATTTGAAAAATAATAATAAAAAATAACGTTGCAATTAAGAAAAGAAATAAAATAGGTAACGCAGCATCTACAAATTGGGAAAGGTTTAATGATTTATCGTATCTTACAAAATAGGCAGCCAGCAAAAACGCAAACGACAAAATACCAATATCGGCAAGCGTAAAATAATATTTGTACTTAGGAATTTTATTCATATCCAAATTATATTAATTTCAATTATAATTTACCACAAAAAAATGTTTAATCTAATTTATTTCTTTACAAAGATTATACCTTCCGGTCAAATTCTAATTTCAATACGTTTAATAAAATTATTTTGATTCATATTAAAATATTTAAGATAAATCAAACTAGTATTTTCCTTTAATTTAATAAATGTGCATTAAAAAAGCCGACAAAAATTTCTTTAGTCGGCTTATTAATAATTAACCAAGCTTATACTTTTGACCATTCTTTTTGTTTGGTTTCTTCCGCCCTATGATAATATTTTGTATGGTTGTATTTATTATATGATCTATAACCGGTTGTATTGTAGTCAAAATTATTCAGCACAACACCTACAAACGATTTTTGACCGTTTTTAGTCATTAAGTCAACTGATTCAATCAACCAGTCAACCTGCGTGGTTGTAGCGAAAACTACTAAAATTGAAATATCAACAAGATGCGAAAGAATTTCGGCATCCGTAATAGTCATGACAGGCGGCGAATCTAAAATTACGACATCATATTCTTGTTTTAATTTTTGTAAAAAGTCTTTCATTTGTGCTGATGATAAAATTTCGGACGGATTAGTAGGTATTGTTCCCGCTGCAATATAATATAAATTTTCGATCGGGGTTTTCCTTATTACCTCTGAGAACGACGCTTGTTTGAAAAGATAATTAGTAAATCCGGGGGAATTAATTCCATTAAACACAGCATGAATTCTGGGGATTCTTAAATCACAATCTAATATTAAAGTTTTTTTACCGGACTGAGCAAAACTTGCTGCCAAATTTGCCGCAACTGTCGTTTTCCCCTCTTGTGGTGCCGAAGAAGTAACAAGAATTGTCTTTGCTCCGTCTGTAAGTTTAGAAAATTGAATTCTTGTTCTTAATGATCTATAAGCTTCACCGGCAGCAACTTCATTAAATCCTTGCACAAATATTTCATTTTTTATTTCATCCCGTTTGTAATTTTTCTTAAACTTTGGGATCCAAGCTATTACATTTAGGCCAAGATTTTCAATATCGTCTGGAGTTTTAACTGACTTATCGAAATAATCCTTAAAAAAGACGAATCCAAATGCAACCCCAAATCCTAAAATTAAACCGAGTATGGAAATCAATAAACGGTTAGGTTTTGCAGGGCTGTAAGCAGGCTCTGCCGGACTCATTACAAGAACATTTCCCGGGGTTGATTGTTCATTGATCAAAGCTTCTTGATATTTATTTTCCAAAACCAAATAAAGTTTTTCCAAAGCTTTTCTTTTTCTTTCCAATCTTGCTAAATCCAACGCTTTTTTAGGCAATGCATTAAACTTCTGATCATATGATTTTAATACTTCATTTAATTGATTATAGGAAGATAACAAGGTTTGATATTTAACTTGCTTTTCTAAAATTTTCTCTCCCAATTTTTTAATTTCTGTAGGGCTGGCTGCTAAAGCCTTTGACTGATATTCCGCGATAGCTTGATTAAGTTTTTGTTTTAATCTGTTAATTTTTTGGTTATATTGCTGAATAAGCGCATTACTACCCGAACCTGAAGCCATAACTCTATTTTTTTGGATTTCTATATTTGTGATTTCTTCTTGTATCGCTTTAATGGTTGGTTCCGAAGCTTGTCCTTCCAAATATGGAGTTAACGTAGGATCCTTTTTAGCCATTTCACTTTTATACTGATTTAGAGCTGTTTTTGCAGCGGATAATTCAATTTTAACCCTTTCTTTTTCAGATTCGAAATTGGCATAAGTATTAACCAATTCTGTAGCCTGTTGATCCAAGACTGCTCCGCCCGTCTGTAATTGATAGGCTTTTACATTATCTTCAGCTAATATTAATTCGTTTTGAATTTCATCTTTTTGTTCCGCTAGAAAATCTTTTACTTTCGTTATTTGTTTTCTGCTGTCTTGTAAATTAAATTTTCTATAAACATCCGCATAAACATTTGCAACTAAAGCAGCTTCTCTTGGAGAAGAAGATTCTACTTTAATTTCCACAAAATCTAAACCGTCTTTTTGCTTTATTTCAACTTTGTCTAACAAAGTACTGGCTAATGATTTATAGGATTTTAGCGTGGGTTGCTGTTTACTGAATAAAGAAGAATGCTGTCTTAATATAACATTAAAATCGTCAGTTTTTTGTAGATTTTTAAATGAATCAATTAATACTTGTGCAACCATTTCGCGAATAGTTTTATTCTTCATTATTTCAATTTGATTCGCAATAAATCTATCGGTACTGGCATTTCCAAATGTAGCGGGAAATGGAGAGTCTAAAATGTTCTGTCCTTCACTCTTTTTTATTCTTAATACAGTTTCACTTTTATATACGTCTTTAGCAGTCATGGCATAAATTAAAGTTACGCCAAATATTACTAAACTAATAATGAGAACAATAGTTAAATTAGAACGAATCAGATTCCAGTAATTTAATGTGGTCTTTACTTCAGTTCTTTTTTTCGAATTTGAAAATCTATTATTCACTTTTACTCCTAAAATTATTTGCTTTACCAATAAATTTTATTAGTGCGCTTTAACACCAATAGTAAAATATTATAAAATAAAAATCAATCTCTACAAAGAAAATATAGTATTATAATATCGAAGATTTTATTAAAATATTTAATGTTTTTAATTTATGATATTTTTTTTAAAAAGTCATCCGTAATTGTTTTTTGTTTTTCCTAACAAGCAAAATTTATGCCCATTAAATCATTGTTTCATTTTAATAATTTAATGGAAAAATAGCCTTAAATTTTGATATTGATCATACAACCAATACTTAAATTGAGTTTCATTCCACTTTACTTTAAAAAAATTATCATAATAACTCCCTTTGTGTCTCTTATTGAGAAATAGTTGCATTAAAAAAGCCGCCCGAATTTTAAATTTGGACGGCTTTTATACTGGGAGTCAATCAAGAAAAATATCTATTTTCTTGAAACTATTTTAGTAAGATCATCTTCTTACTATCAACAAATTTCTTTCCATTATTGCCTACGGCATTTATGGTATAAATGTAAATTCCACTCGTCAATTGAGAAGCATCAAAATTTACCGTATGCCAACCGGCGCCAAAATTATTTCTTGCTAACTCAATCAATCTTTGACCCAGTAAGTTATAAACCGTAATTGTTACATCCGCTTTTTCAGGTAATCCGAATCTAATTGTGGTAGAAGGATTAAACGGATTCGGATAGTTTTGCTTAAGACTGAATTCAGTGGGTAACGATTCTCCCTCATTTTCAACCCCAACCAAAACATCTATCAAAAATTCGTTACTGTATTGTGAAACGGTATCTTTATTAAATGCATATACACGATACAAATACGAAGTAGAATCTGATACATTTACATCCATATAACTTGTTGAATCTTGAGCAACTGTGTCAACAACTTCAAAGGTGGAACCGACTGCCGTGCTTCTTTTTTCAATTACAAATCCGTCTTCATTATCGGAATTATCTACCCAAGTTAATACGGGAACTCCGAATTGAGGATGTAATGAACCAGCCAAATCGGTTGGTGCATTAATTGGTACAATTACTGTCGTAACATTTAATGTGTCACTATAATAGGAATAATTAATGGAATTAAAAGCTTTTACTCTGTAATAATAAGCAGTATTACTAAGTACGGTAGAATCTACGAAATTTGTAGTATTAGCTGTCAACGTATCCAGCACAACGAAATTCGAAGGATCATTTGTAGAACGTTCTACAACGAACCCATCTTCATTGGTTGAATTATCTGTCCAACTAAAAGCAACCACACCTGGATTATTTGATACTAAGGTTAGGTTACTGGGTGAATTAACAACTCCAAATGGACCTAATTCATAGTTATGTGTTATTTCCTGTTGACTTAAAGAACGCGGGAAAATAGCGATATAATTTAATAATCCTAACCAAGGTCTAGAATCAATTAGCTCATTACCTAATGAAAGCCTGTATGTATTATTCCAATTAGAAAAGTCACCGTTAGCAGCCATCGATGCTACGACTTGTCCGTTTATATAAAGTTTTCCGCCGTTTGTGTTATCGTATGTATAAACTACATATTGGAATCCTTGACTAACCATTCCGGCCGGGCTTGATAATGCAGGGACACCGTTATCATCCGTACCCGAAGTTCTGGTCCTGAACTCATAACTACTTCCATTTTGGAGTAGAGAGAAGTTTCTGTAAAGTCCGTCTTGAGAAACGGTTAGAATACGTGCCGGACCGCTTTGTGAAGTATCAGCCGGGGCTATCCAGGCTTCCACTGTCAAAGCATTACTTGCCGTACATTCATTATAAATTTTGGTAGCTGCCGTTCCGGATAAAATTGTTGGTTCCGAAACAATCTTTAAACCGTTTAAGTTCCAAGATACAGCCGACGGGGAATTGATTGTTAAATCCAACGGAGTACCAAAACCGGAAACATCAGAGACAGATTCTCCACTTCCCTCGTTAAATTTATAAAGCGCTACCACGCCATCGGTTACTCGGCTATCAGGTAATAAAACATTTAATTGAGCAGGATTGCTCGCAGTACTACCATCTGAATTTGATATTATACATCTATAGGAACCGGAATCACTTTGTTGAATATCAAATATGGTATAGGTCTTTGATGTTGCTCCTGTAATATCTGTACCATTTTTCTGCCATTGGTAGCTCATCGGATTTGTACCAACAGCCTCAACTGAGAATGAGACCGTATCACCGGCAAATGCATATTGATCACTCGGTTGGTTAATAATATAAGGCGTAGTTTCATGATTGACACCTAAAGAATAATTTTGGTTCACTTCCACATCGGTTAAGTGTCTATTATAAATTGAAAGCAAATAATATTCCCCTAACCAAGGTAAACTGGCATCTTTTTCATTTGCAAGAAGTAACTTGAACGTATCATCCCAATTGGAAAAATCTCCCGATGAAGTTCCTGAACTATCTACTACTCCGTTTATGTAACATTTCCAATTTCCATTGGCATCTCTGGTAAAAACAATATGTGTAAGCTGGGTGTTTACAGCTCCCACACTTGAAAAGCCCACAGAAGGTAAACCGTTATTATCTGTTGCCGTGGTTCTGGCTCTGAATTCATATGTAGTTCCGAAGACCGGACCCATTGCAAAGTTTCTGGCTGACAGTCCGCTGGAGTTAGTTACAATATTACGCATTCCGGAAACATTGTTTTCATCAGGTCTTACCCAAGCTTCAATTGTTATTTCATTACTTGATTTACAAGCCGAGATTATTTTAGTTGCTGGATCAAGTGATCTAATAATACTACTACCATTTATCTTTAATCCATAAGGTGTCCAGCTTACCGCATCAGGAGTTGATATTCTTAATTTTAAAGGTGTTCCAACTCCGGAATGATCATTTATGTTAATTCCGCTTCCTTCATTAAAATCATAAAGGACCTGAATACTATTTTGAATTCTTACTCCGCTTTCACTCACATACAGTTTAACCGTATTAGTTTCAACCGAACCCTGTGAATTTGATACAACGCAAGAATATGTTGAATTGTTATCTCCAATAACGGTCGGAGGGACAGTATAAGACGGTGTATCGGATAATGCTATATTTACACCATCTTTTTTCCATTGATAATGTAATGTATCGGCACCGGTAGCTACAACCGTAAATGTAGCGGTCTGACCGACAATAGTTCCTTGATCAACCGGTTGTTGAACAATAGAAGGCGCTTGTCCGAATACAAGCATGTTGAAGCTGCTGAAAATTACGAATAATGCAGCTACCCAAAATGTTTTTCCTATTTTCATAAAAGAACTCCTGTATTTTTTTATATGATGTTTAGTTAATTATTAAGTTTATAAATTATTTAGTTCTTGCGAAGGTTCTTTAATTATTTTTTCACCAATTTTGTCAACATTGGTTTTGGGAGAAATAACATCTTCAATTATATAATCTTTTATATCTTTGGCATGGGTAAAAATTATTAATTCCCCTATCAATCCTATAGAAAAGGCTAAAACGCCAAAAACTATGAGCAATATACTGACCAATAAAATTGGTCTATCGGCAAGAGGCACACCTAAAAAGGCTCTTTGAATAAAGAGGTAAATTCCTAGTATTAAGCCCAACAGGAAAATAATTAAACCCGAACTTCCGAAAAACCTTATCGGTTTCTTAGTAAATTTCACTAAAAAGAACATTGAAATTAATTCGAGGAATCGTTGCACATAATTTTGCAAAGGATAAAAAGATTGCCTTATATCCTTTTTATGCTGTGTAACCTTAACTTCTTTTACCTTAAAACCGTAACGCCAAGCCCAAAGCGGTAAAAACCTGTCTTGGTCACCATACATGTAAATAGTTTCCAATACTTCACGCTTAAACGCCCTTACATTACATTTTAAATCATGAAATTTAATTCCGAGAAACAATTTAATTACAGAATTGAACATTTTGGATTGAAGACTATTTAAAGCACTGTCGAGCCTCGGGAATCTCCACCCGACTGCCATATCGTTTGTTTTTAGTGTATCAACCAATTTTTTATAATCTTTTGCCTCAACTTGGTAATATGAAGGAAGAGTTAAAATGTATTTTCCGTTAGAATTGTTAAAGCCAATTTCCAAAGCTGTTGCGTCTCCAAACCACCTTCCTAATTTTATAATTTTAACTTTTTCGCCGTTTTTGTTCAGTTCCAGTAATTGATCATAAATTTCCGGAAGCGCTCCATCTATCACATAAACAACCTCATAGTCTAATCCTGTGTTTTCCAGTCCCTTTTTGTATTCATAAAACAAGGATTTTGGATCATCGTAATAATATTTTTCATAGTAAACAACAATTGCAGATATAATATCAGATTGCATAAAATTACGTTCCCAGTATATGTTAAAACTTATATTTGAAATTGTACATATTTTCTATTTTGATATTCCCGCTTCTATAAATCAGATGACTGATAATACCAAAAAACAATAGTGTAAGACTTAAAACTCCAAAAAGAATACTGATTCCCAAAGTGACAACCACAGTTTCTTGATGAAATACAGTAATCTGAACTATGGAAATTAAAAAAGCCAAAACACACAAAAGTCCGCTTATAAACGAAGCAGCTCCGAAACTGAAAAGAGGTTTTGAAAAAGATGAGAATACAGTTTTAAGAGCAAATAAATCCAAAATAACTTTATAAATACGGGATAATCCGTACTTGGAAGAACCGTATTTCCGTGGATGGTGTTTGACTTTTATTTGTGTAAACTTTGCGCCGGCTAAAGCTGTAATAACCGGCAAAAGTCTGTGCATCTCAGAATACATCGGAAAATTATTTATAATTTCCGCTTTATAAGCACGAATGGCACAACCGTTATCTTTTACAGGAACTCCAGTAACGGTTCTAACTAACCAATTGGCTATTTTTGACGGTAATTTTCTGGATAATGCATTATCTTGACGATTATAACGCCAACCCAAAACAATATCATTACCCTCTTTAAGTTTTTCGATCATGTTTCCAATATCTTCAGGGTCATTTTGTAAATCGCCATCCATTGTTACTATATATCTTCCACTTGCATGTTGGAAACCAGCATGAAGCCCTGTTGTTTGCCCGTAGTTTCTTTTAAGTTTCACAACTTTTACGTTTGTACTATTCTGAGTCAATTGTATTGCTTTTTCTAACGTTCTGTCCGTACTTCCGTCATCAACAATTATCAATTCATAAGTATAATCAAGCTTACCCATTGCTTTTGAGACAGCTTCGTATAAGGGAATAATTGATTCTTCCTCGTTATAAAAAGGTATTACAATGGATATATCCATATACATATTTTTGTTTTATAATTTTTAAAGAATAATCATAAATCGTGCCGTACTAAAATGCGTACTATGAATTATGTTATTATCGGATATAAATAAGAATTATTTAATATTATTGATTTTCTTTTCAATAAAAACAATTTTAATTAATGCAAGTAACAAAAAAAAATTATAAAGAGCAACTAAATATTTTATTTTTAAGAAGATAGAACATTTTACTTAAAGTAAATTCTTTGCACGGTTTTTATAGAGTTCGCCCTCAAAAACCCGTCTTTGAATTCACAGGAAGTTGGAAAAAATGCTTAATAGCTTAAGATTTTACTGATTTGCTTAAAAAGTTGGAAATACTTTTAAGATAAGAAGGAATATTTAGAATAGATTTAAGGTAAGCCAATGTGGATATAAAAATTTTCTTAAAATAATATGTAAGAAAAAAAATGTAAAAAAATTTTACAGAACAATATCCTTTTTACATAAAACTTTGCTTTTTTATTTACCGGATAAAGTAAACCGGCCTATTATAAAAGTCTTAGTTAAAATTACATCATAAGTTATTTTACTAAGATTAACTTTTTTACTTTACTGAACCGAAGTTTATTATCATTCGAAAAAGCTTTAAATGAATAAAAATAAATTCCGGAAACCAGATTCCCGGCATTAAAAGTTATGGAATATTTTCCTGGTTGCTCTATTGTATTAACTAAATCACGAATTTTTTGTCCTAATGAATTATAAATAGTTAATTTTACATTACTTTCAACCGGAAGAGAATATGATATAGTTGTAGTTGGGTTAAACGGATTAGGATAATTTTGCGAAAGTGCAAATTGAGTCGGTAACTCTTCACCTTTTGTATCTTCAACAGGAACTAAAAATAGTGTTACCGTGTCACTGGGTTCAGATTTTACATAATCCGTATAAGAAAAAACACGGTACTGATATTGTAAAAAGTTTTTTTGCGTTGAATCGGTATAAGATGTAACATTAGATGCAACCGTATCAATAACCTTGAAAACCGAATCATTATTTGCCGGACGCCCTTCTATAATAAAACCGTTTTCCACATTTGAATTATCGTCCCAAAATATATTAACTACGCTCGAATCTATTACTAATTTTGCAGTTACATTACTGGGTTTTGAAATTTTGGTCACGCCGTCCAATCCAAAAGAATAATTATGAACAACTTCCGAATTATTTAAAGCCCTGTTATATACAGCGGTATAAAACAATGTGCCTTCCCACGGTCTTGCATCCGTAAATTCATTACCCAGACCGAATGAATATGAACTATTCCAATTGGAAAAATCGCCGCTTACATTAAGACTACTAACCTCCACACCATCAATAAAATATTTTGATTCACCGTTTTTATTATGTGTATAAACGACTTGAGTAAGTTTCAAGGATGAAAAAGCAGTGCTATTTAATGCCGGTTTGCCATCCAAATTAGTACTTGTAGTTCTCAAACGTGTTTGGAAACTACTGCTGTCTTGGCTCATAGTAAAATTTCTTTCATCTTTATTTTTAGAATAGGTAACAATTCTTGCCGGACCGTATTGAACTTGCAAGCTTGGTAACAGCCAAGTTTCGATTGTTATTTCATTCGATTGAGTACAAGAATCGTAAATTTTTGCAGGAGGGGATCCGGAGGATATTAAAGCACCCGATTTAATTTTCAAGCCCAGCGGCACCCAATCAATTTTACTTGTATCGTTAATTTGTAAATTTAAGGGCGACCCGACACCGGATATATCATCTACAAACTGTCCGGCGCCTTCGTGAAAATTATATGCCACTTGAATTCCAGCCAAAACCTTTTTGTTTTGAGGAGTTACATAAAGCGTTACCTCATCAGTAAAAACTGAAGCGGCTTTATTATAAACTTCGCATACATATTTTGAACCGCTATCGGATAATGAAACAGAAGAAAGCGAATATGTAGAAGCATTGGCACCACTTATAATAGCACCGTTTTTATACCATTGGTAATGCATACCGGTTGTATCCGTAACTGAAACCGAGAAACTCGCGCTCTCACCTTCAAACACACCTTGCGAAAGCGGTTGTTGCGAAATTACAGGAGGGCTTCCTAAAATCAACTTTATGGTATTAAACCAAACATTTGCCATCTTCAAGTAACCCTTTTCGTTAGGGTGCAATTCCGAAGACATATCGCCGGCAATACCATCGCCAATAGTACCGATGGAATCTATGGTATAATCAAAACCGGGAATACTTTCCATATTCACAATTCTTATATCATCAGGGTAATGAGGATTAGCAGGATTTATAACTCTATCTAATGCCATATTTTCAACACTATCATTAAATACCGTCACATAACTTTGATTCGGAGACCTATTAATAATTCTAGCAAGAACAACAGTAATATGTCTTCCTGTAGAATCCTCATATCTATCTATTTCATTTAATATATCCTCAACATCCCACGGACTTGTACCTCCAGTTTCGTTGTTGCCGTTTGTTCCTATATGTAAAAGAATGATATCAGCTGGATAAGTTTCCAAATAAGGACCAGGAGTTACAGTATCATTTACCGAAGGTGGAATTTGCTTAATACCGGTCTTAAGTAAATATGCTAATTGATGATCTTTAATTCCGGGAAAACCTGCATTTCTATCAAAATTCGATGGTAGAAAATTCCACCCTGAATGCTCGCTACCGGTAAATTCAAATTGATATCCTGCTGTTATCAATGAATCGTATAAAAAATAGCGATATCCTTTTCTGTCTCCGTCCGTAAGGTTACCATTTGTAATACCGAATGTGATAGAGTTTCCCAAAGGCATTATAATAGCCGGTTTAAAAGTTCCGGTTATTTGAGTGCTATTAGATTTATTCAAACTACTGTTGTAAATTACATTAAAAAACGAATCACTTACATCAAAATATTTTCCCGTTTTATCCTCAACTTTTATAATAATGTTTTTGTTTATGAGATTCGGAATTCTCCAACTTATCGTACCCAAATCAGCCGGAACATTTTTATATATTAAATTCCAACTTTTACCATTATCTATTGAATAGCTTAAATTTACCCTATTAATATTTTTCGCTTTCCAGGATATTCCGTAATACAACCCGGCTTTAAATTTTTCACCGCCATTCGGTGAAACTAAACGTAAAGATGTTTGTGCGAACGAATAATTATTTAATAAAAATAAAGCACATAAAATTAAGCTGCCAAGTTTGATAAAAGAGTGTTTTTTCATTATCCACCTCGAAAGACTGAAAAATCAAAATTTTCTGTACAATAGAATTTAAAAATTATGAACAAAAAGTTACTAAGTAACAAATCGAGAATTATGACTAAATATTAGCTCTATAAAAATGCCCAAATGTTGATAAAAATTATCTTAACATTTCTAAAAAAAATTACTTTAAATTTAGAACTGTTTATAAATGCTTGAATAATGTGAAGGTAGTTTTAAAGTCCCGTCGCCAAGCAAAACCGCCTTATAAATACTTTTCCCGGCTTTTATCCTTTCTTCAACATTAGGATGATAGAAGATAGAGATTTTATCGTCTGAAATTTTTGTTAAATAAGACAAGGCTTTTTTCCAAGACATACCGATAGAATTACCCCGTGCTATATAATCGTATAATTGCTTAGAACCAACAGAACCGCTATGTTGTGTTCCGGCAATAGCCACTAATCCGTAACCGCTAAAAAGGTAAGTTCCGCCTAAATAGTTTGGGAAATCATGCCGTCCAACCTCAGAAGTTAGCAAATGGTAAAAAAGCACTTTAGGTTGAATCGAAATAATGTCTTTCCAACTTACATCATTGGAAGTATTAATTTTATCCGAATACTCGGCAATTAATTTTCTGCCTTCGCGTGTATTCCATAGTTTAGTGTCTATTTCGTTATTAAAATGACTAAAATGATGAATTCGAGGCCCTGAAAAAACATTAATTACTCCCCATTCATAACCATCTTTCGAATTAAGAAATCGTCTAAGAGAATTTCCTAAAGTATCGGTGAATTCTTGCCGGTCAATATTCTTATACAATTTTTCCGGGAAAGCTCCCCAATCTGATTTTTTTAATTTAACACCAGCGGAAACCACAAAGGCTTTATGAGCAGGTAAATCCATTTTACCCGTACGGTAATTATGGTTTTTCCGAAAATATTTTCTTAACAGAACTATCTCATTTCCCAAATCAGTTAACATATCCGCCCTGATGCGGCTAACCCAAATTTCAGGAGTTCTATTATCATTGTAATTAAATTCTCTTCTAATACTGTTCAAGAAATCATAATTAGTGTCTTTATGTTGATCATTTACCCCATCTTGGTTACTATCAGTCCAAATACCGTCAAGATCCATATAATAAAAGTCCGAAAGATAATCATGCCAATACGGATCCCCTTTGTCTTTAGTAGTATTAAAAAGCGGTGCCGAAATTTTTCCTATAAACACCGAACCTATTAATTTATAATCTTTTTGATAATTTTTTTTCAATATCCGTCTAATTACCGAACACGAAGTTGTATCTGTAACATTACTGTTAATTTCAACCGAATATCCTTCATTTTGCAAATCTTTTCTATATGTTTTAATACTTGCTTCTAACGGTTTGGTTAAACGGTTTTCTACCAGAATTAAAATCCTCTTTTTACCGTTTTCCATAGCGTTTTCTGAGAAGTAACCCAGAAAACTTAGTACAAAAATTAAAACTACCAATATGAACCGAAATTTATTCACTACTTTTTACTTGCATTGTTTTTTGAAAATAAGTTTGCAAATATAGGGAAATTCGCCAAATATTTCTTTAAAATATTTTTTCGCCGGAAAGTCTACGTTGCATTTTGTATTTATAAATAGAAAGCAAACTGCGCCTGCCATTACCCGGAAGCCTAAAAATAAAATCGTTTTTTATCCTGGTAATAAAATAAGGATCATCTCCAATCTTATTAATCTTTTTATTATCCAAAACTCCCCAAAAACAACTTTTAATATCTAATTCCTTACATACTTTTATGGTTGCATCACTGCCTTTAGTCCACGGAAGGCACAAATGATTACCTGCTTTATTATCCAAATGTTCTTGAATTTCTTTACGGGAAAGTTTTAAATCCGTGTAAACATCATTAATTGAATTTTCGAAGCGTCTAAAAAACGAATCATTAGCCGATTCTTTTTTAATAAAATCAATTATTCTCTGCTTCCAATCAATTTTTTGCTTTGTCGATTGGTTAAATATTTCTTTGCAGGCAGATATAAAGTTACCGGTCACTTCAAGTTTCGGACCACCCAGCATCAAAGGTGCAGACTCAAATACCGGTAACCCGATAAAGTCGGATAACACAGGTTGTTTTTGAATATTCTCAATTTTGTAATATGGTGATCCTATAAAATTATATTTTAAAAAAGGCGTACCGGGTTCAATAAAATCGACTACGCTTGTATTGATAAAAACCTCTTTATGAAATAAAGTATGAGATTCTATATTTACAAAACCGGAAAAATACATTTCTTTAATCTCATTCCACGAACATAATAAATTATCATTGGGATCAATTTTATTAATATCTTCCAAACTGCAATTGCCATTCCAATAATTATTTAAGTTAATCCTACATTTATCAGTTGTTTCGGTAACCCCGGGAATAACAAAAACAGTAGCATGCATTTGATATTTAGCTAAAAGCGGATAGGCATATCTCCACACACTCGACCGCGCGTCGTCAATTGTTAATAAAACTAACTTTTTATCATCAGAAGGTTTATTCTTAACTATTAAATCGTAAAAGTCATAAATAGTTAGAGTTTTATAATTATTTTTTTTCAAATATTTTAAGTGAGATTCGAATAAAGCAGGATCAATTGTATGGTAAACAAAAACGGGGATTCCATTTAAAATTTGAAAATTATTTCTGGCAAAAATAAACCGGGGATAACCAAAAAAAATTGCTTTTAACTCTGTTGAGTATTGACTGATTAATGTATGTTTCATATAATAATAAATTTAAGGCAATATTTTTTTAATTATTGCCCAGTAAACATTTAGAACGGATATGAAAGCATTAATACCATATTTGATTATTTTATGCTTTTCTATTAATACTGGAGCAATATAAATATTACCGGAAAATAACACGTCTTTATCAGAAACAACTTTTATACTTTGAACAAATTTTCTTTTTTTCAGAATAAAAGGAAATCTCTTTATAACAAGCAAATTCCCTTTAACATATTGCGGGAAAATTCCTTTCATTATCACAAAAATAAACTGTAACAATTCATAAGCCATAAATGCTGGAATAAGCAGTAAAATAAGAGATACTGAATAGTGCGTCAAAATAAAAACCCATCTGTTATAAGTTTGTCCAATCACTCTGAATTTTCGATTTGTTACAACTAATTTTTCTTCATGCAGTGCAAAAGCAGAAGGAATATATAAACATTTGTAACCGGCTCTTAAAAGTCTTTGATAAAATTCTCCATCACTACCCCATCCTTGTAATAAATTTAGATCGAAGCCACCAACAATATCTATAATTGAACGCCGGAGCAAACAAATTCCACTTCCGGAGTTCAAGCTAACTTCGGTGTCATTTTTATAAATTTTATCTCTCTGATCTGAGATAGCAGCACCTATAAAATGTACTTTTGTTCCGGCAATATATACTTTATCCGGCTGATCCCAATACATCATTCTTGGAGTACAAGTAGCAATATTATCATCAGATTTCATATACTCAAGAAGATTACTTAAACAGTTCTCATCATATTTTAAGTCATTATCAGTAATAAAAACAAATTCACTTTTTGCCATTTCAAGAGCTTTGTTTCTTAATACATTAGCTCTTTTTGAATTGTACGGTAATATGTATATTGGAATTTCAGGGTAACGTTGTTTGATTAAATCCAGGGAATCGTCTGATGAATGATCATCCAAAACAGTTATTTTAACTTTAACGTTCTTAGAATTATACAAGGATTCTATAGTTGATAGAACTGTATTTTTCCCGTTGTAATTAATAATGAAAACTTCAATAGTATTTTCATCTATCATTTTGTTATTTCTCTACTTATTAATCTTATTTTCTAAAACAGGTGATTTTTCCACTTTGTGTTCAATTTTGTTATGCGAAGAATTATAAAATAAAAAGATTAATCCGCCTAAAGCAGATATTAGAGTATTTATAAAAGAACTTGTAAAAGACACCACTACAGAGTCATTCATCGCTATGCCAACCAATGCAAAAAAAGCAATAAATGTACCTTCTCTAACTCCTAAACCACCAATCGAAATCGGAATCATTATTATTAACATTATAATTGGTATAAAGAGGAGAAAATAAAAAATAGGGATATGGATATTAAAGGATAGTGCTATAAAATAGTAAGTAAGAACTCTTGTTATTTGAACAGCTACACTGATAATAAACGATAAAATTAAAGTCTTAGGATATTTTTTATATTCCAGAATTGATAAATGCAAATTGGTAATTACTTCAGATATTTTTTTTAGTTTAAGTTTGTTGATTAATTTATTTATTAAGTAAACTGTTTTTTCTTTTTGAAAGAAGTAGAAAATAATTACTATTGCTACAAAAGTAAATAAAACGTAAAATTTAATATTTATTTTGGAAACCAGATCCCCTGCTAAAAATACAGCAATTACCCCAAGGAGCATAAGAGAAAATATTCCTAAGATACGATCAACAAAAACCGAAGAGATACTTACGGATTTCTCCGAATTACTTTTAACTAAATAGTAACCTCTTACTACATCGGTACCAAGACTTGACGGTAGAAACAAGCCCCAAAATGCCCCAATAAAGTTTATAAAAAAAAGATTAATAAAAGATACTTTTATGCCTCTAGCCCAAATTAGGAGATTCCATTTGAGTGTTAATTCAGCACGCTCTACAATATTTAATACCATTGCTAAGCATAACAAAAGGTAATTAGCTGATTTCAAAATTTTTGCAACTCCGTTCCAATCCACATTAGCAATTATGAGAGTGAGAACTATTATACTAACACCGGCTTTCAGAACAAAGATTAATCTTTTCTTGGGAACTGTCATAAATTTAGCTCATGAAAATTAAAATTTTATTTTTATAAAGTTTATTTGTTATCAATTTATTTTTATATTTAGAATTTTCTCGGCATTTTTATAATATATTTTTTGCAATACCGAATCAGGCAAATTAATACCATAAATTCTCCAGCTACCTTGATTTATTGCACCTTGCATCGGATATTTTATATACTCATTATCCGTTTCTAAAAATTCAAAATATGCTTGGTAAAACTTCTCTACCGTCCAACCCTTAACTCCAAATAAAGACCCGCCATCCGTACCGAACAGAATTCTATCTTGGTATTTTATAAAAAATTTCCGTGCGGTGTAAGGTTGTCTTCCTAATTCAGATAAAACTGTACTAATTTCTACATAATAATTAGGAAATGTATCTAAAAGATATGCCACGTAGGTCAAATCATCAGCATTCATTCCCATATGGCAGCCGATGAAAATTGTGTTGGGATGTTTTCTGAAAACATTTTCCCGGTCTTTAATTAAAGTATCTCGCGGCGGAATTATGCCCGGAGCATAATGACTAAATATTGGATATTTACTAAGCATAATATATCTTTCATTATGTCTATCGATAGGTTGGAAATTTGCAGGGACATCAATCATATGCCATAAAATTGGAATACCAAGCTCTCCTGCTTTAGACCATAACGGGTCTATGCGCGGATCATCAACGGGAATAACTTTACCGGTTTCATCTCTGGTTCTCAGACCAAGATATTTCCATATTTCTCCATCACCTTTAGCCCCTTTTTTTACTGCATCTTCAAGCATTTTTGGTAAATTAGCAAGTTCTTGATTAGTCATTATATTAGGAGGAAACCCAGTCGGGAAAAAGATAATAAACCGATCGGGATATAGCTTAACATATTTTTCCGCATTATCCCTGAATCCATCCGTATTAACAATTATTTTCACACCAACAGAATCCATAGATTTAACTAAACGGTCAGGTTCCAAAAATTTATAGTCCCTTCCTGTTTTAAAGGCAGATGCTAAATGAAAATTAATATCTATAACAGGATATTTTGCTTTAGTAATTACTTTTCTTTTAACTTTTAAAGTAGATATTGGATCAAAATCCGATAATAAAATATCTTGACCCAATATCAATTCCAACAGCTTGCCATATTTTCCCGGTTTAAAAATAATGTTCCTGGGATATTTAATATTAATATAAGTTACTTTGATAAGGAACGCGAACAAAAGAATACCAAACAGTGAAATACTAATACACAAAGATTTTTTTGCCTTTGAAGAACGTTTAACTAAAACCAATAGAGGAACAATTAAAAATAAACAACCAAAAATCAGTGTAATTATTTGATAAAAAAGCAACCTTGCTTTACCATCTTTGCTTAAAAATTTTATTGTAGAAAAATTTTCTATCGAATAATGGGGTGAAAAAAACATTCCGGTAATAATAAGTATTATTCCTATTACCGATAAACCTATTAAATAATGATTTAGCCTTTTTTCTTCCGGAAGTCTACTGAATATGAGCCCTAAAATTACAATTGTTGAACCGAGGATAATTAAATAATGCTTAATCAATTCGATTTTTACCATTCTCCATTCGGATTTTGCGGTAACGTGGACAAGTTCGCCCGGACTAATAAATAATCCGGCAACTAAGATTAATCCCCCTAAAATTACTAATAGAATTAATGGTTTTTTGAACATTTACTGATAACTCCTATGAAAAATTTCAGATTTTTAATGTAGACGGGTCTTTAAAATTTTAGCAGGAACACCGCCTGCAATGGAATATTGCGGAACTTCGCCTGAGACAACAGCTCCGGCAGCTATAACGGAACCCTTTCTTACCTTACTGCCGTCTAACAAAACAACGTGTGCAGCTATCCAAACGTCCTCTTCCGTTAACACTCCTCCTTTTCCTTCAAAGTCCGGTTGTTGATTTATCGGAATATCTGTCCGTTCTAACTTATAATTTCCACCTCCTACAATGTATGAATAAGCGGCAATTAAATTATCTTTACCAATTATCACATTGTTAGATGAAAAAATTTCGCAATTGAAACCCACGTTTGCTCTTTCTTTTAATGTAATATTACCCCCTTTACAACTTAATATTGAATTGCGGCCTATAAAAACTTCGTCGTCTAATACTATTCCTTCATTGTCAGAACCTTTAGCATCGAGCAATACATTATCGTCAATAATAACATTATTACCAAGTTTAATTTTTTGGGGATGTCTTAAAACTATATTTGCGCCAAACACCGCGCCTTTTCCAACTTTACCCAATAACATAGGATAGAATTTACCTCTTAGAAAAACACCCAAAGCACCGGGTATCCGGGAGAAAAATAAAACTATTAATTCATATTTGATTAAATAAGATAATTTTGTGCTGCCTATAACTAAATCCATATACCTTTGAAGTTTTGATTTTTTCTGTCCGGAAATAGAATTTTGAATTTTAAAATCTTTGTTACTCATTTTTATTCACCGTTTACAATAAATTGTTTTTTTTATACCATTCGGCAGTTCTTTTTAATCCTTCATCCAAACTGACTTTAGGCTTATATCCCAAAATTTTCTTTGCCTTACTTATATCGAAAGCTCTGTCCTTAATAAAAAAATCAATTCTTCTTCTATAAATTGGAGGGGTGATTTTTAAAGGTTTACAAATAAACTCGCAAAGGGCTCCTGCAAACCAAACCGGCCAAACAGGTATTGATTTTGTTGGAACAGGTTTGTTTAATACTTTTGCAATTTTTTCTACTAATTCTTTTAATGTAAGATAACCTTCGCCACCAATTGTAAATACTTCGTTATTAGCTTCATCTTTTTCGCCAGCCAAAGCTATTCCTTCTGCCAAATCCTCTACATATGTTAAATGATATAAAACGTTTCCATCTCCTATCATTCTGAACTTACCGTTGTATATGTATTTAAATAGTTTTAAAAATCTAGTATCACCGGGACCATATATTCCAACAGGTCTAACGACCGTACCGTGTAAATCATTATTTTTAAAAAATTCCAATGCCAGTTGTTCCCCCTCAACCTTAGATTTCTGATAATAATCACCTGGATTATAAGGGTCTTCTTCCTTTGCCGGCGGATTTTTAATATACCCTTGGACGCCAACCGTACTACAATGCACAAATTTTTTTACTCCCGCATTTTTAGCGGCAACTAATAATTTTTTTGTTCCCTCCACATTTACATCCCAAAAATAACTTTGAGGCACATTTTCAATGCGGAAAGCCGCACCTACATGAAACACAATATCTATTCCCTCCATAAAACCGATATCAATTTCATCTTTAGCCAAGTCAGCGTAAACAAGTTCAATATTTAGTCCCATTAAATTTTTAAGATCACTGGTTTTTCTGACCAACGCTCTAACTTCATAACCTCTATTCAATAAATTTTTCACTAAATAACTACCGGTAAAGCCGCTTGCGCCAGTAACAAATGCTTTCATTAAACTTTTCCTTCTTTATTAATCAATTTTTGATATCCTCTTTTTTTGTAATAATCTTTAAGTTTTTCGATTTCAGCGAGTTCTTCTTCACTATTCCACTCAAACAGTTTACAAATTTCCCTTGCAACATTCAGTGCATTACCGGGGTTGTCTCCAATAGTCGTTCTTCTTAAAAGTAAGTCACTTAGATGAACCACATATTCATTTTCAATTTTATACTTTAGTACATCCTGCCAATTTCTTTTATCCTTTTCAGGATTCCAATCAAAATCGAATCTTCCATATTCCAAATCGGAAGATACAGGGAAGGTTAATTTTTTAACGCTGTTAATTATATTTTTATCGAAAATGGCGCTTAATACCTTTTCCGCAACCAATCTGGAAGTGGTTAATTTAACGCCTGATAAACTATACAGACCATCAGGTCCGCCATATTTTTTATGATTAATTATTACTTCCCTTACAGCCAACTCATCATCGCCTTCATACTTTGCAGGAAGCAATCCCGAATAAATTTGAAGAATTTCGGAACGTTTTAAATTTAAATTTGGTAAAGAAAGATTTAAATCGTCAATAAAATCCGATAAACTTTTTTCCGTCGGCATGGGGAATTCGCTTAATTTATTCCATGGTTCGTGAATTGTACCGGCTAAAAATTTACCTTTCCAGGGTCTTATAAAATAAGTCCTTGCATCTTTTTTAGGCGGAGTAACAGCCAGCGCGTAACTGGATAATTGTTTTCTATCGAATAGAACATTTGTTGCAATTGAGTATTTGAACAAATTTTTGAAATCTTTATGAAAATATTGTGCCAGCGTACGGCTCCAGGGACCCGTTGCATTAATAACTATATTAGATTTGAATTTGTATTCATTTCCCGATTCCGAATCCAAGGCAACCACACCAGAAATTTTATCCCCGTTTTTCAGTATGTCTTTAACTTCCATATAGTTAATTGGAGTGCAGCCATTATTTGCAGAGGTTTTAAGAATTTCCATAAGTACTATTTGCGAATCGGGTATTGAACCGTCATACCATAACGCCCCTCCCGCTAATCCGTTCAAATAAATGTCGGGGAATAATTTTCTTACTTCATTAGCCGGAACAACTTTGCCGGAGTTTATACGGTTTTCATTGTTAACATTTTTGTTTCTTGAAAAAGATAGAGTATCGTTCAGTTTTAATGCAATTTTTAGTATCGAAGTTCTTTTTACTCCTTTGTTATAAAGCGGCATAATACAAGCAATGGGCTCGGTAAGTTTTGGGAAGTTTTTAAGGAACCATTTCCTTTCGGCTACCGATTCTTTGAATCTATGCAAATCAAGCGATTGTAAATATCGCAACCCACCGTGTATTATTCTTAAACTGTTAAAACTTGTAGCCGAACCAAAATCATTTTTTTCTAACAATAAAGTTTTTATTCCCCTTCGCGCAGCTTCGTACGCAAGCATTACTCCATAATACCCGCCGCCAATAATAATAGCATCGTACTCTTTTTTTAATGCACTTTCGATACTTTTACGAATTTTAGTCATTTTTCTTTTGTAAAATTTTTCCGGTTAAATAAAATCTTATAACCACCGTCTTTTCCAATCGTGAAAAACAATTAACGACCACAATATGTGGCTATGATTTTTTTCCCCTGCCAGATGTTCGCTTTTCAATTTTGCGATTATTTCAGGGTCAAAAATGCCGTCGGATTTAATAGTGTTTTCATTTAATAAATCTTCCATTAAAGGTCTAAATTCATTATTAAGCCAATTTTTTATAGGTATTGAAAATCCTTCTTTGGGACGGTAGATACTTTCTTTAGGAACGCGTTTAGCGGCAACTTTTTTAAGTATTATTTTTGTTTCATTAGCATTGGTTTTAAATTTAGAAGGGATCTTAAAAGCCAATTCGACTAAATCTTTATCTAAAAACGGAACTCTTGCTTCAAGCGAAACGGCCATAGACATTCTATCTACTTTTGTTAATATGTTATCTACCAAATAACTTTTCACATCCACGTATAAACTTTTGTTAAGCTCTTCACGTTTACCTGCTCTGTTAAATAAATTAAAAATGTGTGATTCGGCAGGGTGACTTATTTGTTGTAAAGTTTCATTAGAAAACAAACTTTGTCTTATTGAATTATTAAGGAATATTCTCCAGCGCGCATGCGACAATCCCTTATCATGTTCCAAACCTTCAATAAATCGCTTTGATTTATTAATTAAACCCTTCTTTTTTGCCGTAGGTTTCAAAGAATTGATTAAAGGTTCAACAAACCCTTTACGTAAAAACGCAGGAATTCTGCCAAACTGTTTTGCTTTTTCATCGGCAAGATATGTTTCGTAACCTCCGAACAATTCATCGCCCCCATCGCCGCTTAAACTAACGGTAACATATTTCCTGGCAAGTCTTGAAACTAAAAATGTAGGAAAAATTGAAAAATCACCAATAGGATCATCCATATATTGCATTAGTTGGTTAAACAGATTAAGCACATCCGGTTTAATTATTTCGTCCTTATGGTCAACTTTAAGATAATTAGCAACTTTTCTTGCCCAATCTAATTCATTGTAAGTAGGATCGTCGAAACCTATACTGAATGTTTGGGCATTTCCCATTGCGGAAACGATTAAGGAGGAATCAACTCCGCCCGACAAAAATGCACCTAACGGTACATCACTTATCATTTGCATGCGTGTTGATTTTTGAATTTGATACTCAATTTTTTCAATCCAATCCGATTCGGATAAATCAAACTGATTTTCTTCGTAAACGGGAATGTCCCAATATTCTTTGGGCTGGTTGACAGGATTAGCTAAATCAACCTTTAAATAATGAGCAGGTTCTAATTTGCTAACTGAATTAAATAAAGTTGCTCTTCCGGGAATATACTCCCATGAAAGGAATTCATTAAGAGCATTGAAATTAATTTCCTTAGGCACTAGTTTACTTTCCAGAATAGCTTTAATTTCGGACCCGAAAATTATTTTGTCATTTAAAAAAGAATAATATAAAGGTTTTATTCCTATATGATCCCTTACCAAATAAAATTTATTTTTTTTAATATCGTGCAGAGCTATTGCAAACATTCCATTCAGATGTTTAGGGAACTCATCGCCATATTCTTCGTAAGCATGTACAATAACTTCGGTATCCGTATGCGTACGGAATACATGCCCTTTTTTCATTAGTTCTTCTTTGAGTTCCGGGAAGTTATAAATTTCCCCATTAAATACAGTCCACACCGATTTATCTTCATTATAAATCGGTTGACTTCCACCTTTAAGATCGATAATCGATAATCTTCTCATTCCTAAAGCTGCGCCGGCATGAATGTTCATACCCGCTTCATTAGGTCCGCGATGATATAATGTATTAACCATCGCACTTAACATATCCCTTGAAATTGGGGGAGAGTTATGAAATGTAACTACTCCGGCTATTCCGCACATATTATAACGAATCCAATAATTTTTTCAATTTATTTTTATAAACCGATCTGGAGTATTCATTTTTATAAAGTTCCAATGCATTATTAACTTTAACCTTAGCCAAATCTTCATTTTGAATTGCGGCTAAAATTCCTTTTGCCATATCTTCGGGATTAGGATTAACAAGAAAGGCTACATCATCGGTTAAAACTTGAGTATGCGAATAAATATTTGTCGCAACCAAAGGTTTGCCAGAAGCAAGCTGTTCGTAAATTTTAAGGGGTGTATTCGTTCCGTCGCTCCTTGGAGAGACCAAAATATCGGCTTTGTTTGTAAATTCTTTAGCCAGTTTCTGCGCTACTCTACCGGTAAATTTTATATTCGAATCCACGTTATATTTTTGGGCTAATTGCGAAAAACTTTCGACTTGTTCTTGAGTACCTCCGGCAATAAGAAGTTTAACATTTTTAGTTTGCCTAACGACTTTTTGCATTGCTTTAACAAGAATATCTATTCCTTGATACTTTTCTAATGTTCCGGCATAAACTATTAATTTTTGACCATTTTCAACGAAACCGTTCAAACCGTCAAAGTTATCTTTTCCGGGGTTTGAAGCCGCAATTTTATTCTTCAATCTTACATCTTCAAAAATCGAGTTTTCAATTAAGAAATGCTTGTCTTTATCTTTGATAATACCGTTTACATAATCCCTCAAATCCGGACAAATAGTAATAACCGCATCAGCATTTTCCAAACATTTATCTTCCAAATATTTAAATATGTTTATAATAATTTTAGAAGTAGTAAACTTAAAATTAGTAAGCTGTTGCGGAAGACTGGAATGCATATCATAAATTAATTTAAATTTAAATACCGGTTTAAGAAAAAATGCAAAAAATATAGCCTCTTCATGAGCATGAACAAAATCGTATTTATTTTTTATTAACAATGAAATCATTTTTGCTATAATAAACAGATCTAAAAACAATTTTAAGAAAGAAGGACCTAATTTAACATTTCCTAAAGCTTTAAACCTTGGAATGCGGATAATATTTACATTATCTATATCAACATCCTGACCTTCTCCGTAAGTTAGCAAATCCATTTTAACACCAAGCTCGGAGCTGATAAGAGTTCTGTAATAAACACTAAAGGGAGTTCCTCTGGGCGAAAAAAACGGTTGCGGCGCTATAACTAATGCTTTCATTTGAGTTTTAATTATCCTTCTTTTTTCTTTTATAAATTTGCATAAAAATTTGATTTTTTAAGAACATTAACGGTGATTCCAACGAAATAAAAGTTTTGGGCTGTTTATTCAAAATTTTTACTTTACTCAAAAAATCGTCAAAAGGTTTTATTAAATTTAACTTTCCATCTAATATAAATCCTGATTTACCAGCATTTTTCATGCCGCTTTTTACAGGCAAAGGATCACTGCCGGGCAAATTAAAAATTTGTTTGCTTCTACCCAATTCAATAAGTCCGGGTTCCGACCAAAAGACCGGTCGATTACCGTTATCCCCTAAAAACACATCTCCGTTATGAGCGGACAAAATAATTTTTTCTATAATTTTTCCTCTTACGCCGGTCCATTTTCCTGCTCCCCAAGGCAAGACGGGAATTTTATTAAGATCGTTTACTTTTTCAATAACTTCGTTTACCGGTAAACCGTCATTTATTTTCTCTTCTAATCCAATGGCAAGAACTTCCAATTTTTCGGATGTAACAATTTGTCTTCCTGCAAAAACTATAATAGTATCGTTATCGTCTGAATTGATTTTAATGCTATTTGAATTTTCTGTTAATGAAAATTTCCAATTCTTAATTTTTGTATTACTGACCGCATAATTTTTCAGTTTATTAAAATAATCAACACCTTCCGATTCCGTAAAACAAATAACTTTAGCTATTTCTTTAGCGTAACCTAAATCTTGCGCTTTACGTAAAAAATTATTTCTGGTATATTCTAAAAACAAGCCTAAATCAAAGCAGTCGTGAAAATGTACGTGACCATCAACTAAAATTAATTCATTCATTCTTAAGTTTAATTTTTTAGATTAAAAGGAAATTAAAATTGTCCGTCCTGTTTGAAAACATTTAATATACAATTAATAAAAAGACAGCTAACCAAGAAATTATTATTAATTGGAGGAGTTTATCTTTTAGAAATATTTTAATTGGATCAGCGCTGTTATTTTCAACAAAAATAATCTGCATATACCGTAATATTCCTAAGAGTACAAATAGAACTGTGAAATATAATTTATCCGTATTAAATCTTTTTATAACATCGTCTGAAATAGTGTAAAGGATATAACAAACAATTACAACGGCTGACATAATAATCATACCGCTATTTACAAATACTAAATTATAACCATCAATATTTTTACGAATTTTGTTACCCTCGCCAGCTAAAATTATGTTATCACGTCGCTTAGAAAGGGCTAAAAAAAGTGAGAGTAAAAAAGTAATAAGTACAATCCACATTGTTACCGGAACATTTATGCTTTCGGCTCCTGCAAAAACTCTTAATACAAAACCTGAAGAAACAATAAATACATCCGCTATCGCTATATGCTTTAATCCAAAATTATAAAAGATATTTAATACATAATAAATCAACATTATAAATAACAGCTTTATTGTAACTAAATATGCAAGCGTAAATCCGATGCATGCCAAAGCAATCAAAACTTTTATGGCTGAAGATATTGATATCTCTCCATTTACAATTGGTCTTTTACTCTTTTCGGGATGTTCTTTGTCTTCATCAATATCCTTTATATCATTTAGTATATAAACGGAGCTTGCAATTAACGAAAAAACAATAAATGCAAAAATAGATCTTTCAAGTAATTTGAATTCGGCAAACTTCAGCGAAAAAAATAACGGAGATAAAACAAAAAAATTTTTAATGTAATGACTAGGCCTTAATAACCTCAAATAACTTTTAAGTTTCATACATAAGAGGATATTATTTACTTGTAAATTAAACAGCTGTAATAAATTATACCGATACTAAAATTACAACTATTTTTTAATCACACCGGCCGGTAAAGAAAAAATGAGAATATTAATTACCTAATTTTGTTACACAAAAAGTTCATTATACATTATAATTATTTTATTAAGATATGATTTTGAAGTTTTGGATAATAGTTAATTTTGCTTAGTTGTATTGGATATATTTTTTTAATAAAACAGATATTAAATTTCCAAGTAAGAATAACTCTCAACTTCTGTCAGTGTTCTATATCTTCAATTATATTTAGAAAACGTTTATTCATAATCTCAGACGAAATTTTCATATAATCTTTATAAGCATTTTGAACTTGTAATTTCCGGATTTCAGGGTTATTACAAACAAAGATGATTTTATCAGCCAGTTCTTTGGGATTTCGAGCTTTAACAAAGAACAGACTTTCGTCGGAAAAAATTGATTCGGCAGGCCTAAGCCTTGAAGTAACTACAGGAATACCAGAAGCAACATATTCAAATAATTTTGTTGAGAATGCCAGTTGCATAAAAAAATCATCTATGTAAGGAACAATTCCCAAATCGGCTTCTTTTATTTTAGTATAAATACTCTCTAAACTTTCACGTCCGTTCAATATCACATTTTTTTCTAATCCCAGTTTTAAAATCAATTTTTTCAGTACAAGTTTATATTCCGTATCGTAAAAACCATAAATATTCAATTTCGTATTTGGTATAACATCCACTATGTATTTCATAGCTTTTATTGCAACATCAATTCCAAATCGTTCGGCAATTGATCCGTGGTAAATAATTTTTAGATCAGTATCTATTTTTTCAAACTTTCTCTGATTATCGAATTTGAAAATCTTTGTATCAGCCGAATTAAAAATTATAGTAATTTTATTTTCTTTAATCTTTCTTTCCAGTAGTTTTTCTTTAAACCCCGGACTGGCAACAATTATTTTATCTGCATAATAACAAGAAAAATTAGCAAGAAGAACAACTAATTTTCTAAAAATTTTTCGTTTCTTATTATTCCATTTAGAATCAAATAATTCAACGGATGTATCCCTAATATCCAAAATTATTTTTGCGCCAAATAACTTTTGAATAACTGTTGTAAAAACCAAAAACTCCGGTAATGTATGAACAATAACTATATCATATTTTTTAGCAAGGCTTAATTTTTGAAGTTTAAGAAAAGCCGGGATACTAAACTTTACGGTATTAAATATATACTTAATTATAGTATCTTTTCTAGCAGGTGTGGAAACTCCGTAAATAGTGACATTATTTCTAAGGTTAATACTCTTTTTTTCATCCAGTTGACAAATAACATCTATATAAAAATCATTGTCTTCCAGAATAGATACTTGCTGTTGCAATCTAGTATCATTCTCATAAATAAATTTCGATATAATACACGCGTTTTTTGTTTTCATTATTTAGTTTATATTCAGAAAATGATATCTTTTAAGCACCCGTTTCAATAAAAAATATAATATTATAAAAATTTACACAAAAAGTTTTAACTATGTATCAAAGAATTAAATATTTGAGAATATTTTTTCTCATTCTCAGACCATTTAAATTGATCTTTGATTGTCGAAATTCCCTTCAATTTATCGATATATGTATTTGATTTAACATCAAAATCAATTTTAGATTTTAATTCTTCCAAGTTATTGATAAAATACCCCGTATTGTATTTTTGTATAAGTTCTTTTGCTTCGCCAGGTACATTTGTAATAAGAGGTATATTATGTGAAAGCGCTAAATATAAAGTATTTGGAGCAGTATACTCGAAATATTTTCTTTTATCATTCAGATAATAAATTATAAAATCGATATCGTGCATATACTTTCTGATATTCTTTTGCCAACCCAGATAATGAATTCTTTCATTGTTTGAAGACATTTCTGAAATCAACTTTTCATGTTTACCAACACCGGCTATAAAAAAATGAATATTTTTATTTTTTATTAATGAGTTAATTATTGTGTCAACCGGTCTTTCATCAAAATTAATTACGCCAAAATAGCTTATTAGCACACCATCTTCAGGAATAGAATATTTTTCTCTTAAACTTATAACTTCTCCATCGTAAGGATCATACCAGTTGCCAATTATATGAATATCTTTATTTTTTATATAACCGGAATAAAATTCTTTTCTTTTTTCGTTAACTACTATAATTTCATCGGCAAATTTGATTAATTTTTTCTCAACAAAAAATATAATTTTACTTAAAAACGGAGGATATTTTTCCCACTCCATTAAATGATAGATTTCATGAGCATCATAAATAAGGGGCTTTTTATTTTTAAATTTAAGATAAACGCCCAAGGGGAGCATTAAAAAATCATGGATATAAAAAAAATCAAAACTTGTATTAAGGGATTTAATTTTATTAATTCCCTTTCTAAAAAATTTGAACAGATCGAATATCTTTTTTATTCCCTGTTGCTTTCCAGCAATTATTTTAATTCTATGTATTATAAAATTTGCTTCCCTTTCAATTTCGGGCAGTTCACCCTCTTGATCCCAACATATTAATTCCACATCAAATCCGAGTTTAATTAAAGAATTAATTTCTTTCTGAACTCTAAGGTCGGGATAAAAAGCATTATCCAATATCATTAATATTTTCTTTTTATTGTCCAAATTAATTTAATTCCTTAAGATCATTATACAAAATTTTATATTTCTCAATTACTTTATGCGGTTCAAGGTGAGATATACTTTTCCTTATTTTTTCTCTGTTCCAATTATTACCCAAACATTTCTCAATTTTAACAGCAAGATCGTGGGAATTATTAGGTTGGACTAAAAATCCATTTTCGCCCTCATTTATAATAGAGGGAATACCTCCAACATTAGAAGCAACCACCGGTGTTCCACAAAATAGAGATTCAACAACTACATTAGGAAGTCCTTCACTCTTACTAGGCAAACAAAAAACGTCGGTTGCGTTATAATAATTAATTAATTCATCACTTAAAAGCGGTCCTAAAAAAAACACATGATTTTCAATTTTTTTCAACTCAGTTAACCGCCTTAAGTTTCCTTCCTCGGTTCCTGAACCTGCTATAAATAACAATAAATTGCTGTTATTAGTTAGTAGAATATCGAATGCCTCAATTAGAACGTCAACATTTTTTACAGGAATTAATCCACCGGCAAAGAAAACTACCTTTTTATTAATTTCGATGCTTAACAATTCTCTGCAATACTGCTTGTCTTTTATAATAAATTTATCAGTTTCGTAAATATTATCAATCTGCATTATTTTACTTTGATTCAAATTAATATTTTTATCTTTACATTTATCAAATAAATCATTAGTTACAGCCGTAACTTTATTGGCACTAAGTAACAGTTTTTTAGCGGCTTTCCAAAACTTGGAACCAATATTCAATCTGTTTACATCACTGCCCATCAAAGAGATTATAAAAGGAATATTGTATTTTTTTGATATTAAATTTGCCATAGTTCCCGCCGGGAAAATCCAATTAGCATGAACAATAGAATTGGGAGTGACAATTTCAGCAATATATTTCCGTGCCTGAAAGTAAGAGAACCATCCTTCAATATGATGGAATTGTCCTCTGGGTAATCTAAAATATCTTAAATAAATAACTTCGAAGTTTTTGAGCTTTTTAAAGTCGGATGATTTTTTCGAATAATTTTCTTTCCAATCGTTATAAATTTTTTTCCAATCTTTCCAATATTTAATCATTTCAATAACAGGAGGTGAAGCAGGGTATAAACAAATAACATATATTTTAAAATACTTTGACAATTCTTTTACTGTTCTATAAATGTACATTCCTTTGGTATTAGCAGAGTTACTAGGAAATTCCGGTGTAAGCCAAATAATGTTTATCATAATGGGCAAAATGTTAGAGGTAGTTTAGGGAATATTTACTTAAAGTTTGACTTATAAAGAATATCTTAAGTATCTTCATTATCAATTTGATTCTTTGAATGTAAAATATCGCCAATAATACATCCGAATATAAAGTAACTTGAAGCGCTAGTTATTTCGGAATTTTGTGCAAAGGAATATACAAGTACCATTATTATAAGATATACAAACGGGAGATAAATTTTATGATGCTTTGATTCTCTTATTGCTGCAACTATTAAGGCAGTTATTAAAATTAAAAAAAGAATTAATCCTAAAATTCCTCTCTCCAATAAAATTATTAAATATCCGTTATGAGGCGCCAACCTTTGGTATATATTATCATTTTTGGCATAAATTTTCATAGCAATATCTAAATAACCTTTTGGACCTAGGCCAAATAACTGATCGGACAAATCAAGATTAACAAATTTATCAAAATCATGCTGCCATCTGGCAGACCTAAATTCCATACTTCCTCTAATCCGGTTCCCGGTCCATTTATTAAAATCTGCTTTTTCCTCGCCGAACATCTGCAAAGGTTCTTCATATAATCTGTAATAAATAGTATGAAGAAAGGTATTTTCCTTTGATTGGGATAAAAATCCGTTATAAACAAAAAAGAAACCAACCAATACTGCTACTGTTGCTATTCCCAATTTTGCTATTTTTTTAATATTATGCCTTAAATCCGATTCTATAAAGGTCATAACTATAATAGTCACTAATATTGCTAATAATGCGCTTCTTGAAGTGGATATAAAAACACCGGCCAATAAAATAACACCTAAAGCAACCAGCAGAAAGCGGTTTATCTTAATATGGTACCATATTAAATATATATAAATAACACCCATACCAGCCAAGAACCCTGGATAATTATGGTTCAATACTATCATTCTACCTAATAAAAGGTCCGGTATTCTTACAACATCCAATGTTCCAATTATTAAAGAATTGACTATTAAATCAAATGAACTAAAAAGCCCGGCTAAGATTATTCCGATAAAAACAGATTTTTTGCCGACTTCATTTTTAACTAAAATAAATCCTAAAACTAAGTTAATAAGTGGTAAAACCACATTTTTTAGATTTTTTACTATACCTTTGGCATTGATTATGGGATCTATTAATATTAATAAAGTAAATACTACAATTAACCAAAAAAATTTATTTTTCAGGAGACTATTATTTACCAACTCAAAATTTTCTTTATCAAAAAAATAAAGTCTTACAAACAATAGTAATAATAACAAACCACGTGCATCAAGGGGCAGAGGAGTTTCGAAATTAAATTTGTAAAGCAACATAAATACTATAACAGCACCAAATTTATACGGCTGTTCTATCACAAAAAAAACAGACAGAATAGCAATTAAACCAATAATTGAATATAAAATAATTTCCATTATATCTTTTACCTAGTTAAAAGAAGTTTTCGTACTATTTTTCATATCATTTAAAAATTGAATAGCTAAATATTTTGGATTATGATATTTAATAATATAGTTTCTGCATTTTTCGTGATAATCCTCATACCTGCCGGAAAGTATAAATTCTCTTATAATTTCCGGCAATGATTCATAATTGTCTGCTACAATACCAAGATTAAAATCCGTAATCAGGTTATCTGGATTAACATTTTTTGTTGTAATAACCGGAACTCCCATTGCCCAAGCTTCTAAAAAAGTATTTGTAAAACCTTCTAATCTGGAAGTATTTAATAAACAGTATGCATTACTTAAAAATCCAGGTATTTTATTATTATTTAAATGTCCTAAAAATTCTACATTATCAAGATTTTTCAATTCTGCAAGACCTTTATTTGTGTCCTCATCCGAATCAACTAATTTTGTACCAACAATTTTGAATTGAAACTGGGGAAGTTTTTTTGCAACTGAAGCCAAAGCTAATAAATTCTTTTCATACCTAAAATTCCCAATCCATGCTATATATTTTCCATTAGATTTGCTATTGATAGTTTCTTTAATTTTATATGGATTATAAAGTATTGAAATACTTTTTTTAGGATACTTTTTTTTCAGAATTTCGTATTGATATTTATTTTGGCAAGATATATGATCAGCCAATCTAACACCTAAATAGTAAAACATTAAATAAAATTTCGAGATATTATATTTAATTCGTCCGTCAACATCCATGTCGCTGGCAATTCTGTGTATAAACGGTATTCTTAGTAATTTAGCAATAATCGCTAAAATACCGCTAAATCGATTTGCGCATTCTTGAACAATATAATCGGGAGAATATTTTTTAACGGCCCAAAATAATAAAGGAAATTCGTATGTTATAAATTTAATTTTTGGAATTCCTTTATTTAATTTAAAACTCTCAATAATATCAAAATCAACAGATTTAGTAATTATATTTTTTGCTCCTTTCCAAGTTAATAATGCGGGTTCACAACCAATCTCTTTAAAGGAGTTTAACCAAGTTAACCATTCAACTGCAGCCCCACCTACCGGTTTAGATATTTCACTTAATAAATAGGGCATTTGCATATCAAAATATAATATTTTACAATTTCTATACATAAATTTTAATATAACATACTAGCATAAAGTTTTTCAATTTCGTGGGTTTTTAATTTCGCATTAAACTTATTTTCAACTAGTCTTCTGGCTTCTTTTCCTATACGGAGCTGTAAATTTTTATCGGTCAATATTTCAATTATTTTTTTCGAAAGAATATTGGAATCGTTAGGTTCAATTAAAAATCCATTTAAACCATCAACAATTATTTCTTTTGGTCCGCCAATATTTGTTGAGATGACCGGTTTTTCCATGGCCATAGCTTCTATAATAACCCTTCCGAAAGGTTCCGGTTTTATTGATGTGTGCACCGCAATTGTAAATTTTTCCATCAATTTATTAATATTTGAAACGCTACCAAGGAATTCAACATATTCTTGAATATTTAAATCTTTAACTTGTTTAATTAAATTGTTTTCATTAGAACCTGACCCGATAAATTGAAATTTTATATCAGGGAATTCCATAACAATATTAGGAACAGCCTCTAATAGAACTTGTTGACCTTTCCATTCTTCTAACCTGCCAACACATCCGATAATAATTTTATTTAATTTAATATCCACAGGCTTAAACCGTTCAATATCTACGCCATTGTAGATAGTTATACATTTGCTTATATCTATTCCGTTATTTACATATTCTTCTTTAACAAAATCTGAAATGCATATTATTTTATGAACAAACTTTGATAGTATTACATCAATCTGAATAGGTTTATGCAGTCCTCTATTATGGCTTATTATTTTTTTCCCAGTTATAATT